>CAYRKG010000005.1:0-103273 GCA_964424795.1 uncultured Spirochaetota bacterium
TGATGTGGAGGTAAATATAACCACATTTTTCAGGGTCTGTGCAGGTGTGAGTTACCGGTTTGTAATCGGCGCTCAGGGCTTAGCAGGCTTAAACGATGCTCTGTTAGGTGGGCCAGCAGCAGAGCTTGTTCTTAAATTTGGATGGTTTTAATTAAATTCCAATGGATATTTAAGAGCGAAAAGGAAATAACAGGATGCTATCTAATGAAAATATAAAGATCCGGGTGCCTGCTTCTACATCAAACTTGGGTCCTGGCTTTGATACAGTGGGTTTAGCTTTAAAGATCTACAGCACTATTACTATCGGCCACTCCAAAACAGGATTGGAGATTACCTCTTCTGGTGAAGGAGCGGATGAGCTTAATCGGCCAGAAGATTCGCTTTTTTTCAAAGCGATGAGTAAAGCATTCGATACATGGGGGGAATCTCATAAAAATCTTAGTATTCATATAGAAAATAATGTTCCAATCTCACGCGGACTGGGGGGCAGCGCTACAGCAATTATTGCTGGAATTCTTCTGGCTGCTGAAGTTTGTGGAAGGAATTTATCCTCAGGTGAAATTCTGGCACTTGCCCTGCCCCTTGAAAACTACCATCCAGATAATATTACACCAGCCCTGGTAGGTGGTCTTACTGTATCTAAAGTTGAAGAGGGAAAGGTACACTTCCTTAAGATGCCTTTCCCTCCAGAGCTCAAATGCATTATCTCTATACCGGACAAGCGTCTTGAAACTCAACTTGCAAGAAAAATTCTGCCTGATAAAGTTCCTTTTAAAGATGCTGTCTTTAATCTTCAGTCTCTCTCATTCTTGCTCGGAAGTTTTGCAACCGGTACTCTTGAGACTTTATCTATTGCAATGCAGGATAGACTACATCAGCCCTATCGGAGCTCTTTATTCCCTGAAATGAAAGATATCTGTAATGCGGCTTTAAAAGCTGGTGCATTAGGGGCAGCACTCAGTGGCTCTGGTACGAGTATTATTGCTTTTGCTCTGAAAAATACACAGGTTGTTGTTCAGGCTATGCAGAAAACACTGGAAAAAAATCACCTTGTTGGTAAGACTATTGTAACTGGAGTGGATTTTGAAGGGGCTCAGATCTTCAGCAAAAATGATTGAAATATCATGTCTTCATTTTTTCACTAATAACTGCGAACTTTGCCGGTCTCGGTCCGTAGGGTTCCTGTGAGTATCGAACACCATTATGAATCAGGTAGTTTATCAGATCTCCGATATTTTTTGTAGTCCCAGCCATTATTAGAGGCTTCTTTATGAATTCTCTCAGCTGTTTATCTGTCTTTAAGGCCTTAATAGTATTATCCCATGTTTCATTGTCTCTTCCCATTACCCTGAATGCAGTAACACCGTTAAGATTCATATCCTCTATCCCTGCTTTGCCAGTGATAAATGAATAGATATCGATATCGGTACCTGGAATATAGGCCTTTTTCCCTCCCTCAGGAAGCCCGTAATAGAATATCTTCCCCCTGGGAGAGGCGAATTTTAATATTGTATCCTGATTTTCGCTGTTTCCTGTAAGTTCGATAGTTACAAATCCATCATCCTGTTCCAGTTCAGTTTTTAATTGATCGAGTTTTTCATGGTCATTCGAGTTTACAAAATAAAAATTTGCATGCAAATCATTAACGCATTTTTTCATATAGAGCATAGCCGGTATTCCTCTATAGATTAAAACGAAGTTTTTAACTCCTTTAGAGGTAAAGTATGGAACCATATATAGTGCTTGAGAGCCACAACCCCCCCATATGGCAAGAGTCTCAGGTATTCGGCCACATTTTTCTCTGACAGTCATTTCCATCTTGACTGTGTTGCCAAATGGCTCTGCCAGGGAAGGAAAGAAATTGAGTTTCTCAATTCCCTCAGTTTTTTTAGCGCATGAGTGGTGTATAGAGACATATTCAGCAAAGGAGCCATCTCTAACCCAGTCATCTGGATTTCCAGATTTGTACCAGCCAAGGAATCCCTCTTTCTGGCACCTATCGTACTTGCCTTCCAGGCATAACTTACAATGCAAACATGGGTAATGCTCCTCAACAACAACCGTTTGACCAATAATGTTTGTATCAACATTATCACCGACAGCAACAATCCTGCCAGCAAACTCATGGCCAAATACCGTCTTATCTATGCCGGGGAGTAAAGATACAAACTTGTTCACATCAGAGGTACATATTGAAATCCACAATGGTTCTATAAGAACGTCATCGGGTAACATCTTTGGCAATTGAATCTCCTCCAGAGATGTTTTTCCTCCCCTATATGTGACCCATGCCTTCATCTTTTCAGGGATAGGGGCTGTTATTTTATGTTTAGGCAGGATAGATTTGTAATCCAGACCTACAGGAATTAAATCTAGGCTGTTTTTCATTTTAAGATGCCTTCCTTTTTCCCAACGTCTTCAAAAGAGCGAAGAGCATAGTCGATATCCTGACTAGTATGAGATGCTGAAATCTGAATTCTTATCGTATCCTGGTCCTTGGGAACCACTGGATATGTTAAAGCTATAACAAGAATCCCCTTTTTATACAGTTCTGAAGCTACCCTCTTGGCCTTAACAGGGTCACCAATTACAAGGGGAACTATGGGATGAATGCCCTCGATTGTTTTAAAGCCCATCTGTTCAACTCTCTTTCTGAAATATTCTGTATTTTTTTTCAATCTTTGAAGGAGTTTTAATCCCTCATCGCTATCCAGAATTTCAAGAGCCTTTAAAGCAGCACTTGCAACTCCTGAGCTTACAGGATTTGAATACACATAGAAGGGGGAGGTCTCTCTCAAATACTCAATTAGCTTTTCATCCGATACTATGAAACCGCCGTCCACCCCCAATGCTTTACCCAATGTGCCGGTTATGATATCAACATCATATGCGTCACAAACCTCCACCGTACCTCTACCGGTTTTCCCACAGGCACCTATTCCATGGGAATCATCTACAACTGTAATTATACCTTCTTCAAATTGAGGACTGTATTCCTCACTTAAATCCACTATGTTCTTTAGAGGGGAATAATTTCCTCTCATACTGAAAATTCCGTCTGTTACAATTATTATTCTCTTTGCTCTCCCAATCGTTTCATCAATAGCTATCCTTAGCTTGCTCATATCGCAATGGGCATAGATCTTCTTCCTCTCTTTTTGGACTCCAGCAAGTTTGAGAGCCATGATTATACTGTTATGATTTAAAGCATCGCTTATAACATCAGTATCATTATCTACTAAAGGAGCTATAATACCACAGTTAGCTGCATAAGCAGAGCTAAATATCATAGCTGCCTCTTTTTTATAGAACTCTGCTAAACGCCTCTCCAGTTTGATATGGGGCTTCTGAGTTCCTGAAATAAACCTGACTGCACCGGGGCCAACTCCAAACTTTAAGCTTGCCTCATGTTCAGCTTTGATTAATCTTGGATCATTGGAGATTCCCAGATAACTATTTGATGCAAAGTTTAGTACAGAGCTTCCGTCACTGAGCTCTATTTTTCTTCCGTGGCCATCATGAGGAGGTATTGTATCAATAATGACCTTTTCGGCTCCTTTCAATCTGCCACTCTCCTTTAAACTGCATAGCTTTTCATTTAAAATAGGGCTGATTTTTCCAAGCATTGTACATACCTCCAGTAGAGGATTATCGATATTGCAAAATCTGCATGCGCTATAAGGATACCGCTAATTTTATTCTATATGAGTATTATAATATAATAAAATTATTAATCAAGTAATAAAATATATAATTTTTTACGTTTTGAGTAATTTTTATATATTCAATAATGAAACTACTCATTTCTCTTGATATTTTCTTTATGAATGTTTATGATTATAGATGAAAATGTCGTGAGTTAAGGGGCAATCTTGGATAAAGATGCAATACCAATAGACGATCTTAATCAGAAGATCATTAAAGAGCTACAGAGAGATGGAAGGATTTCCTATAAAGAGATAGCAAAAAAATTAAAGGTCTCTGATGGAACAATACGCTTTCGAACGAAAAGAATGATCAGGAAAGGATTACTTAAGATTTCTGCTTCAATAAATCCGTTTGCCATTGAGACAAGTATTACAGCTCTGGTAGGAATGCAGTTAGAAAAGAGAACTCACAAGAAAACAATGGAAAGAATATCAAAGCTCAAAGGTGTAGTTTCTGTATGTAATGCAACAGGACAGTATGATTTAATAGTAGAGGTTTTTTTGGATTCCAGAAAGGAGTTGAATAAGTTTCTTATAGAGGATCTTTCAAGGATTGAGGGGATTAAAACTACAGAGACATTTGTTTATTTAGATGCTATAAATAAGTGGATAGAAATACCTTGAATTCTCTTTTATTAAAGAAACCAAATCATAATTATGGGTCTTTTGTGAATGGTGAAAAAGGATAAAATACTATTATCGAAAATATTATATAATGTGTTATGTAATTCGTAATAAGATAATGTAATGTTTTAATAAAAAATATTTTTTTAAATAATGCTTGACGTATTTATTAAAATCAGTAAAATGGTTGTTGTTTAAGAGTAGAGGATAATTTAATGGGTTACAAAAAAATATTATCAAAGATAAAGAAAGTCAAATTACTTTTAGTATGATTAACGATCTTAACAAACTACAAAATAACCTGTACTTACATTATTCAATCCTTGCACATCATAAAATATTTTAATGCATTTATACCTGGAATTTTCATTACATCTGAAACATCCTGTATCTAGATGAACTTAGAAATTAATCTGTTTATAATATAAAGTAGAATTTATTTTCAATTAAATTAGGAATCTTTATTGGAGGATGAGAGGGATACTGTAGTTTTGAAGAGTGAATCAGAATAATAGGTCAAAAGAAAGGGACTAAAGGTTATGGGAATAAGAATAAAGGTTGTAATACCAAACGCTTCTATTGAGTTCAGGGACAGTCAAATTGAGGAACGAAAGAAAACAGCTGCACCAGGAAATGAGGTGGAGGTCGTATGTTTAGCTCATGGGCCGGTTTCTATTGAGGCTGCATATGATGAAGCACTTGCAGCGCCATATATTATTGAGGAGGTTAAAAAGGCCCAAAGAGAGGGTTTTGATGCTGTAAGTTTGGATTGCGCAATGGATACTGTGGTAAGGGCAGCACGAGAGGCAGTAAAGATCCCTGTCACAAGTGCTGGTGAAGCAAGCTACCTCCTGGCACTTGGTTTGTGCAGAAAATTCTCAGTGGTTACAGTATTAAAAAGCACTGCTGATGAAATCAAAGAAAATATCAGTAAATATGGTCTTGAGAATAGAGTTGCATCGGTGAGAAATGCAAACGTACCTGTATTAGATTTAAAGTATGAAAAAAAGGCATTTAATGCCATCTTGGCAGAGGCTAATATAGCTATTAAAGAAGATGGGGCAGAGGCTATTGTTCTTGGATGCACAGGGATGTCATCCTTATCAAAAAAATTGCAGAAAGCTCTCGGAGTGCCAGTAATTGATCCAGCTTCGGCATCATTAAAGCTTGCAGAAATCTATGTAAGTATGGGTCTTTATACAAGCAAAATAGCTTATGAGGCACCAGGGGAGAAAGAAATAATTTAATTAAGGAGGGAGATTTTCAAAATGCCAGAGATGTTTGAATTAGAGTTAGGGAAAGCTGGATATATAGTTGCTCATGAAATGTGTCGAATCAAGAAGGGCGAATCAGTCATAATAACTGTGGACTCAGTAATGGATTTTAAGCCTGTAGCAGAGGTTGCCAAGGCAGCTGAGGCCCTTGGTGCTAAAGTAATGGTAGCCTGGCACTCAACACCGGAAGGTTATGGAAAGGTGGCGGACCCGCAGCTGCCTGAATCTCTTAAAGTAGCCATACCTGCTGCAGATGTTTGGGTGGAGTTCAATAACCAGTGGCTTTTGTATTCGACAGCATGGATAGAGGCAATGGGTAATGGGAGGACAAGGTATCTATTCCTGGGAGGGTTAGATCCAGAACGCATTACGAGATGTATTGCAAAGCTCGATATGGAATTACAGGAGAAGTTCCAGAATAAGGTAGTGGAACTCACTCATAATGCATCCAAAATGCGTATTACAACGCCGGCAGGTACTGATGTTTCCTTTGAGAATGTGAGAGAAAGACCTATAACAAATGAGATACGTGCAGATGTGCCAGGACCACATTTTCTAGTGGGACAGATTGGATGGGCTCCCAGGGAAGAAAGTATAAATGGCGTTATCGTGTTTGATGGATCTTTTTCTGGTGGTGGTGAAGCTGACCTTGGGATTCTTGCTCATCCTATTGAGTTGGTTATTAAGAAGGGAAGGATTGCTGAAATCAACGGTCAGGAAGAAGCCAAAACGATGAGTAACTGGCTCAAGAAACTCAATGATTCCAATATGTATAATCTTGCTCATGTATGTTATGGATTTAATCCAGGAGCTATTCTTACAGGATTATGTACAGAAGATGAAAGGGTATGGGGATCGACTGAATGGGGAAATGGCTATCAGGGACCGATGTTTGAGGGAAGTTTACCCGAAGCTGTATCTCATGCTGATGGAATATGTCTTAACTCAACTGTAAGGTTGGATGAAGAACTGTTAGTTAAAGAGGGAAAAGTAGTCCATCCAGAGCTTGTAGATATAGCAAAGGCAATTGGAAAGTAAATCTTTTAAGGTAATATGAAGTTTTTATGGCTGTAAGTAAGATGTGTTTAATATATTAGATGGTAGTAGGCAACTCTATCAAGGGAGGAGGTGATGAGACAGGGAGGACAACCAGGCTGAACTGGGAATTTTTGAAAGGTATTTACTGATGACTTCATGAGATGAACATCAATTGCTCTTGATGTGCTGTGATTATTTAATCACAATTTTAAAAAAAAATTAAAGGAGGAGGATATGTTAAAGAAGGTATTTAAAAGAAGCAGGCTAAAACTGATTATAGTAATTGGTACCAGTATATTGCTTGCTGTTGGGCTTGTTTCCGGCATTCTGTTTGCTGAAGCAGAAAAGGAGGAAGAACCCATAAGAATTTTAGGCACTGTTGCATTCTCAGGCGCTGCTGGTAACATTGGCCCTGCTTACGATAGGGCTATGAAGTTAGCTGTTAAAGAGATCAATGCTGCGGGTATAAAAGGCTTTTCAGAGATCGAGTACAAGGTTATAGATACAGAAACAAAGCCCTCTGTACTGCAGAGAAAGCTAAAAAGGGAAGTGGGAACATGGAAGCCTGATGTTATGGGAGGGTGTGCCCTTGAGACAACCATTAGCCCGGTATGTGTGGAAGCTCCAAAATATAAGATACCAGCATTTGTTGGTGGCCACCTCAGTATGAGCAAATATTTGCCTCCAGGAGAGGTTCCTGTTAGTAAGTGGGTGGTTTATTATGGCTATTCTGATTATTTTGCAGGCCAGCTTGCTGGCAGGTTCTTTGAAGAGATGGGTGCCAAGAAGGTCGGAATTATTGCTGGAGATTACGATTGGGGATACAGCAATGGAATGGGCCTAAAGGCATACTGGGAAAAGAACGGCAAACCCTTTGAGATTGGCCCTGTGATTTACACACCACTTGACAAGACAGATTATACAACTGAAATGCTAATTGTTAAATCAGAGCAACCGGATGCGATCTTCTGCCCCTATACTGGAGCCGGTTGGTTCAGTGTAGCTACACAGCTGCGTGATGCTGGTGCAATGCCCAGAGTAATGCTCTATGGAACAACCTACTCAAACATGGGAGGTGCGAAGATAACAGGTGCATATGGGGCAGAAAATATCTATACCCTTGCGGATCATGATCCAACAAGTGATGCCTGGAAAGAGTTTGTAAAGCGATGGAAGGAAGAATATGGTGAAAAGGCCTATCCAGAGGCATACACGAATAACTATTATCAGGTGATATACTGGATCAAAGAGGTTTACGAGAAAGCACAGACTAAGGATCCTGATGTGATTATCGATCTGATGCAGAAGACATCTTTTCAAAACGTATGTATAAGTCCAATGGGACCTCTGGATGGATTTGGAAACAATGCAGGTGCCAAGGCAGCGATAATTAAGTTTGTTCCTGGTTCTTCTGACCTTGACCCGAGCTTTGATCTTCATCCAGAATTGGTGAAAGTTTATCAAACTCCTAATATGACTATGCATGAAATTCTTGATGAACTGAAAGGATACAAGAAACTCGAATCAGATGAAAGTTATCCCAAGGCCAAATAATCAGGATTAAAGATCTGTTGTAAGGAAATAGAAAGGGCAGGATTTAAAATAGAAAATGTTAAAGGTAAACAATGTATATAAAAAGTTTGGTGGGATCCACGCTCTTGAAGATGTGAGCATGACATTGGAGAGTGGAAAGATCTGGAGCATGATCGGACCGAATGGAGCTGGTAAAACCACTCTTTTTAACCTTATAACAGGAGCTATTCCTGCAGATTCTGGGAAGATCGAGTTTATGGGTGAGGATATAACTTATATGAAACCCCATGAAATCTGCAGGAAGGGAATTGCAAGAACCTATCAGCAGAAGAATCTATTTCCAAACCTGAGCGTCTTTGATAATGTTATTGCAGGGATGTTAAAGGATAGTATGGAAGAGCAGAGGAGGAAGGAAAGGGTTAATGAGATTTTAGAGTTTTTAGGATTGGAAGGGGAGACAAACGATTTTGTTTCAAGCCTTCCTCCTCTTGATTGTAAACTGGTTGAGTTAGGAAGGGCATTAGCAACAAATCCGAAATTGATACTATTAGACGAACTTATAGGTGGCTTGATTCCCACTGAAACAGAAAAAATTTGTGGAATTATCGAAACCCTTCGGGATAGAGGACATACAATATTCCAGATAGGACATGAGATAAGGCCGATTATGAAGACATCTGAGTGGATTTTTGTGCTGGATGAGGGAAGCAAGATAGCTGAAGGATTGCCTGAGGAAATAAGAAAAAACAAGGATGTGCATGACGTATATCTAGAGTAGAAAGGGAAACAAATTGAGCGAGCCCATTTTAAAGGTTTCCAATTTAACCACAAACTACGGCAGGATAAGTGCTCTGAAAGCTATAAATTTCTATGCAAATAATGACGAGATTGTGGGTATAGTTGGGCCAAACGGCGCTGGAAAAACTACCCTTCTTGAGTCTATAGCAGGTTCATTGCAAATAAAGGAAGGTCAGATAAACTTTTTAGGTTATAAGATTGAGAGATGGACTGTGCTTAGACGTCGTCAGCTTGGATTGATGCTTATACCTCAAGAGGGAAATATCTTTCCCCTAATGTCAGTGAAGAAGAATCTTGAGGTAAGTGTTATTCTCAGCGATCGTGCTCATAAAAAAAAGCTGATTGACTATGCGTATGAACTCTTCCCTGTCCTCTGGGATAGGAGAAAGCAGATAGCAAATACATTGAGTGGCGGACAGCAGAAGATGCTTGCTGTAGGTATAGGGATAGCTTCAAATGCAAGGGTCATGCTCATAGATGAGCCCTCAATAGGTCTTGCACCCAAGCTGGTAACTAAGCTTTTTGAAACTCTGAAGAAGATAAAAGAGGATACAAAAAAGACAATTGTCCTTTCAGAACAGAATATAAAAGTTTTAAATATTGCAGACAGGCTTTTTGGATTAGAGGCCGGTGAAATAAGATTCGATGAAAAGAAGGAGAATATCTCAAGAGATGCAGTAAAAGACCTCTACCTAGGTTCAATCAGTTAATTGTGATTAATAGGCAACGAGAAGTAGATAAAGTATGGGTGTATAGGTAAGGAATCAGTTATCTGTTTATTGTAATATGCTTATTTCATACCTGACTTAGTGTAATAATCAATTGCATATATAAAATAACTTTATCGAATCGATGTATATTTTCGTATTAGCTTTACAGCAGGAAATTGTATGCTTTTAAACGGAATAATTACAGGCTTAATTATGGGTGGGATCTTGTCTCTTCCTGTGCTGGGTGTAGCGGTTATTTATGGTATAACCGGTATTCCGAATTTTGCAATAGGAGTTATTGGTGTTTTTGGAGGTTTTGTAACTTGGTATTTCCTTTCTTTTAATATGGGGTTAGCAATTTTAATTGGAATCATTGTTTGTTTTATTATAGGCTATATTGTACAGCGGATACTACTAACCCCTATCAGTGAAAGGGGAGGAGAAGCTACATTATTTTTTATAATAACTGTTTCAGTTGGTTTTATGGTAGAAGGTTTTATAAGGGCCATTTTCCCCCGTCCTAACATCTCTATTGAACTTCCCCGTATAGGAACAATAAACCTCGCAGGAGTTACAGTAGAAGGCTTTAAAATTATCGCCCTTCTGTTTGCTCTTGGTACGTTAGTGATTATTCGTTTACTGGAAGAGAATACAGAGGTTGGAAAATCCTGGCAGGCAACATCTCAAAATCTTAAATTAGCAAAACTCATTGGAATTAAAACCACACAGATATTCAGTATTGCATCAGGTATCGGCTGTGCTCTGGCATGTATAGGAGCGATTTTCTGGGGATCACTGTATAACCTCCAGCTTTCAAGTGGTTGGGATCTGGGATTTATGGGATTCATTATTGCTGTAGTTGGAGGGATAGGAAATATATGGGGAGGAATAATTAGCGCATTGATTATGGGTATGGTTATGAGTTTCAGTGGCTATCTGCTTGGAGGAGAATGGCAGAATGTTATTCTGTATTTTGTTGTTATTCTTGTTTTAATAATTGCTCCAAAGGGGATCTTGGGTAGTGAAAGGTCATTATGAAAAGATAGGTACTATTTTAATACTCCTATTGCCTCTTTTATTCGTTTTCAGAGGAGGTTATCTACAGGAAGTTACAGGATACGTGTATCTGTTTCTTATCCAGGGCTATGTAGCATGGTTTTTATTTTTTAAAAGTGGCCAGCCATTCTTTGGCTATTCCGTTACAATGGCAATTGGAGCCTATGGGACAATAGTTCTAACCGAAATATTTGGATGGCCTTTGCTTGCGACAATGTTTATCAGTGCAGCCTTTGCACCTGTGGTAGGTGTCATTCTATTCCTCGCTACAATCAGGGCCAGGGGCTTCTATGTGAGTATGACATCCTTCTTACTTGCAATTCTTTTTCCTACGCTAATTAACGCGCTACAGGATATTACAGGGGGAAGAAGCGGTTTATATTTCAGTGGTATAACCGAGTTTATAGAACGTAAGACCTTATATATTATAGTAATAATTTTAACAGTATTGGTAGCAGGTTTATTTTTATGGATTATGGGAAAGAAAACAGGAAAAATTTTAACTTTAATATCGGAGAATGATCGATTAACTCAGGCTGTTGGAATTGATACTCGAAAGTATAAGATACTTGCCTATACTATTGCCTGTTTTATATCCGGATTTGGCGGTGCCGTATATGTTAATTACACAGGGTTTATTTCTTCTATTGATATAGAGGTTTTTACAACCCTGTATATCTTTTTCATTCCTCTAATAGGTGGGAGCAGGGTTTTTTATGGTCCTGTTTTAGGTGCCCTTTTTGTTATACTTGTACCAGAGCTCCTGGTACCAGTTGAAAGATACTTTCGTATATTCTTTGGATTAATATTTGTATTAGTAATTGTGCTTCTTCCTGAGGGATTGGCACCGAATATTCAAAAACTACTAGCTAAAGTACGCATGAAGAAAGCATAAATTACTTTAAAACTTGCATGCCCGGATAATATATAAACATACCAGGCTTTAATCACATTTAATGTATATCAATGTTAGGAGAGAATATGCCAACAAATCGCGATCTAGAATTGTTTAAAGCCGCTTACAAGACAGTTAAAGAGATCGTTAGAGTGAAAGAAGGCGAAAATCTCTTAATCACAATTGACTCTATCAGTGATTTTAGAGTTGCGGAAGAGATGGCAAAGGCAGGGGAGGCACTTGGTGCAAAGGTGATGGTAGCATGGCACACAACGCCAAAGGGATATGGGAAGGCAACAGATCCATATTTGCCTGCTCCGCTTATAGCAGCATGTCCTGAAGCAGATGCCTGGATAGAACTTAACAATCAGTGGTTACTGTACGGCACGGCATGGGAGAGAGCTGTAACAAATGGACGCACGAGAAATCTTATGCTTGGAGGTTTATCACCAGATCAATTGATCCGCTGTATAGGAGAGGTTGATATTAAGGCTCAAATAGCCTTTCAGGAAAAGGTTGTGGAGTTAACAGAGAGAGCAAAAAAGATAAAGATTGTTAATGCTTCTGGAACAGACATTGAGTTTGAAAATCATCCAGATCGCCCTTTTGCAAATGAGCATATTGCTGAAACACCTGGAGGGCATTTTCTAACAGGACAGATTGGATGGGCGCCGAAAGAGGAAACCATCAATGGAACACTGGTCTTTGATGGGGCCATTTCAGGTGGCGGCGAGGCAGATATAGGTAAGGTTTCGGAGCCTGTTATTTATGAAGTCCAAAAAGGAAGGATTAAGGAAATTCGTGGCGGGAAAGAGGCAGAGATTGTAAAAAAGTGGTTTGAGAAACTAAACGATCCAAATATGTATATAGCTGCGCATGTCTGTTATGGTTTCAATCCAAATGCAAAGCTAGGTTTTACCACAACGGAAGATGAGAGGGTATGGGGAAGCACAGAATGGGGTTTTGGTTATCAGGGCCCTATGTACTCTGGCGGTAAACCTCGAGTAGCAGCATCCCACATAGATGGAATATGCTTAGCAAGTTCAGTTTCATGCGATGGCAAGCCCATTACAAAGGATGGCGAGGTCGTTCATCCGGAACTAATAGAACTTGCAAAGAGCTGCGGGCATTAAAATACCGCACTCCTTAAACTATCTTAATTAAAGTTTTTGACGAGATTAAGGATTTCATTTCTACAAAAGCAATAACAAAGACATACAGATGTTTAAAACAGTTAAACTCGTAGCAGATCCTTATCCCCCATATCAATATGAGGAGAACGGAATTATTAAAGGAGTTGATCATGATATTATAACCCGCGCCTTTAAGGAGCATGGTATAGAGATGGAAACCAGGCTCTTTAAGTGGGATGTTTGTATTGAGCAAATGGAAAAGAGGAAAGCTGATGGAATATTTCAAATTACTCGCACGCCCGAAAGGGAGAAAATATTTTTATTCTCAAAGCCATTGAGAACTGCAAGGACTGTTTTTTATAGAAATGCTAAATCTTCTTTAGATCTCATTAAAGATATTGAACTATCGGTGCAGCTTGAGGGTTACAGGCTTGGGGTTTTAGCAGGTTATAGCTATGATTTTATAATTGACAGTTTGAATAAATCTTTGAAGGTAGAGGTGGACAATCAGGAAAGTCTTCTTGAGGGTCTAAAAAGAGAGGAGTTTGACCTAGCAATAATGGATATCGGTGTTGCAGCCTATCTAATGAAAAAGACGAATATTAATTGTATTGAGATGGTTGAAGGATATGAAATAAAAAGAAGGCTTCATGTTGCTTTTCAGAAAGAGCTCGTTGAGCTGGTTAATCTCTTCAATCAGGGCCTTGATAGAATTAAAGAAAAAGGTCTCTACAATCAGATCTTTAAAAAGTATTAGAATTATATAGGGAGTACATGCTTTTCCTATTTATTATAGGGAGATTTTAACTTATTAAAAGTTTGTGAGGAGGGTAAAGAGCGATGTCTATAGCTTTTGATGCACCTCTATTTAAAACGATGTATACAAGGCGGACAAGAAGATTTCCCCAAGGAGGAAAGCTGCTCTCAAAGCGCGCTGGGCTTAGATATATCTCTAAAGAACGTCCTGTAGCACTCAATGATTTGGAGACTGCAATTCTCTGTTTTGCTGCCTCTGGCATAACAGGAGTTACTGTAGAAGAGATCAGACATCTTTTGGGGCATCTTACTGTTATCGGTAGAACTGCGGCAAGTCCATGCGCGTCGCTAACACTACACCTCTTCTTTACCAATGATGAAGGTGTGTATTACTATAAGGCCTGTTCTTCAGATGAGATTATTCCAAGAAAGAGAGTGAGGATTAAAACTCTTGAGGATAGGAAGAGAATCCTTGAGGATTATAAAAAGAATGTTGTTAAACTGAAGGATGGAAGAATTGATATTCCCCGTGAAGCGATTGGATCCGCTTTTGAAAGCATGGTAAATCTCCCTGGAACTACCATATTCATACCAATTGCTGATACAACAAGAGAGTATATCAATATGTTGTATACAGGGCTGGCACAGTTTAAATGGCAGCTATGGGACGCTGTAAAGAATCAGCCTGCAGGTGTGGGAAAATGGATTGATAATGGATTTTTAAATGGCCCGAGGATGACCATTTCTCAGTATGAAGCGATTTTACCATGGTTATGCAACCTTGAGGCAGGGATGGCAGTTCAGAACCTTTGCCTTGCAGCAACTGCTATGGGGCTTGGTTCATTTATGATGCATACAATCGATCTTGTAACTGTAATGAAAGCATTGAACATGAGGTTTGAAGAGCCAAGGGATAGATCTTTCCCTCAAGCTACACCTAATCCTGTGGGAATAGATGGCATATTAGAGGGATATTGTCCTCCATACAGAACTTTACAGAATGCCTGCGAAGAGATAGCCTCTATAAAATGGGGACCAGATGGGATCTATGCAAAAAAAGGTTACAATATTCCAAGACATAAGATGTACGATGAAATTGTAGAAGCCACAAAGTCATACTGCAGTTATATCTATGAAACCTATGGCAAGATACCGAAATATCAGGATGCGATGTTCATACCGGTTCTTGTACAGGTTCATCATCTTGATATTGGCTTTTATGAGAAATTTTTACCTGAGTATATTGATGAGATGGACAAAGCTCACATGTTCATATGGCATTCTGAAAAATAAAAAATAGGGACAGCGCCTGTTTTTACGTAATAAGTGGTCCTACTGCATACATACGTTCAAGTCTCGATGGTGAATTAAAATATGCACTTGCCTGACCAAATAATGAAAAGATACAAAAAGGAGCCTTCTGGAGATCATCCCATATACTTACCCATCTTTCGGCCAGAACCTCTTTGCTATGTCAAATGTTTCACAGGCCTCCTCAACTGATGCAATGCCAACAGTGATTCCCTCCACATTTTTAAGCTTTGATACAAAAGAAAATGCCTCCTCAGGTCCAACACTTCCAGCTGCAAGAACCTTTTTAGCGATCACAGTTCTGTTTATATTTTTTAAAAGCTCGACCAATCTTTCTGGCTCCTCTCCGAGAAGAAGCCCAGTCGTATTTGCAGGTGCAAGGTAGCATTTGATATCAAGACCGGAATCCTCGATAAAAGGGATGGTCCTTACAGGGTTGTGAGTTGCGCACCCCGGGATCATTCCCTTTGCTTCAATCATTTGGATCATATTCTTTAGAATGCCAAAATTCCTCAAATCTGTTATCCTTGCATGGATGAATACTATAGCAGGATCTATAATTTTAACCTCCTCAAGCTCCTTTTTCCAGTTCTGCACTCCAATGGTAACAGTTGTAGAAAGCTTTAAGCCGAGTTCTATCTGGGCATGAACAATTGCCTTGATTATTTTATCGTAGGCAAGTGCCTGTACGGCCGGAATACCGAGCTCGGTTGATTTTTTTATGATAGCTACTATATTCATGGGGTTGAGATAAAACTGTTTATAGTATTCCCCGGCCCTTGGGCCAAACTGTCCAGCCCCTATGAAGGGCGAGGTACCGAGGCTCACTGAAGGGATTTCGATTCCATCTATAAAAAATGTTTTTACCTGACAGATATCCTTCCAATCTCGCATATCAAAACCTCTCCAGGTGCTTTCTCTGAAGCCCTCTTGTCAGACCGAGCTCCTTTGCCATGTCCACAACATTGAAATACTCCTCCCACGTAGGGTGACGGTTCAATTCTGGATGTTCGCATGCCCCTCCAACAGGCCTGTACTGTGACATGACGTTCACAAAGCTGTCCCTGGAGAGTTCTTCTGCGATGAATTTAAGTATCCTTTCGCTTCCAGCCAGGCCATTTGGGAGAACGAGATGTCTTATCAGAAGGCCCCTGTATGCTATCCCGTTCTCATCAAGATTTAACGCTCCAACCTGTCGGTGCATCTCCAGAATCGCTTCTTTACACCGTTCGAAGTAGTCTGGTGCCTGTGAGTACTTTTTAGCAGGCTCTGGGGCGCTGTACTTCATGTCTGGCATGTAGATATCGACAATCCCATCGAGAAGCTTGATTATCTCGACATTCTCGTACCCACCGCAGTTCCATACTATAGGAAGATTCAATCCCTTATCAATGGCTATTTTAACGGCCCTTACGAGCTGAGGTGTAAAATGAGTAGGGGTAACGAAGTTTATGTTATGCGCTCCTGCTCGCTGAAGCTCGAGCATCATTGCTGCTGCTCTTTCAGGGGAGACCTCCACTCCTTCTGCAAGGTGGCTCACGTCGAAGTTCTGACAATAGATACAGAGAAGATTGCAGTAGGTCAGGAATATCGTTCCAGAGCCACCTGCATGTCCCGTTCCAAAGAGGTTAAGCGCCAGGGTCGAGCGAGATCCAACAAGAGGTTCCTCCTCTCCGAAGTGTAGATTGTAGCTCGAGACAACAAGCTCTTTTTGTGCCCGGCAGAACCCTGTTTTACCTTCTAGTCTGTTAACTCTGCACTTTCTCGGGCAGAGCTCGCAGGATTCCAGAATCCTGTATAATTTCTCGATCCTGATATCGAGCTCACCTGCTTCGTTGAGCTTGAGATATGCTGGTCTGAAATCGGACATTTTATCATCCAAGAAATAATAGACAGCAGAGGATGTCTACTATTAGTTATACTTCCTGCGGGTATTTTCTTCAAGAGGTGTTTTATACCAATATATCAATATTGTATTTATTGCAGGCTCTTATTATCCATGGGTGAGCCCTAGGTTTTTTATATAGCTGTATCAAAACAGGCATCATTTCCACAGAGGGGCCCAACCCCGTATCTCGTGTTACAGAAGTGGATAGTCGGTAGCGGGGAAACACACGTTGAAACCGCACTGGCTGCAAAGGAAGTACACTATTTATCTGGTCGTTTAAACCCCCATACAGTGGATAGAAGGCTGTTGCCCTCACATAATAACCGCGAACAGATTGTCTTGTATTTATGAATGGTTCCATAGTCTCCTTATAAAAAATTTAGGTTGCTATTAAATCGAGGTCAATGACTCAGTTATAAGAGAAAATTAGCTGAGTGAAATCACATCTTTCACTAAAATTGAGTAACAAACATTAAGAAAGTAGCCGATTTCAAGCCGAAGCCCGTTATCCTGGAGACCTTTGCAGTGTGCTACCCTAAATGCACCAGACAGCATAGAGTGATAAAACAGCTTAATTGGGAGATTGGCGTTTTGTTTACGACAATCCTGAGTGTATCTCTCACCAGTGTTATTGGCCTTGTCTCGTCTATTGCTTTTGGTATTCTTGCAGAAATTAGCATACTGCTTATCCTTCAAGTGGGCCTTGGAAGAACCTTTCCAAAAGTTCGAGTTCAAGAGGCAAAGAAACCCCTTCCTCAGGCATTCCTTTTCGGATTATTTTTTGGCGCTGTTGTTCTTCCATGCAATCCTGGAATGATTACAGCATTCTTCACTAAGAGCCTTACATGCTCAGGCTTCGACTTCATCTCCAATATGGCGAACTTTCTAATCTTTGGCATTGGTATAGCCGCACAACTGCTTTCCCAGGCGGTAAGCAAGCGTATCATCGAGTTTTTAGTACAGAGGAGTAAGCTCATAAACAGAGCTGCAGGAATCCTTATGCTCGGTGTTTCTCTCTACTACCTAATAAAAGTGTTTCACATCTTCTCATAGTTGCTTTTAATTTATCAATTGACATACTGAATTAGTTGTTTATAGTAAAATTGCAGGTATACTATGATCTAAAACCATATCAAGAAAAAAAGATCGCTTCGTGAGTGTAATCATGTCAAAGTTGTGGACAATTTATATTTACGTTATTAGATAAAGTTATAAATTTAATACGGCTGTAAGGTTTTAAAATTCGGATTTTTTAATGTGGCCGTTAATCTAAAATAAAGGAAATGAAAATATGAGATTCAAAAGAATTTTTTCAACGATAGATACCCATACTGCAGGTGAGCCTACAAGGACAGTCCTTGGGGGATTACCTCCAATACCTGGGAAATCAATGAGTGAAAAGATGCTTTACCTCAAGGAAAAACAGGATTGGATAAGAAAGACATTGATGTTTGAACCAAGAGGTAACAGTGTTATGTCTGGCGTTTTCTTAACTGAGCCGTGTGATCCCCAGGCAGATATAGGGGTGATATTCATAGAGGTTGGCGGTTATCTGCCAATGTGTGGACATGATACAATTGGAGTTTCAACAACTCTGATTGAGGCTGGTATTGTAGAGCCTAAAGAGCCTGTAACAAATATAACCCTTGATACACCAGCAGGTCTTGTAAAGGTTAAGGTCAGGGTAGAAGACAATGTAGCTAAAGAAGTTTCATTTACCAATGTTCCTGCCTTTCTCTTTGCAAAAGAGGAAGAGATAGAAGTAGAGGGTTTTGGAAAGGTCAAGATGGATATTGCTTATGGAGGGAACTATTATGTTATGATACCAGCAGAAAAGTTTGGCCTTAAATTAGAGCCTCAAAATGGAGGCAAAATAATAGAGATTGGAAATATAATAAAAAATACGGTTAATGAGCAGATTGAAGTTTATCATCCTGAAAAGCCATTTATTGATGAAGTTACCCATGTTATGTTTTGTGGAGAACCTGATCTTGAAGGATCGGATGCTAAAAATGCAGTAGTTATTCCACCAGGTTCTGTAGATCGTTCTCCCTGTGGAACAGGTACATCTGCCCGAGTAGCCATGCTTTATTCCAAAGGTAAATTAGACATGGATAGAACATTTGTACATGAAAGCATTACCAATACTATCTTTAAGGCGAAAATATTGAAAGAGACTAAAGTAGGAAAGTTTGATGCTGTTGTCGTCGAGGTTACTGGAAGTGCATATGTAATTGGAATTAATCAGTGGGTAATAGATCCAGATGATCCTATTCCTCATGGCTATTTTTTGAGTTAATCTATTATTATGCCCAATAGAAATCATTACAGTATCATCTTGAGTTACAAAAGACAGGAGGGAAAGATTCTTAATGTCTAACAGAATAGTTGATCATCCTATACTGGGTAAAGAAGAGCTCAAAGAAACAGTATCCATAATTGTTGATGGCAGGACTGTTCGGGCAAAGAAGGGTGAGATGATAGCCGCTGCCTTGAATGCTGCTGGAATTCGTATAAATCGTTATACGGTAAAGAATAAAACACCACGCGGAATATTCTGCGGGATAGGTCAATGCACGGATTGCGTGATGATAGTTAACGATGTTCCCAATGTAAGAACCTGTATTACTCCTGTTGAGGATGGTATGGTAGTTAAAACCCAGTACGGTGTGGGAAAAGAGGGTCCTGGTAATGACTGAATGTCAGGTGGTTGTTATTGGAGGAGGTCCTTCAGGTTTATCTGCTGCAATCGAAGCTGCCAAAAGAGGGGCTCAGGTTCTATTAATTGACGAAAATTCGAAGGCCGGAGGACAGCTATTTAAACAGATTCACAAATTTTTTGGCTCATCTGCCCATTATTCAGGTTTAAGAGGAATTGATATTGGTGAAATGCTTCTTCAAGAGGCAGAAGACGCAGGAGTTAAGCTCTGGTTAAATAGTGCAGTGATTGGTTTGTTTAAAGAGAGAAAGATAGGAGTGGAAAGACAGAATGACTACTCTTCCCGGAAGACAGAGATTATTGAGGCGGAAAAAATTGTAATTGCCACAGGTGCATCTGAAAATGCAATTAGTTTTAAGGGTTGGACATTACCTGGAGTTATGGGCGCTGGTGCAGCACAAACGATGATAAATATTCATCGTGTTTTGCCCGGTAAAAGGATTCTTATGGTTGGCTCGGGAAATGTTGGATTAATTGTATCTTATCAATTGCTACAGGCTGGAGCAGAGGTCGTAGCGATTTTAGAAGCAGCTGGAAAGATTGGGGGCTATGGGGTTCATGCTACAAAGATTAGGAGGGCTGCAGTTCCTATCTATACCTCTCATACAATTTTAGAGGCAAGAGGGGAAAAGGAAGTAGAAGAAGCTGTAATATACAGGCTGGATGGGAATTTTCAGCCCATTACTGGAAGTGAGGAAAGATTAAAAGTCGATACTGTAACAATTGCAGCCGGGTTAAGACCGCTGATAGAACTGGCCAGGATGCATGATTGTGAATGTTATTTTGTTCCTCAGCTGGGAGGGTGGCTGCCTGTGCATGATGAAAATATGGAGTCTTCATATCCTGGTATATATGTGGCAGGTGATACTGCGGGAATTGAGGAGGCAAGTTCTGCTATTGAGGAGGGGAGATTAGCAGGGGTTGCAATAGCAGAATCATTGGGATTAATAGCTTCGAAGGAAGCAAAAGAAATAAAACATGAGATCTGGAAGAGGTTAAGTGAATTAAGAATGGGACCTTTTGGTGAGCAGAGAATGATAGCCAAAAAACTTATTACAGAAAAGAGAAAAAGATGAAGGTTGATTCAGAAAAGACAGGTATCCTCTCTGTAGAAGAGCTTAGAGATGCGGGATGTTATCCTTCGGAAGAGCGTATTGAAAGGGGGCCGATAGCGATAATTGAGTGTATACAGGAAATTCCATGTAATCCCTGTGAAATTGATTGTAAACAGGGGGCCATAGAAATAGGTAATCCCATAACAAATATTCCACGTCTTAAGGAGGATATCTGTACCGGTTGTGGAATCTGTATAGCTGGCTGCCCTGGATTAGCGATCTTTGTTATTGATAAAACTTTTTCTAAAGATTCAGGGACTGTCAGCTTTCCATACGAGTATCTACCCTTACCAGAAGAGGGTAAAGAGGTTGAAGCAGTTGACAGAAGTGGAGCTATTGTTTGTAAGGCAAAAATAGTAAAAGTTTTAACTGCTAAAAATTTTGACAGGACATCTGTTATAACCATTGAAGTACCAAAGAGTTTGATTAATGATGTTAGAGGGATTAAAAGAGCGAATTTAGAGTTTTAGAAAAGTAGATAATAAGTAGTGAACACATAGAACAAATAAAGCAGTGCCTGCGAACTTCGTATTATATATTATCGATAATGTAAAACTTTACATAAATATTATGATTAATTTTGTCAAATTTTAATACTCGAAGTTCGCATTAAAAGAGCGAGAAAGAGGGAGAACAATGACTGAAGACAGTGATCTTATTATCTGTAGATGTGAAGAAGTTACCCTTGGAGAAATAAAAAAGGCAGTAAAAGAGGGTGCCCATGATATAACTGGAATTAAGAGAAGAACAAGAGCTGGTATGGGGTTATGTCAGGGACGCAGCTGTGAAAAACTAGTACAAGATATATTAATAAAACAGCTAAGTAAAAGGCCTGAAGAGATAAAACCAGATACAGTTCGTCCCCCCGTAAGGCCGATAAGTTTTGGATCCTTAAAAGGTAAGTAGTAATAAAAATAGAAAAAGATAAGAGATGAAAATATACGATGTTGTTATAATAGGTGGAGGAATTATAGGGGCTTCAGTCGCATATTATCTATCAAAGGAAGATATGAATGTCGCATTAGTAGAAAGGGGTGATATAGCATCTGGAACATCAAGTAGGTGTGACGGAGATATATTAATTGCTGATAAGAAGCCTGGTTTTGATACAGAAATGGCCTATGCTAGCCTAGAATTATTTAAGAGGCTCAACTATGAACTCCCATATAACTTTGATTATGTACAAAAGGGAAGTTTATATCTTATAGAAAATGAAGAGGAAATGGATATAGCAAGAGATTATGTAAAAAAGCAGGCTCTAGATGGCTATCCATTCCGTATGCTTGATAGAAAGGAGATTCATGATGAAGAGCCCTATGTTGCTGAAGATGTTATAGGTGGAATGGAGATAGGGTGTGATGGCTCTATAAATCCTATGACTTTAACATTTTCTCTTGTTTTGGAAGCTAAAAAAAATGGAGCTGATATTTTTTCATTTTCTTCTGTAAAAGGTATCAAACTGAATCGAAGAGGAGCTGTTGAGGAGGTAATAACAGATAAAGAGGCAATAAAAACAGAGAGGGTGGTGAATTGTGCTGGTGTATGGGCCCCGGTAATTGGAAAAATGGTGGGTATAGATGTTCCAATTATTCCCCGTCAGGGACAATTACTGGTGGCAGAGAAGACATTCCAGGTAGGTAGAAGACCGATTGTGGAGTTTGGTTATATAGTAACCAAATTTGGAGATAAAAGTTACAAAAGAGATGTTAGTCCTGAGCTAGAGGCAATGGGAATTGCACTTGTATTTGAACCGACCCTGGCAAATAATTTTGTAATTGGAAGCAGCAGAGCCTTTGTAGGTTATAACACCGATGTATCGATAGAGGTTATTCAGGGAATAGCAGAAAGAGCCATTCGTTTCTTTCCAGTTTTAAAAGATATTCTTATTATAAGGGCCTATGCTGGCTTAAGACCTTGGGTGCCTGATCACTTTCCAATTATATCCGAAGTTGAAAAAGTTCCTGGGTTTTACATTGCTGCCGGTCATGAAGGTGATGGTATTGGCCTTTCCCAAATAACAGGAAAATTAATAACCCAGATGATCGCAGGAGAAGAGACAGTAATACCTATTGAAAGATTAAGTTTTTCTAGATTTGAAAAATCATAATTATTACAGGAGGTGTTAATACAATGGGAAAATTTAAGGGAGTTTTTCCAGTTCCTCTTACTCCATTCAAGGAATCCGATCAGTCTATTGATTATTCTGCGCTTTCAGAACATATAGACTTTCTTCTCGATAAAGGGGTTCATGGATTGATTGCAAACGGAAGTACATGTGAGTTTCCGATGCTTGCCACCGAAGAGATGAGAAAGGTCGCGGGGACAATCATAGATAGGGTAAATGGTAAGATACCTGTATTATTTGGAGCAAGTGCACCATCAACCAGGGAAACTATCGAATACTGCAAAATAGGCGAAGATCTTGGTGCTGGAGGCTTTTTAATGCTTCCGCCCTATTATTACCCCCTAAATGATGATGAGATATACAAGCACTATGAGATTGTGGCAAGCAAGGTGAAGCTCCCGATAATGATCTACAATAACCCGCACACAAGCAAGATTGATATTCAACCCGAGTTAGTAAAGAGGCTTGCTGAGATAGATAATATCGATTATATAAAGGAAAGTTCTGGTTTGGCCTCCCGTGTTCATGAGGTTAAGGCGCTTGCTGGAGATAGTATTGATATATTCATAGGATCGGATAACATCTTTTTTGATGCTCTTGTATCAGGAGCAACTGGTGCTGTAGCATCATGTGGTAATGTTATTCCAGCACAGCTCGTTGAAATCTATCGGCTTATAAAAGAGGAAAATGATATTGATAGGGCCAGGGAGTGTTTTGATAAGATCTCTCAGTTTTGTTCGTTCGTTGACGGTACTCCTCAGTTTGTACAGGTTCTGAAGACCGCTCTAGGTATCATGGGTAGAAATATGGGCGTACCCAGATATCCGTTATTGCCGCTTTCAGGAGAAAGCAGAGAAGAGCTGTCAAAAATCCTGGATAGTCTTGACCTCAGTTAGTTTGTAGTATCCGGTGTACAATAATATGCTTATTGGTTATATGAAATAGCGATTGAGGCCTTATTGCGGAATCTAAATGGTAAGAAGGAGAGATTCTTCTACTGTTAAAGAAGATCGTATTATGTAGTTGAACCGCTAGGTTGAGAGAGTACTGAAAATCAGTTTTCAATTGAGGATTTTACTCATGCGTCTAACAGAAGAAGAGAAAAATATAATCAGGGGAAAGTATGGAGAAGCGAAGAGTAAAGCCCTATCTATACTAGTTGATTTAGGAAAGCTGTATGACGCTGAGGAAATGATGGAAGTATCGCAGGTGCACATCGACAGTACAATATACATGGTGGATGCTGGATTGGAATTTGCTGAACATCTTGCAGAGTTAGGAGCCAGGGTGGCGGTTCCAACCTCTTTAAATCCCAGTGCTATTGATCTTGAAAGATGGAGGGAATACCGCGTATCTTTTGAACTACTTGAAAAATGCAGGAGAATGGAAAAGGCCTATCTCAAGATGGGTGCTACTCCCACCTGGACCTGTGCACCCTATGAGCAGGGAATGATTCCCAGGTTTGGAGAACAGATTGCATGGGGTGAATCAAACGCAATTGCTTTTGCTAATTCTATTATTGGGGCGAGAACCAATCGTTATGGAGACCTTATGGACATATGTGCTGCTATCATAGGAAGGGTCCCCGTATTTGGCCTTCATCTGAGTGATAACCGTAAACCTGAGTTATTGATTCAGTTAAGAGGCTTTACGAGAGAGATGTTTGATGACGAGGCAATTTACCCCCTTCTTGGATTTGTAGTAGGAGAGATAGCTGGGGATCGTATTGCAGCTATCAGGGGAATTCCATCCAATGTAAAAACCTATTGTCTTAAGAGTTTCAGTGCTGCTGTTGCTTCCTCTGGAGCAGTAGGATTATTTCACATTGTCGGCGTAACACCAGAGGCACAAACTATGGAGATATGCTTTCAGGGTAAGAAGCCAAAAGAGGTGTCAGAAATTTTACCAGAGATGATTCAGGATGCAGAACAGAGGATCTGGACAATCGAGGATGATATGGTGGATCTTGTCGTCCTGGGGTGTCCTCATTTTTCTTTTATTGAGCTTCGGGAATTAGCCAGGCTCATGGAGAGTAATAAAGTTCATAGCTCCATTACCTTCTGGGTTTTCACAAGTAGAGCTATATATAGATTGATAGAGGACTGTGGAATGCTTGAGGGCCTGAATAGCTCTGGAGTAATGGTATTTACGGACGGATGCCCATTGCAGTATCCGAAGAAGGAATGGCTCTTCAACAGCACAATGACCAATTCCATAAAGTTTGCCAATTATTGTTATTCACAGAGAGGGCTAAACGTTGGATATGGAAGCCTTGAGGATTGTGTTAATACTGCTATTCAGGGCAAGATCTGCCGGAGGCGTTCTCAATGGATAAAATACTGAAAGGACGATGCTTAGTTTGGGGGAAAAGTGAGGGTGAAGCGGTTGTTTCCTCAAAGCCTTTAAGCTTTTTTGGTGGAATAGATCCTGAAACCGGATGTGTTATAGATTCAAGTCATGAGCTTTTTGGGCAATCTATATCAGGCAAAGTTCTTGTCTTTCCTTTTGGCAAGGGCTCAAGTACAACATCCCTTATCATTCTGGAGCTGGTGAGAGTGGGAAAAGCTCCGGCAGCTATTATTAATATAAGGACAGAACCCATTCTGGCCACAGGACCTGTTGTGAGCAGGCATTTTTATGGAAAAGAGATTCCCATTGTAAATCTGGATGAGGATGCATTCAAGGAATTGAAGACAGGACAGTGTGTGGTTGTAAATGCAACCGATGGGGAGGTTGTTATAAAAGATTCGACTGGTTAATAGTCAGGGATAATTGCATATATTTTTATGATATGGGGTTAAAGATGTTCTATTATGAGTATGAATTGGGGAAGGCAAGCAGTATTCTAACAAGGGAACTCTTTAAGTTAAAATCTGGAGAGACTTTCATCATAACAGCAGATACAGAAAGTGATCCCCGTGTTGTAAATGCCACTGCCAGTGCTTCGTTTGCTATTGGAGCTAAACCAATGGTCATCTGGATGGCATCTCCTATGGGTGTAGGGAGAGAAGCGGATCCAATGTTACCCGGAAGGGCACTTGCAGGTGCATTGAAAGAGGCTGATGCCTGGGTAGAGTTTAATAATAAATGGATATTTTATTCAGATGTGTATGATTCGGTTATGAAAGAGAATAAGAGACTGCGATACTTATGCCTTGTTGGAATGAATGTTGACATGATGGTAAGGTGTATTGGTCGAATAGATTATCCAGCCCTGGGAGAGTTTCTGGAAGGTTTTACAGAGGTTAATAGAAAGGCAAAACATGTTCGAATGACAACGCCAGCTGGTGAAAATCTTGAGTTTGAAAATGCCACAATCGAGGGTGAAGAGCCTGACCCTAGCCATCCTTTTAGTTTTGATGTTGGATATGCCGATGTACCTGGTGAGCATATGATGGGTGGCCAGATCGGGTGGGCCCCAGATCTTGGAACTATAAATGGAACACTGGTGTTTGATGGTTCTATTGTACCCCCATGTGGTAAACTTGCAAATCCTGTCCGCTTGACAATAAAAGCGGGGGAGGTCGTTAAAGTTGAGGGTGGAAAACAGGCTCATGATTTTGAGATATGGCTTAAGAGTTTTAATCATCCGCAGATGCTTAAACTGGCACATGTTTGCTATGGATTCAATCCAGGTGCCAGACTAACTGGAAATATAGTTGAGGATGAGAGAGTCTGGGGTTGTACAGAGTGGGGGCTTGGACATATTGGTTCTGTCTTATTAAAACCAAACGGCTTTCCAGCACCTTCACATACAGATGGGATCTGTTTAAATACATCGGTGTGGCTGGATGGGAAGCAGATTATGGATGAGGGAAGGGTAGTTGATTCTAACCTGGAAAAGCTCGCCAAGAGGCTATGTGCCCTATAATTACTATTATCGTAATAAAAATAATAATAAATATAGTATATGTAATTTTTTTAGAAATAAATTAGATATTTAGTAATATTTCTAATTATATACTTGACATCATTTTTACAGGTAATTATAGTATGATTATTATTTTCAATTATTGGTTTTTTCAGGTAATACTGGAACAAGAAAGGAGATCATAGAATGGGTCGTGTTTTAAACTTTTACCCGGGTCCTTCAAGACTCCCGTTAGAAGCGCTGGAATCAGCAAGGGATGAGCTGACCAACTGGAATGGCACTGGAATGTCAGTTATGGAAATAAGTCATCGTTCAAAGGAGTATGAGGAGCTCCACAATGAAACGAAAGAACTTTTAAGGGAATTATTTGGTATTCCAGAAAATTACAAAATCCTGATGCTTCAGGGTGGAGCATCTCTGCAATTTGCAATGATTCCCATGAACCTCATAAGGGATGATGAGAAGGCAAGTTACATTGTAACAGGACGTTTTTCAAACAATGCATACAAAACAGCGAAAACTTTAAAAAGCATAGAGCTTGCACTTTCAACAGAAGAAGATGGTAAGTTCTTCCGTATCCCGAAGGAGGAGGAGATTAAGATTGATCCAAAATCCATTTACTGTCATCTGACTTCGAACAACACGATATTTGGGACTCAGTGGAAGGTATTTCCCGATACAGGTTCAATTCCGCTGATCTGTGATATGTCAAGTGATATTTTATCAAGAAAGATAGATTTCAAGTCCTTTGGTTTAATCTATGCCGGGGCACAGAAGAATCTTGGTCCTGCCGGAGTAACGGCAATTATTATAAGGGATGATCTGGTGGAGCGTTCCCGGGATGATCTTCCTGATATTTTGAGCTATAAGGTTCATGTATCTAAAAACTCCCTATACAATACTCCATCCTGTTTTGGAATATACATGATGAACAGGGTTTTAAACTGGGTGAAGAAGAAAGGCGGGCTTGATGTTATTGAGAGGAGGAATGAAGAGAAAGCAAGGCTCTTATACGAAATTATTGATAAGCCCCCTGACTTTTTTAAATCCCGTGTTGAAAGAGATAGTCGTTCATCGATGAATGTAACATTCAATCTGCCAGATGAGGAAATGGAATCCCGATTTGTTTCAAAAGCAAAAGATGAGGGAATAATTGGTTTAAAAGGACACCGATCAGTAGGGGGTATCCGGGTATCAATGTACAATACCCATGATGTGGATGATATTAAGCTGCTCGTTCAATTTATGGAAGATTTCCTCAGTAAGAATGGCTAATTGCCTCCTAGTATATTGATAATGGAGGTTATTATCTTAATAGTAATTTTTTTGACATTTAGACAAAAAACCTTCCCCCCCCTCATTGAGGCCGAAGGCCTCAATTTGAGCGAAGGCGACGTGAGGCCGAAGGCCTCAATTTGAGCGAAAGCGACGTGAGGCCGAAGGCCTCAATTTGAGCGAAAGCGACATAATCTAGAATGTGGCTTTCCCACATTAGTACCTTAATAGTGATTTTCTTGCCTTTTAGGCAAGAAAATTTTTATAATAGTGAATACAGCTTAGCCGTATTAGGGCATTTGACTATCAAAAGATGAGTCAGTTACGTTCTAGGACAAAAGATATGAACTATTCTGATTATGTATTTAGAAAACCTCTAAAAGAGATCGATCCTGAAATTGCCGGTATTATTGAGTATGAGGAGGAGAGACAGGCAAGAAAGATTATACTGATACCATCTGAAAGTATCTGTCCGTCTCCTGTATTACAGGCTCTTGGCTCCGCGTTTAATAACATTTATGCTGAAGGTTACCCACCAACAAAGATGACAGATGAAGATGAAGAGCTTATTTTGGACTTTAATTATCAGATGACGAGGCTACGTCGTTATTCTGACAGAAGATTTTACAAAGGTTGTGATTATGCAGACTTTTTGGAGACATTGGCTCAGAGAAGAGCAGCTACTATCTTTGCAACTGAAAAAAACCCTTCCGAAAATATCTATGTTAATATCCAGCCGCTTTCAGGGGCTGCGGCTAATAATGCTGTTTACGATGCATTTGTGAAGCCTGGCGACGTTGTTATGGGTATGTCATTAATGCATGGGGGACATCTTACCCATGGAAGTGAGTTCAATAGATCAGGAAAGAACTATAGAATTGTTTCGTATGAAGTGAACGCGAAAACAGAAAAGCTTGACTACGATGAAATCATGGCCCTGGCAAAGGAACACAGGCCAAAGATGATTATTGCAGGGTATACATCCTATCCCTGGGCCCCTGACTGGGAAAAGTTTAAAGAGATAGCTGATTCAGTAGAGGCAATTTTACTGGCAGATATAGCCCATCCTGCTGGCCTTATAGTTGGCGGTGTCTTTCCAAATCCCATAGATTATGCAGATGTTATTACCTGTACAACACATAAGACCCTCTTTGGTCCTCGAGGGGCCATTATTATGACCACTAAAAAAGATTATGCAGAAATAATAGACCAGGCAGTATTCCCGGGAGAACAGGGAGGCCCGCATGTAAATAAGTTTGCTGCAATGGCTGTAGCTTTCAAAATTGCACAGGGTGAAGAGTTTAAAAAGACTCAAGAAGCCATTGTTGAAAATGCCAGGTATCTTGCAAATGTTCTCGAAAAAGATGGATTAAAGCTGGCTTATGGAGGAACAGATACACATCTCTTACTCATTGATCTGAATACAATAAAAACAGAAAGCGGATTTTCTCTTAAAGGAGAAATTGCTGTAAGGATTCTTGATCTTTGTGGAATTGTAGCAAATAAGAACACAATTCCTGGTGATACTATTACAGCAGAGGCAAGTGGAATCAGGCTTGGTACTCCGTGGATTACGCAGAGAGGAATAGACAAAGAGGGTATAGAAGAGTTAGGGAGCGTTATAGCTTATATATTAAAAAATATAAATCCCTTTACCTATATTGGACTTATAGGAGATCTTCCTAGAGGAAAGATTGAGCTTGGTATTTTTGAAAAAGCGAAAAAAAGGGTAGATAGATTGGCCCGATCTCTCATTTCGGAAAAGCTTCCGGAGGGAACAGGTTATCCGCACTATTCAGGAGCTCCTGCCTCTTCCAAAGGTGCACATCCCGAACTCAAGGATAACAATATTTTAGACAAATGCATATTAATAGTAAAAGGCGAAAGAGCCTTGCAGTTTCTTGAACAGGTTTCAACAAACATAGTTTTCTCGCTCAAGGAGGGAGAAGGTTGCAAGAGCTTTCTTTTAGAAAGCCATGGTAAGCTTTTAGCCCATATATACATTCATCGTCTGCAGAAAGAGAAATTTTTAATTATATGCAGGCCAGAGGATAAAGAAGATATAACAGATTGGTTGAGAGGCCTTTCGGACGGTTATATCGCCTTTGATAGGGATGATATTTTCAGAAAAATTGAAGGTCCGGCTGTTATTCTAGCCAAAAATGACATATCTGATAAAGAAATTGAATGTATCAGAAGAGCTATAAAAAGTATTGATATTGCTGATCTAGATCTATCCAGGCATAAGAGAGGAGTTGATTCAAGAGCCCTCTATAATTCCTCACCAGAGTTTTTTCATATTTCAAAGCCATATTTTATCGCTCAAAACTCTATTGTTATACAGGAAGGTGATATCGAAAAAGAGAAATTTTCATTTAAGAAAGTTCAGGAGGAAAGTAAAAAAAGTTGTCTTTACGAAGAGCATCTGAAACTTACAAAAAATTTTGTGGAATTCGCTGGCTGGAAAATGCCTGGTCGGTATGAAGGGATAGTAGAAGAACATAGTGCAGTAAGAGAAGCTGCTGGAATTTTTGATATCTCTCATATGGGAGTGATAGATATAAGAGGAGAGTATGCTACACACTTTTTGGATGTCATCAGCACAAATTATGTTCCATGGATCGATTCTTTTGAATCTCAATACAGCTACCTCTTAGATACAGAGGGAAATGTTATTGATGATATCATGGTATATAAGTTAAGTGCAGATAGATATATACTTATTGTGAATGCTATTAACAATAATAAAGATCTGGCATGGATGAATGCTGTGAATTCACAGAATATTATCATAGATAATACAGATATAAAGAAAAGAATTTTAAGTAAGGTTGTAATAAGGGATCTAAAGGAACCATCTTCTGGAGAGGATTGCATGGTAGATATTGCACTTCAGGGACCGCAATCTCTCAATATACTTAAAAGAATTGCGAAGACAGAAGAGATTCGATCTGCCCTTGAAAGAATTGAAAGGATGCAGTTCATGGTTATTGAACTTGGCGGTATAGAGATGATTGTATCCAGAACAGGGTATACAGGAGAGGATATAGGTTACGAACTCTTAATTCATCCTTCAAGGGCACGGGCTTTGTGGAATATGGTTCTTGATCTGGGAAAGAGATTTGGAGTTAAGCCTGTAGGTCTTGGTGCGAGGGATTCTTTGAGGATAGAGGCAGGACTGCCCCTCTATGGATATGAACTTGCAGGTCCCAATAATATATCGCCAATAGAAGCTGGATTTGGTCCGTATGTAAAGTTTCATAAACCCTTTTTCATCGGCCGGGAACCTCTTCTTTCAAGAATGAAGGAGATGAAGATGGAAATTGTACGCTTTAGAATGAACCTAAGGGGAGTAAGGAGAGCAAAGCAGAACGATATAGTTGTTAGCAAAAGAAGCCAGAGGGTAATGGGTGCTGTAACAAGCTGTGCTGTAGATAAGGATGGTGTTCAGGTAGGTATGGCATATGTTGATAAGAGATTTTCAAGAGAGGGGACAAAGATAGGGATTATAGCTCATACCGATAGCGAGAAAGATGGATCAATATCATCAGACCAGATAAGGTTGGGTCATAAATTTCAACTTCATGATGAGGCAGTGATTATCAGTCGATTTTCTGATAGAGAGTAGTATAGCTGAGATTAGATTTGCCAATAGCTCATATTTTGTGATATGAAAGATATACAAAAGGAGATATTTGTATGGCAGTTATCAGGCCTTTCAAAGCACTGCGACCGATACCTGAGAGATCAAAGGATGTAGCAAGCGTTCCCTATGATATTGTAGATACAGAGGAAGCTAGGTTTTTGGCAAAGGATAATCCACTAAGCTTTTTGCATGTCATTCGTCCTGAAATTGATCTTCCTGAAGGCACAGATCTTTATGCAGATACTGTTTATGAACAGGCTGAGAGAAACTTTAAGAAACTTGTGGATAGCGGAGTTTTAATAAAGGATAAAACCTCCAGAGTTTATATTTACAGAATTATCGCGGGGAAGCAGGTGCAGACAGGCATTGCCTGCTGCTGTTCGGTAGATGAATATGATAGCGACATAATAAAAAAGCATGAATATACGCGTAAGCAGAAGGAGGATGACCGGCTGAGGCACATGCTTACACTTTCTGCACATCCAGGACCAGTTTTGATGACTTACAGGGGAGTAGATTCTATCAACTCCATTGTTGAGAGAGAGATTAAAAGAGCGCCTCTTTACGATTTTGTTGCCGAGGATGGAATAGGGCATATCGTATGGAGTATGGATGATTGTGAAGAGCTTATAGAGGCATTCAAAGAGGTATCCTATCTCTACATAGCTGACGGTCACCATCGTGCTGCTGGAGCAAGCCGTGTAAAAAAGGAGATGGTTAGATTGCACAAGTCGATAAGGGGGGATGAGGAGTTTAATTTCTTCCTCTCAGTGCTGTTTCCAAAAGAAGAGCTCAGGATACTTCCCTATAACAGATGGGTTTGTGGTCTAAATAGTTTGAGTGCAGGAGAGTTTTTGGGATATGTGAAAGATCGCTTTGAGGTAAGGGAATCTTTAAAGGCAGAGCCGCTTAAAAAAGGCTATTTCTGTATGTATCTTAAAGGAAAGTGGTACGAACTCCATATAAAAGAGGGAAAAGAGGGGAAAACTGATCCAGTTTCTTCCCTTGATCTGAGTATTTATCAGAAAGAGCTTCTTGAGCCTGTTTTAGGGATAAAAGATCAGAAAAAGGATAAGAGAATAGATTTTATTGGTGGTACAGATAGTATAAAAAAGCTTGAGAGACATGTTAATGAGACGGGAGGAGTTGCTTTTAGTTTTTTTCCCGTAAGTATCGATGAGCTTTTGGCAGTTGCAGATGCAGGGATGATCATGCCACCAAAGTCTACCTGGTTTGCGCCTAAACTGCGTTCTGGACTACTTATACACCAGTTTTAGTGTGCTTTTCTTAAAAATGAGGAATAAAAAAGTTTATTAATTGTATAGGCCATATTATAAGTAACCTTTTTTATAATCACACTTTCAGATAAAAGGAGGTGTTTGAAAATGAGAGTCTTAATTGCAGATAAGTTTCCTGAAGATAAAATTGATGAAATTAAAAATAGTGGATGCTCAGTAATATATAATCAAGGATTAAAAGATGAAACTCTGCTGCAGGAATTAAAAAATGAACAGCCGGAGATACTCGTTGTACGCTCAACAGTGGTTACCAAAGAGATGATAGAGGCAGCATCTTCCCTAAGCCTTATCATAAGAGCAGGTTCTGGGTATAATACCATAGATGTTAAAACTGCCTCTGAAAGAAGTATATACGTTGCAAACTGTCCCGGGAAAAATTCGATTGCAGTAGCAGAACTGGCTTTTGGTTTACTACTCAGCATCGATAGACGAATACCGGATAATGTCATGCAGCTTAGAAATGGAAGATGGAATAAAAAGGAGTTTTCAAAGTCTCGCGGTATTTTTGGTAAAACCCTTGGAATAATAGGAGTAGGCAGAATCGGTAGAGAGATGATTACGAGAGCCAAAGCATTTGGTATGCATATCGTCGCCTGGAGCAGGTCACTCACTCAAAAGAAGGCTGAGGAATTAGGAATAGAATATGCAAAAACACCACAAGATGTTGCAGCTCAGGCCGATGTTGTGAGTGTACATTTAGCTCTTACAGAGCAAACAGATGGGATAATAGGGTCAAACTTCTTTAATGCAATGAAAAAAGGGGCCTATTTTATCAACACCTCCCGTGCAGAGATAGTTGATGACAATGCTCTCTTAAATGCAATGAGTGAGAAGGAGATACGTGCTGGATTGGATGTATTTACAGGTGAGCCACCTGTAAAGGAGGGTGAATTTAAAGATGATGTAGGAATGCATGAGAGAATATACGGTACTCATCATATCGGTGCATCAACAGATCAGGCACAGTCTGCAGTAGCAGAAGAGACAGTTCGTATTGTGAGTGAGTATATAAATAGCGGGAGGGTTTTTAACTGTGTAAATCTTCTGGAGCGAACGCCAGCCAGTTATATGGTCACTGTTCATCACAGGAATCATGTTGGTGTTCTCGCTTCTGTACTTGATATAATTCGAGAGGTAAATATAAATGTTGAGACCATGGAGAATATAATCTTTGACGGGGCAAGTGGTGCATGTGCTCGTATTCAGATTGACGGAAAGCTATCAGAGCAAGATATAAAAAGAATTCAGATAAGTAACGATGATATCTTTTCAGTTAGTCAGGCCGGTATAGCGTAAATTCTGAATAAAAAGGAGCAAGACATGGATTTTCCGGATGAATTAAAATACACAAATCAACATGAATGGGTATCAGTAGAAAGGGATAAGGCGCTCATTGGGATTACCGATTATGCGCAGCAGCAGTTGGGCGATGTTGTTTTTGTAGAGCTGCCTGAGATTGGAACAGAAATATCAAAGGGTGAGGCTTTTGGTGTAGTTGAATCTGTAAAAGCAGCCTCTGATATCTATGCACCTGTCAGTGGTGAGGTTATAGAGATTAATGAAACCCTGGAGGAACATCCTGAAGTGTTAAATCAATCCCCCTATGAAAAGGGATGGATTATCAAGATTAGGATTTATGATATTTCTGAGCTGGAAGAGTTGATGGGGAGTGAGGCCTATCAGGAGTTTGTTCAGAAAGAAGAAGAATGATAGGGAGTGGAGAAAGATAACATGAGATATATTCCTAATACAGAAGAAGACATAAGGGATATGTTAAAAGAGATTGGAGTTCAAACGGTTGAAGAGCTCTTCAAACATATACCTAATGATCTTTTATTAAAGGATAAATTAAAGATTCCTGAGCCTCTTTCAGAACTGGCACTCTTAACTCATATGAAAAGAATGAGTGCCGAGAATGCAAATGTTTGTGAATACAGATCATTTCTTGGAGGAGGGATATATTATCATTTTATACCTTCATTTTTAACACACTTGATCAGCAGGTCTGAGTTTTACACCTCATATACTCCTTACCAGCCTGAAATCAGTCAAGGGACTCTTCAGGCGGTCTTTGAGTACCAGACATTAATGTGTATGCTTCTGGGAATGGATGTATCGAATGCTTCTCTCTATGATGGTGCAACAAGTACAGCAGAGGCAGTACTGATGGCTACCCGGATTACAAGAAAAAATAAAATAGTTATCTCTGAAACAGTTCATCCTGAATACAGGAGCGTTATAAAAACTTATAGTGAGAATGGCGCAAGACAAATTATAGAAATTCCCTTTAATGAAATGGGTACTACCAATAATGATCTGTTATTAAAGGCTCTCGATAGTGAGGTGGCATGCGTTGTGATCCAGTCTCCAAACTTTTTTGGTATTATAGAAGATCTTCATATGTATGAAAAAATCGTTCATAATGAAAATATCCTTTTTATAGTTACATTTACGGAACCAATTTCCTTTGGGATACTGAGACCACCTGGTGATTTTGATTCTGATATAGTGTGCGGAGAGGGACAGAGCCTGGGGATAGCCCCCGGTTTTGGAGGGCCCTTGCTTGGCATTCTCACCTCAAGGGAGAGGTTTCTTCGAAACATGCCGGGAAGGATTGTTGGAAAAACGGTTGATAAAAATGGTGATCGTGCTTTCGTTTTGACTCTTAGTGCACGGGAACAGCACATAAGAAGAGAGAAGGCTAGATCAAATATCTGTACAAATGAGGGGCTATGCGCGCTTATTGCAACAATATTTTTAGCAGGTCTTGGAAAAGATGGTATAAAGAGACTTTCTCTTATAAATCACAGCAGAGCGGAATATGCAAAAAGGAGACTCCTTGAAATTGATGGTATAAACCTGAAATTTCAGCAAGCAACATTTAATGAGTTTGTTTTGCGCTTGGATAATGATCCTGATGAGATAGTAAAGGCGCTTGCATATAAAAAAATCATTGCAGGTCTCCCTTTAAAACAGTTTTACAAGGAGCTTTCTGATTGTCTTCTAATAACAGTTACTGAGATGAACTCCAGTGAGGATATTGATCATCTGTGCAGTTGTTTGAAAGAGATATAATTTTTCATTGGAATAAATAATATGTTAAAACCGTTGGGAATAACAAGCTTGGCAATAGATGAGCCTTTAGTTTTTGATAAGGGCTCTCGTGGGAGAACAGCAGTTTCATTACCAGAGGAGGATATTGACAACTATAATAGTGAGGATTTCCTTCACACAAATATGCTAAGGGATCCGATAGAGGGTTTTCCAGAAATAAGTGAGGTTGAACTTGTTAGACACTTTACACGGTTATCACAATGGAATTATGGGGTTGATACAGGCTTTTACCCATTGGGCTCCTGTACGATGAAGTATAATCCAAAGGTGAATGAAGAGATAGCAAAACATGCCGGTTTCTCATTTGCTCATCCCTATCAACCTGTTTCCCTCTCACAGGGCTCAATGAGGTTGATGTATGAACTTGAAAATTTCCTCTCTGAAATAACTGGAATGGACAGAGTAACCCTTCAGCCAGCTGCAGGCGCACATGGAGAGCTCACTGGAATGATGCTTATAAAGGCCTATTTTGCTTATATAAAGAGGATGAGGAAAAATGTACTTATTCCTGATACTGCTCATGGAACCAATCCTGCAAGTGTGAGCATGTGTGGTTTTAAGGCAGTACCTGTAAAATCAAACAAGAATGGTATTATTGATAAGGATTCTATAGCCTCCCTGATGGATGAGGAGGTTGCAGCTATAATGATAACAAACCCCAATACTCTTGGTCTTTTCGAGACTAACATTAAAGATGTATCGGAGATAGTACATAAAAGAGGTGGTTTTGTTTACTGTGATGGTGCAAATCTCAACGCAATAATGGGCATTACAAAGATTGGGGAACTAGGTATTGATCTTGTTCATATGAATCTTCACAAAACATTCTCCACTCCCCATGGGGGTGGTGGACCTGGGGCAGGACCGCTAGCTGTTAAGGAAAATCTTACTCCCTTTTTACCAGTTCCTTTAGTTGAAAAGAAAGGTAAGGAGTTTATATTCAATTATAATCTACCGAGATCGATTGGTAAGGTAAAAGGCTTTTATGGGAATTTTTTAGTCTGTGTGAGAGCCTATGCCTATATTTTATCCATGGGAGGAGTGGGATTAAATGAGGCAAGCAGAACTGCTGTTGTAAATGCAAATTACATCCGATCGAGGCTTAAGAAGTACTACAATCTTCCCTATGATATGCCATGCATGCATGAATGTGTCTTTACTGATAAAAAGCAGCAGGAGAATCAGATATCAACCCTGGACATTGTGAAAAGGCTGATTGATTACGGGTTTCACCCTCCCACAATATATTTCCCTCTTGTTGTGAATGGTGCTCTCATGATAGAACCAACTGAAACAGAGAGTAAAGAAAACATTGATAGATTTATTGATGCAATGATATCTATTGCAAAAGAGGCGAAGAAGAATCCTGAAAGATTGAAAAAGGCTCCTGTAAAATCCAAGATAACCCGTGTTGATGAGGTAACAGCAGCACGAAGGCCAATCTTGAAATGGAATCCTGAAAGCTCGGATAGATAGGCCAAATGGCGAATTTTCAGCAAATAGATAGCAAATAGATTAGGAAGAAATAAACTATTGTTGAGAAATTTGCAGTGCTATAAAATCCTATGTTTCAAAATATATAGTCTATCCTCTGCTTTTTCAGGCCCTTTTAATGATACAGGTTATCTCAAATAAATACTGTAAGTATTATGATTGCCCTGGGAATGATACTGTTCATGCAAAAAGGATTATAGCAACAGTTTCTGTATTTTGATCCATAAAAAAATAAAGATGATACTGACGATAATAAGCCTGGAATAAATTTTGTGATTTTTAGGAAATTTCAATAGCGGAAAAAAAACTTTTATCTTGACAAATAAGATTCGTAATTATAAATATAGTCAGATTATCTGTGAGGAGCTTAATTCTGATATGGCGATTACGGTAAATAGAAAAAAGAACAGATTCTATCCAGATCCCAAAAGGGTCATTGCAAGGTTCTTCATGCCAGGTGAATTAGACAGGGCGCAATCTATAATCCAGAAAGTTATAAACATGTCATATGAAGATACAAATATGACACTGAATCAGGTGCTCAGAGATTTTTCCAAAAGACATCGTAATATTACGAAGATATTTGAAAATCATTTTAACAATGTGAGATATATACTGGACGATCTAAATATTGATCCAGAGTTCTTATCTTCAGAAAAGAAATTACTGATCGGCTCCTACTTTACAATGGAATATGCTATTGAATCTACAGCCTTTTTTAATCCATCTATCGTGGAAGATCCATATCAGGCGAATCTCCAGGAGGGTCAGAAGAGAATTATTGTAAGTTTCAGGGCTACAGGTGAGGGCCATATATCATCAATAGTGTTCAGGAGCGGGATAATCGATGAGAACAATAAGCTGGAGTTTGAGCCACCAGGTAAGCTTGTAGATGTTCCTGAGGTTGTGAAACGTCATATCTATGATAAGAAGATATTTTGTAAAAAACTTGAGGAGATGAAAATCTACAAGGATATTATTGGCATGGTTATGGACAATCTTGGAGATAATTTTCTCTACGGGGAGTTACAGGCAAGCATTGAGGAGGTTAGCAAAAGCACCAGTCTATCTTATACAAGGAAAAAGGTAATCCAGGCAATAAACTGGTTGGCTGATTCCCACTATGAAATCACATTCTCACTCGATACTGCACTCTCCGAACGGGTCATCTTTCCTGTTTCTTACTCTGAGAGCAACGGCATAGAAGACGCAAGATTTGTGAGATTTACAGATGATGATGGAAGTGTCACATATTATGCAACGTATACAGCTTATAATGGATATACAATCCTGCCAAAATTACTTGAGACAAAGGATTTCTATCATTTCAAGATCATGCCAATACATGGTGAGCACGCACAGAATAAGGGGATGTCTCTATTCCCCAAAAAGATAAAAGGCAGGTATGCCATCATCTCCCGCTCCGATGGTGTGAACAATTACATTATGTTTTCTGATAACATAAATCTCTGGCATGATGCACAGGTAATAGAAGAGCCTCTCCATCCCTGGGAATTTATCAAGATCGGTAACTCAGGATCACCATTAGAAACAAAAGAGGGATGGCTTATAATTACACATGGGGTTGGACCGATGAGGAAGTACTGTCTTGGTGTAGCACTATTTGATCTTGAAGACCCTACGAGGGTAATTGCACGCTTAAAAGAACCACTCCTGGCTCCAAATAATGAAGAGCGTGAAGGATATGTACCAAATGTTGTCTATTCCTGTGGCTCAATTATTCACAATGGTGAATTAATAATTCCCTACGGTATGTCAGATTTTGGCTCTGCTTTTGCATGTATATCAATGGATGAGCTTTTAGAAGAATTATTGAATAATGCATAAAATGATAATACCCAGTTTTAATATTCAAACTGAGGTTATTACTTCATAAAGCCTTTTTCCTATAATCTCCTGTGAATAGACTTCATTAACAACCTCTTTATTTTTCTCGATGATCTTTTGTCTTTTCTCTTGATCAAATAGTTTCAGTGTGGCAGTAATGGAGGTCTCATTACTTTCGATAAATTTATCCACATATTCTGGATCTTCAAGTTTATGGATCTTTGAGAGCCTCGCCTCCAGGCCTTCATCCTGTGAAGATTTTTCCATTCCTATATCTTTGAAATCCTTCCGATCTACAATAAGTGCGGTATAGAGATGTCCCAGTTTCATACCAGCTGCCTGAAAATCTGGAGTGGTAAAGGGGATGCTTCTCCCAATAACTGCCCTGCCAAGTATCCATGGCTCTATATATACAAAGCCAAATCCCTCTAATATACTTGTTGTAATGACAAGATCAGAGGCACAATAAAGATCACCCATGCTATATCTTTTTATCTTGGAAGGTTCAATAGGATCAAACTCCCTTTCCATTGAGATAAGATCATCAATGCCAATAGTTACTGGAAGTTTATTCTTCTTTACAAATTCTATAAGGCGATTTGCATATTGGGCATCGTCTCCAGTTGTTGGCCTTATGCTGACCAGAAGATGTGCCTTTCCTTTAAAATTACAATTTTTTCTTGATGTTTTTTTCTCGGAAATACTGTTGAAGAATTTTATGAGAAATATGGCCTCTTCAATATTTTTTCTTCGAATGCATCTAACAGGGTACAGTATAAATCGAACTGAAGGATCCAAGCTTTCCCTTTCAATTATCTTTTTCCTCAACTCTTCACTTCTGTCATCAGGAGGGATTATGGATTTATCTACAGAGTTCGGTATATAGTAGACATTATTCTCCTCTATGCCATGTTCAAAGAGCCTTGAGCGATCGTAGCGGTTAATTGCAATGTACTTGATATTGGGAAAGGCAGGATATAAAATACTGTGCCAGTGAGGTACATCACCAAATCGGTACTCATAGAACTTTTTAACATTCTTGAAGTTTGTCGGTCTTTGTTGAACAAAGTCGTGAAAGCGATAGATAAACATTTTTTTCTCTCTTGTTGTATAACAGTAATGTGTGTACAGGTAAAATGCATAGGTGATGGATGGGTCTAACCCTATGCCAAGATTCTCTGTAATGATTACATCCATATCTTTTAATTTCTCAGCTAGTATCTCAGCGATATTCGTGCCCTGCCAGATGTAGTCATGGACCTGCTGTTTGAGTATAGATTTCCCTTTCAGGCGTCCAATCTCCGATTCTGGATCGAACTCTGCGATATTCAGATATACAAGGAGCCCGGGATCAGGCTTGATGAAATCCTTATAATCAGGAGAAAGCTTTCCGAAAAGTGTTATTTTCAATTCAGGATCGATTGCACGCAGAGAGCGTACATTCCGTGAAATGACAGTATTTACGCCATCTTTAAACCCGATTCCGTAGTGTCCAATTCCAAGATGAAGCTTTTTCCCCATAATTTTCCCCTTAATATTAAAATGTATTAGCTCTCAAGCATGGCTTCAGATCTGAAATCCCTTTTTCTGATCCTCTTTTTACTTATAAGGTTTTTATATAGAAGAATATGCTTTTCAGCTATAATAGGCCAGCCTATCTTCTCCTTAACATACTTCAGAGCCCTTTTAGAGTACTTCCCACGAAGGGAATCATCATTCATAAGGGTAATGATTGCTCTTCTTAGTTCATCTTCATCTTCAGGGTGTACTACTATTCCAGCACCACTTGCCTCAACCTCAGCCTTCAATCCCTCCATTGCAGAAGCAATAACAGGAACTCCAAGCGCAAATGCATGCGCAAGGTTCCCGCTTTGAGAAGTAAAGGTATAGGGCATAACCATGACATCAAAGGTCGATAGAATCTTATTGTATTCTTGAGAGTTAAAGCTTCCTAAAATAACCTTTATCCTCTCTTTCGATTTGCACCGCTCTACAAGTGAAAGCAGTTTTTGCTTGTACACCTTCTGTGATGGATCAAGCTCTCGTGCATCTCCAGCAAGGATAAGAACTGTATCCGATCCAAGTTCTTTTGAAAGTTCATCCCACATATAGATTACCCTTTCAAAGCCTTTTGTGGCAGCGAACCAGCCCAGCATACCTATAACCTTTTTTCCCTCAAGAGCCAATGATTTTTTAGCATTCTCTTTAGAAAGGGAGGTCACTATTTTCGCTCCATGCGGAATAATATACACATTATCTACAATACGACCAAGATTAACTGGAAGATTAGACCATTGATAAGGTTCATGAACGATACCTGCATCGGCCAATTTCTGCATCACATCGATATACAGCGCCATCGTTTTATTCAAACTTGAATAGACAGAGTGATAGGTAACAATAACTCGGAAATTATCCTCCACCTTCCAGCGAAATAGGGGACGGAAAAGAGCCGCTGCATGGTCACCCTTGGTCTTGTAAAGTCCGTATTCATGCTGAATATGAACTATATCAGGCTTGATTTGCTTTACTACGGTGTAAAGATTTTCGTCCCATCCAGGGTTCTGATTGTCGATAACAGGATAAACGTTCTTCTCACCTGGGCTTCCACCATCAGTATGGCATACGATATACATACTATTTCCCTTTTCTCTCAGAGAATGGACAAGATCATTAGAATAGGTTGCTATTCCACAGGGACGTGGAGGCCAGCTCGATATCAATGCTATTCTCATTGCCTTCCTCCTCCATGAAATATCTATAGGTGATCAAGATTTTAATATAAAATCATAGTAAAAATGTAATATAGAAAACATCATCCATTGTGAGAATACGATTCTTCTATATAACTACCTTGAGTTTCTATTTTTAATCTACATACTCGGTGTGAAACAAAATAAAATTCATTTTGAAGTTTCTTAAGCGCATCAGTCAGGTATTGCGTATAGGTGGCAATTCCACATTCTATCGGAGGGTAAGTACTTATAAATCCGATGTACATCTTCATACTCCTATTGCATTGAAAGAGATACTATACTGGAATATATGTTGTAAATACACAGTTATAACCATTTCTTCTTTTTGAAGAATATAAACATTGATATGCCAACTGCAAGAATAACAATCCATACCGTAGGATATGCCCACCTCCATTCTAGTTCAGGCATATACCGAAAGTTCATCCCGTATATCCCTGCAATGAAGGTAAGAGGAATGAATATCGTCGCAATGATGGTTAGTACCTTCATCGTCTCATTCATTCTGTTGCTCAAGCTTGATAGATATGTATCAAGCATCCCTGTGATCGTATCCCTGAAGGTTTCAACAGTATCGATGACCTGAATTGTATGATCATATACATCTCTCAGAAATATTAAAGTTGACTTTTTAATCAGAGATGACTCTCCTCTTTCAAGGATGTTAATGAGCTCTCGTAAAGGCCACACCGACCTTCGTAAAAATATTAACTCTCTCTTCAGATTGTGTATCTTTGCTGAAGTATCAGGAGTTGGATCCTTAAGGAGTTCTTCCTCCAGTGATTCTATCCTTTCTCCAAAGCTTTCGAGGATGATAAAGTAATTGTCAACAATTGCATCGATAAGAGCATAGGCAAGGTAATCAGCTCCCGTTTTTCGTATACGACCCTTGTTTTGTTGAATTCTTTCCCTTATCGGATTGAAAACATCCCCCTCCCGCTCCTGAAAAGAGATAACGAAGTTTGAACCCAAGATTATACTTACCTGCTCAGAGTCGATGGTAACATCATCCTTATCATAAGTAAGCATCTTGAGAATGATAAAGATGTAATTGTCGAAATCTTCTATCTTTGGGCGCTGTTCTGTATTGACAATATCCTCTAGCAATAGGGGATGGATATTGAACTCTTTTCCAATCTCTTCAATGACATCTACATTGTGGAGACCATCTATGTTGATCCATGAAACAGTAGGTTTTTGAATATAAGAGGAACATTCTTCAACCATTACATCTTTCTTCTCCTCGAAGTACTTCTCATCATAATCAATGATGGAAATTTTTACATTCTCGATCTTCTTCTCTCCAATGTGGACAAGTGTTCCAGGTGGTTGACCCAGTAATTTCAATCTTTTTTTCATCCGTCTATTCATTTTTTCCTCCTCTTTTTCCAGAAGCTTGTTTCTGATCTTTGCGGTGAAGAGCTTCTTCCATAACCTGAACGGGAAATGGTTGAGTTACAGATCCTGTATAAACACTGATATGCGGGAATGGTATCTCAATGCCTTCTCTGTCAAAGCGCTCTTTAATCTCTTGCATTATTGAATTCTTGAGCGCTAGATAGTCAGTCTTGGAGAACCACGCTCCGAGGAGTAGTTCTATACCATGATTTCCAAACTCCTTTATCACGAAAAAGGGCTCAGGGTTATCCAGACAGTAGGGATTATTCTTCGCTACATCTAAAAGTACCTCCTTCACCCTTTCGAGATCTTCCTTATAAGCAACACTGATATCGATGTTCAGACGACGTATCGGGAACCTGGTTACATTGGTCACTTCTGTTTTTATGAGATGCTCGTTTGGTATGCGTATATATAGATTGTCAAAGGTTCTTATTTTGACTGAAAGCAGATCAATGGACAGAATAATACCCATAGTGCTACCTACTTTGATAACATCACCAATGGCAAAGGGCTTTTCCGATATGAGAAAGAGCCCGCTTATAATATTTGAAATACTAGTCTGAGAGGCAAAACCAATGGCGATTCCAGCAATCCCAGCCGCTCCAAGGAGAGCCGTAAGCTTGAATCCCAGTTGCCTGAGCACAGTAACTAAGATGATAAATGCTCCTGTGTAGAAGATCCCTTTTCGTATTAGCATTACTGTCTGCTGCGAAAAGCGTTTTTTCGTTATCTTTCCAACAGAGAAGTTGAGGATTTTTAAGAGGATGAAACCAGCAGCCACAATAACCATAACCCTGAGTGCTATGGCCAATGTATCTGGATTCAGAAACTTTTCAACATCAAAAGAGAAAAGATCTAACATAATGCATCACCTCTCCTTTTATTCAAAAGTTGTAAAATATTTGAGTATGCTGATGCTCCTTTTCAGGATACTTTTATCCACAACAGCGCGTTCTTCACTTAGGAGCGTACAGCCATCTTCAAAAGCAGGTATTTTATCAGAAAATACAATCTTACTTAATTGATCTTCACTGACAAAGCTGATACATACTTCATTGGTCCAGAGCCTTTTTTGACCTGAGTATATTTTGAGGTGTTCAACATGAACGCTCAACTTTTGGAAATCCAGATTGATCTGTGACCGGTTTATGATCTGCACGGGGCATACTGCTCTGTGCGGAGAGATCTCTAAATCATCGATTGAACGGCGTGCACGTGTCCTGAGGCTGTAACAAAGCTCGCCTGTTGTTGGGTCGCCAAACCAGGTGTTCGAGAGAACAATTGTTGCTATTTCAGTCAGCATTATTTTTCTGTTTTCTCCGGCATATATACGAATCCATATTGGAATACTCAGAAAAAACAGAGCACTATTGTCAGGAAAGATTTTAACCGGCATCTCTGATCCCACAACAACTGCTCGATCCTGTAGAGCTGGAAGAAGCTGAATGATATTTGAATCATCAGCGCAGACAAAGCGATTCCATGCGAGGGTTTCAGGTTTTTCCTGAAACTCTGCAATCATCACCTTTTCATTATCGATTTCTTCAGATGACTGTTCAGAGGCTATAAGCCATTCATCTTTAGTCCTCTTGATCCACAACTTTAAAGGGTTAATCTGCCAGTAATAATACCTATCTTTCTCTATCACTACTGGTTCCCAGATATTCAATTAGACCTCCTTGTAAGATATCTTTGTATAACATACAGAAATTTCATATTGTTGAAAATAGAAAGTATATCTATCGGATAGTATATATTATTTCTCTTTCTTGTGCTTCAGGGAGAAGTAGAACGGTAAGCTCAGGAAAAAGGGAATGATGTAAAAGCATATCCTGTAGAGGATAACTGCACCCAATGCTGTTTCCATGGGAACTCCAAGAGCCACATACACAAGAGACATCGAGCCTTCCAAGGTACCCACTCCTCCGGGGAGCATCGAGAGTATGCCAATAATCTGTCCTATGGAAAACCCTATGAACATAAATCCTATTTTTATTGGATAGTTTACTGTTAGAAAGGAAAAGTACATAACAGAAAGCCAAAAGATCCAATCAACAATAGTAATACCAATTATAGTGATTAGATAGTGTGGCATGATTATAAGGCTCATGAATCCCTCATTGAAATCGTCGAAAAGATTTAATGCCCATGAAGGATCGAGTTTCACCTTCTTTGAAAAGAGTCTCAAAATCGTATTCAATACTGTAAAGAAAATTTTTGTTGATACTAAACGAAATGATTTCCAGAAAATTGCGCAGTAGAAACATGTTATGAGTAAGAAAAAAAATGAAACCGGAGCAATTACTACAGCAAGGTTAAACTCTTGCGTTTTGTGGTAAATGAGAATATAGACAAAACCAGCAATGAGAAGAATATCGAAAAGAAAATTAAAGAATATTACCTGGAGTACCCGTGTTAATGTGGCTTTTTTTATGGTTATGTTATGATGGTCAAGAATGTATATCTGGGTGGCGAAGGGAGTAAGACCTCCAAGCGAGACGAGATAGCCGAATGAATTAATTATCAGGGAATATTTTAATGAAATGAAAAGAGGGATTTTTTCGTTAAAAACCTTCAGTGAGAAGAAGATAAATATACCCTCAAGAATATAGACAATAAAAGTACATGCGATTGTGAGGGAAAAATTTGTGATATTCATTGTAAGAAGTTGTTGTTTGAACTTCTTGAGATTTGAGAATGTGAGGAGCAATCCAAGAATGATGATGAAAATAATGGCATATTTGAGGAATTTCTTTATTTTTTTATTTTCCCTGTCCATTATTTTTCAACTTCATCCTGCAGTTTTAGAGATGTTAAGAGAATAAAACTCTCATCTTTGCGAAAATAATATTTAGCATCTTCTTTATCAAAAGTCTACAAATTTTTTTATTGTTTTAATATTTTCGATTATTGAGGAAATAAGAACAGTTTATATATCTGCTAGTGTGGTACCATCTGTTTTCACTATTTGAATCCTGTAAATTATTCATGAAATATTACTCATTGTATTTATAGAGAGAATTGAGGAAATGCTTCAAGAAGTAATAACTATTTTATATAGACCGAAAATATGGGTTGAAAATAAGCAGAAGTGAGATAATAGTTTAGATAATACGAGTCTATTAAACTTAAATATTCTATTGACTTTTTTATGGGAATAGATTTTTATACATGGTTACAGCTGTATACAGGAGATTGAGTGGTACGATTTCTTTTGACATAAATTGAAAAAGATGATTAATAGAAAGTAGATCATCTTTTTTGATAAATACCGGAATTTAAAGAGGCTTTCACCTTGCAATTTCTTAACTCAATGCAATTTATTAACTCAGATACATTTATATGGGTTGTTCTGCCACTACTCATATTTCTTGCAAGGATATGTGATGTTTCTATTGGGACAGTGCGGATTATCTTTGTTTCTCGGGGACAGAAGGTTATAGCACCCCTGCTAGGCTTTTTTGAGATATTGATATGGCTCATTGCCATTGGAAAAATCATACAAAACCTAACCAGTATTACCTGTTATATTGCCTACGCAGGGGGTTTTGCTGCAGGGAACTTTATCGGTATTCTAATAGAAGAGAAGCTTGCAATGGGTATCGTTATTATTCGTGTTATTACGAAGAGAGATGCCTCTGAACTGGTAGAGGCTCTAATAGCTGAAGGATTTGGCGTTACGAACATTACTGCTCAGGGGAATGAAGGACCTGTGAATGTCATCTACTCAATTATAAAACGCAGTGATAAGCAGGCTGTAATTGAGATGGTCAAGAGGTTTAATCCGAAAGCATTCTACTCGATAGAAGATGTCAGATCAGTAAGTGAAGGAATATTTCCATTGCGAAGGAAGTATTTGCTAATGCTTAAAAAAAGACGCAAAGGGAAATAAAAAATTTTCTTAAAATAAGATGCAATTTCACTTGACATTAAAAGGGATCGTAGTAAAAATATAGACAGAAATGTTTATATTAATAGTGATGAAAGAGATAAGCTAAAAGAGGGAAGGTGTTAGTTATGCCTAATAGACAGAAAAATGAAGCAGAGGTTTATGAATATTCAGGTAAAAAGAGTTTGAACCCAAATAGGATTATTTCTGACAGAGAGTTTAAAAGGAATCTGCACTCCATTGTAAAAACATATCTAAGATTGAAGGGAAAGGGCAAAAGATTTTTAGCAAGAGCCCCTTACCTGATTGATAATTTTTATCCTCTGCACACAAGATCAGCTCAAAGAAGGATTAGGAATACTGCATAGATAAAAATGCACTTTTGCATGTAGCCTACATACGAGCCTCACGTATTACATCTATATAACAATTCGGATTTTTATATACCCCTATTAAGGTACTTTCAACAGTATAATATTTCTACTATTGACAGTATCTATGTTTATTCGTATATTGACTAACTGTTGGAGTGAGAATGAAAGAGAGGATTTTTTCTGGAATTCAGCCCTCAGGTGTGATTCATATTGGTAATTATCTGGGTGCAATAAGGAACTGGGTGAAATTGCTTGATGAATATGATTGCATATTTTGTGTAGTTGATTACCATGCCCTAACAGGTATGTATGTTTCCTCTGAACTCAAAGAATGTATACTTGATGCAGCAAAGACATTGATAGCAGCAGGACTTGATCCAGAGCGCTGTACCATCTTTGTGCAATCACATGTAAAGGAGCATACCGAGCTTGCCTGGATTCTAAGTACTGTTACACCTGTTGCTGATCTTGAAAGAATGACTCAGTACAAGGACAAAAAGGGTTTAAATTTTGACTTTATAAACGCGGGACTTCTAACATATCCCGTGCTAATGATAAGTGATATTATCTTGTACAAATCTCATGCAGTACCTGTTGGGGAGGATCAGGTACAGCATCTTGAGCTAACAAGGGAGATAGTGAGAAGATTTAATAATAGGTTTGGTCCGATCTTCCCGGAGCCCAGGACCCTTCTCAGTGAAGCTGCAAGGATTAAAGGTCTTGATGGAAAGTCGAAGATGTCCAAGAGCCTGAATAACTATATTGCACTTACTGAAGAAGAGGATGAAATATGGAATAAACTGAAAACAGCTGTGACAGACCCTGCAAGAAAGAGGCGAAGCGATCCAGGAAACCCTTATATATGTAATATATTTTCCCTTCACCAATATTTTTCAGGCAAAGAAGAGATAGAGTACGTTGAAAAGGGCTGTAAAACAGCAGGCATCGGGTGTATTGAATGTAAGAAGATTCTTGCGAAAAATATCAATAGAGTAATAGCACCGATCAGAGATAAGAAAAAGAGGCTTGATAATGATAAAAAATATGTTTTTGATGTTCTTGAGAAAGGAAAAAATAGATGCACTAAAATCGCCAGGAAAGTGATAGGCGAGGTGAGGGAAAAAGTGGGAGTGGCCCTTTAGGGTGTTGATGGAGAGGTCTATTTCTCTGTTTATATTTGACTGAGAATAATTTATCAATTATCCTTGTAAATATTACAGATAGGTTTTACTACAGAGTAGAGAATAATATCATGATAATATACAGTATCTGGAAGAGAGAGGGGGTGAAAGAGATTGGCAGTTGTCAAGGTTGATGATGGGGAGAGTATTGATAGGGCTTTAAAACGGTTTAAAAGAGAGTGTGAAAGGGATGGAATCCTTCGTGAGTGGAAAAAGAGGGCTTATTATGAAAAGCCTGCAACCCAGAGAAAGAATAAAAAGAAGGCAGCGGAAAGGAGGCGAATAAAGAAGCTTCGGAAATTACAGATGAGAAAGAAGTACTAAATATCAGTCTAATCTGTATTAACCCCCTTATTTTAAAGAATGAGGGGGTTTTTTGATATCCCAGGGAAAAACCATATGATGAAGATGAAAAAGGTTTTAATAATGGGACTCGGTCTCCATGGCGGTGGAGTCGGGGCTGCTAATTATTTTATATCCAAAGGGGCTTCTGTAGTTATTACGGACTTAAAGAAAGAGGAGGAACTGAGAGAGAGTATTGAGAAGTTGAAGGGTAGCCGCAGGGTTTATTTCGTCTTAGGGAGACACGATTTCAAAGACTTTAAGAATGTGGATCTCATAATTAAAAATCCGGCTGTAGCGCCCAATTCGCCATATATAGAATATGCATTGAAGCATGGAGTAAAGGTTGATACTGATATAGGCATTTTCTTAGATAGGACAGCGGATATTACCAGTAATAATATTGGAGTAACAGGAACAAAGGGCAAGTCTACCACTGCATATTTAATATATAAAATTATTAAACAAAAATATCCTGATACCCTAATTTGTGGAAATATTGCTGTTTCAGTATTTGATATTCTTGATCGAGTTAAACAGGACTCTTATATCATCCTTGAGTTATCGAGTTTTCAGCTTGGAGGAATTGACCACAAGGGATACAGTCCACGAATCGGAGTTTTCACAAACTTTATGGAAGATCATCTGAATTACTATAACAGTATGGAAGATTATTTTAATGATAAAGCTGTTTTATACAGGTTCCAGAAGAAGAACGATGTTTTAGTATTAAATAGAGATGATCGTTCATACAATCTCGTAGAGAAGAAGGCGGGAGTAAAGGTCTTGACATTTGGTCTTAAAAGTGATTTTTCGGGCGAAGGGGTTTTCGTTAGTGAGGGGAGGATCTTTTTCAAGGATGCCAATAAAACAGAATATATAATGGATACAGGCTCAATCAGATTGCCTGGAAAGCATAATCTCTACAATATTCTGGCAGCAGCTGCAACGACGTATAACGAAGGATTTTCAGCTGATGAGATCAGAGATGAGGTATTTAGTTTTCATGGATTGGAGCACAGGCTTGAATATGTTGGATGTAAAGAGAATATACTTTTTTATAATGATTCAGCAGCTACCACACCTGAGGCATCAATAAAGGGTATTGAGAGTTTTGACGGCCCTTTGACCCTCATTGCAGGGGGATATGATAAGGATCTAACATTAAGCAGGTTTGTAGAAGCGATTAATAGAAGAGTAAACAACCTGATCCTGTTAGATGGGAATGGAACGAGACGTTTGATAAAAGAAGGTATAGGAGAGGGTTTCAAGGTCTTTAATAATCTCAGGGACGCAGTATACCATGCATACAGGGTTTCAAAGCCTTCCAGTAAAATTCTGCTATCTCCTGGTTTTGCAAGCTTTGGAATGTTTTTCAATGAGTTTCATAGAGGAAATGAGTTTAAGAGTATAGTAAGAGAAATTATGAACAGAGGGGTATCTGATGAAAAGAGGAAGAAACTCTTTTGAGCAGAAAATCATAAACAGGGTATTTTCGTGTGGGCAGGAGCATCTATTGAGTTTTTGGGATGAATTAAACGATAAAGAGAAGGATCTTCTTTTAGGAGATATTCAGAAGATCGATTTTGAAGCTCTAGATAAGGTAGACATTTCTATAGAGGAAAGTGATCTTTCAACGAAAGATATAATGCCTCCGGCTATAATACAAATTCCGGTAACGCCTTCTCAAATTGAAGATGAAAAGGAAGCCTTTGAGGCCGGGTGCTCATGTTTAGAATCTTCAAAGGGGGCTGTATTTACTGCTGCCGGCGGTCAGAGTTCAAGATTGGGCTTGGATTTTCCAAAGGGTGCTTATCCTGTTACACCTGTTATGAAAAAAAGCCTCTTCCAGGTTCATGCAGAAAAGATAGCATATATGCAGAAGAGGTTTCAGGTGAAGGTCCCGTGGATAATCATGGTGAGTGAGACGAACAGTGAGCAGACTGTCGAATTCTTTGAATCCCATAGCTTCTTTGGATTGGATAAGAATTATATAAGATTTGCTGAGCAGGGGATATTTCCGGCATTGGATAAATCTGGAAAGATATTTTTAAAGGAAAAATACAGGGTGTTTTTAAGTCCCTCAGGGCATGGGGGCACCTTTTCAGCCTTAAAGGACTCAAGGGCACTTTTATGGTTAAAGGAATTGGGTATTCAGGAGATATTCTATTTTCAGGTGGATAATATTCTTGCTAAAATACTCGATCCTGTATTTATCGGATACCATATTCGAGAAAATTGTGCCATGTCCTCTAAGTGTGTTCGCAGGAAAAGTCCGAATGAAAAGGTAGGGGTTTTTGTAGTAGAAAACGGAAGAACAGCAGTAATAGAGTATTCTGAAATCTCAAAAATTAGCTCACTTGGCAGCCAGGGTGCAGAGTCATTTATGGCAGGCAATATTGCAATGCATATTATAAATGTTGGGTTTGCAGAAAACCAGACCAGTGGTGGATTGAAACTTCCCTTCCATATTGCAAATAAGATTGTTCCATATATAAATGAGAAAGGGGAAAGGGTTGTGCCTGAAAAACCTAACGGACTTAAGATTGAAACATTCATCTTTGATGCACTGAGAGATGCAGAAAAAGCAATTATCATGGAAGCTAAACGGGAGGAGGAGTTTTCTCCTTTGAAAAATAAGAGTGGAGATGATTCTCCACAGACAGTTTTGAGGGATCAGATTTTGTTTTTTTCAAGCTGGTTTCGAGATGCCGGGATTTCTGTTCCCCTTCTCTCAGATGGAACTCCTCGTTACAAAGTCGAGATATCCCCTCTATATGCATTTTTCAAGGAGGATTTTTTAGATAAGATAGATAGAAGAATTAAAATTGACAGAGATATCTATATTGAATAGTAATAGTAAAAACCGATTTCCAAGAAAAGTAGATAAAGAGTTGTAGCCACATAGAACCTATATGGAAATGCCTGCGTACTATCTACATCGAACTTTATTGAATATTTTTTATTTTCATAAAATAGGACGATATCTTTGATTAAATCTAAGAACTCAAAGTCCGCCCGCATAATTATTGCTTCGAAAAATACCGGAAAGGTGGGTGAGATTAAGACAATTCTCTCATTAGAAAATGTAGAGTTCCTAGATCTCTTAGGGCTCTCCTTTACAGATAGGATTGAAGAGAGAGGCAAAACATTTGAGGAGAACGCTCTTATTAAAGCAAGGACTGTTTTCGAGAGGTATAAAATCCCTGTTGTTGCTGATGATTCCGGGTTGTCGGTGTTTTACCTTGATGGTGAACCTGGAGTTTTATCATCACGTTTTGCAAAAGATAATGCCACGGACGAGGAGAATAATAAACTGCTGCTTGAGAAGCTTGAAGGAGTACCTGATGAATTGAGGTCTGCAAGGTTTTTATGTGTTGCTTGTTTCTACTATGATGTGGGGAAATATTTTTTAACAGAGGGCAAAATCGAGGGTATAATAGCGAATGTACCTAAAGGGAAGAATGGTTTTGGGTATGATCCCCTCTTTTTCCTCCCTGCATATAATAAGACAATGGCCCAGCTCTCGGATGAGCAAAAGAATAGTATCAGCCACAGGGCACAAAGCTTTGGGAAACTTAAAAGGTTTATAGAAGGATATTTCAGAGATCTACAGCAATAATTTTATATGCTTTCTGGTGACTTTTCACCAAAGAGGTTGTATATTGAAGAACTTAAATCACATAGGTATTAATTGTGCATTTTTATACACTTATAGGGTTTATTATAGTCGGATTATCATTAGCCTTTATTGCTTTCATTGTATTCTGGAGCAGCGTAATAATAAAGAAAATAGAAGCTAAGAAAAACCGATCACTTCGTCAGATACTTAAGGAGCGAAGGGGTGGCAGATAAGCTATCCATCCATGCCGAGCTCTCCAGAGACCTTTCCCTTTTTCATGTTACGATGATGGGTTTGGGGATGATGATAGGGGCTGGTGTCTTTTTGGGGGTTGGGAACTCGATTTTTATAGCAGGTCCTGGAGGGGTAATCCTCACTTTTTCATTAAATGGGATCATAGCACTTTTTACTGCAATGTCCTATGCGGAGCTAAGCTCTGCAATTCCCCGCGCTGGTGGTGCATACAATTTTGCTCGTATAGGATTCGGAAGGGGTATTAGTTTCCTTGCAGGCTGGATGGAATGGTTTGCTTCATCTGTTGCTGGAAGTGTATATTCGCTAACATTTTCAATCTACATCCTGCGTTATTTTGAACAGCTTGGACTTTTGGAATGGCTTTTTATTCCTCCGGATATTGCAATAAAGATAGTTGCCGTAATAGTAGCCTGTTTTTTTATATATATCAATTATCGGGGTGTTTCAGAAACCGGGAAGATTGGTGCCTTTTTTACAATAGGACAGTGTTTACTACTTTTGGCTATTGGTGTAATTGGAGTTTTTGCTGTGATACGAGATCCTTCAAGGCTCGAGAACTTCCAACCATTTCTTCCATACGGCTGGTCGAAACTTTTCATTACCATGGGCTTTACCTATGTTGCGTTTGAAGGCTTTGAGGTCATTGCCCAGGCTGGCGATGAAACTATAAAACCCAGACAAAATCTTCCAAGGGCAATGCTCTTTTCAGTATTAATTGTAACAGTGATTTATGTTCTTGTTGCATTCGCAACGGTTGTTTCTGTTAAGGCTGGAACACCAGGTATTGAGGGAAGACCATGGGAGTGGATTGGAAGTTTTAAGGAGAGAGGTTTTGGGGAAGCGGTGGCTCGGCTTCTGCCTCTGGGCAATATCCTTCTTACTCTGGCTGTAATTTTTGCATCGACCTCAGCATTGAATGCTACAATCTATTCAGCCACACGTGTTTCCTATGCCTTGGGGCGCGATCATATGCTTCCGCCTTTTTTTGCAAAGATATCACAGAGGAGAAAGATCCCGTACGCTGCTCTCTTAATCACAGCGTTGATTATAGTCAGTGTTGCTACATTTTTACCAACCCTAGCTGTTGCCTCATCAGCAAGCATTATGTTTCTCTTTCTTTTCTTTATGGTTAACATCTGTGTAATAAAAATTCGAAGGGATTTAGGAGATGAACTTACATATGGATTTGTGATGCCTCTCTTCCCTCTGTTTCCTATCATTGCAATCATCTTACAGGCCACCCTTGCTCTCTGGCTTGTTCAAATGAGTCTAATCGCCTGGATCGTTGCCCCTTCATGGATCTTGTCGGGTGTTATCATCTACCATCTTTACTCGAAGTCCCATATTAAATTTAGCGAGCATGAGATTTATGTTATAGAAGAAGAAAAGGCACCTGAGGGTGAGGAGTATCGTATTATGGTTGCCTGCGCAAATCCTGATAGCGCATTGGGGCTTGTAAGAAATACCTATAAGCTCTGTGAAGCAAAGAAGGCGAGGGTAGAACTTCTACATATGGTTTCTGTTCCAAGGCAGGTTCCACTTTCAGATGCCCAAAACTATATGCTGAATGGGAAAGAGGCAATAGTCGAGGTTATGCTCTATCTTGCACCCCTCTTTCCAGTGAGCACAACCATCCGCTACTGCAGAAGTATTGCACGAGGAATTGTAAGTGCAGTGAGAGAAAAAAAGATCGAGATGTTGATTATGGGTTATGGAGGAAGAGGTTCTGCTTATGGTTTCCAATTGGGAAGAACAATAGATCCGGTTGTTGAGCGCTCATCATGCGATGTTGTTATATTTAAGAATGGCACTAATCAAACCTATAGAAAAATACTTGTTCCTGTTGCAGGAGGTCCCAATAGTGAGTTTGCACTAGAAGTTGCAAGTGTTCTTCTCGAAAAGGAGGGAGGGAGGATTGTGGCATTTTATGTTCGTTCAGGAAGGAAGAAGTTTGATGTTGACCGCTTTGTTACCGAGCATTATCATTCTCTGCATATTAAAAAAAAGCAGATTATTACGAAAAGCGTCTATAACAGCGATGTTAGCCAGGCAATCCTTAAAGAGTCAAGCGATTATGATCTCGTAGTAATAGGTATAACTGCTCTGCCACCTCTGTACAGAGCAGTGCGAGAACCAATACCTGAAATAATAGCTCGTTCCTGCAATAGCCCTCTTGTTATGGTGAAATCACATGGCGGTGTAAGATCATTGATCAGAAGATTGGTATAATTAAAGTTTTATTATACAAGATAATAATACCAAGGGTAGAGGATTGTATAGCTGTACTTCTTGGTTCAAGGAAAAAATATCTAAGACATTTTAAACAGAAAACGGGAACCTACTGGTTTATAAAAGGCTGGATAGATAAAGGATTTACTTAAGATGAAAAGTAGTAATAGAAAGAGAAAAGGCCTCGGGCTTGGCATTGATGCAGGAGGAACTTATACAGATTCTGTAATCTATGATTTTACCCATAACAGGGTGATTGCATGGTCCAAGGCTTTAACAACTCATGATAACTACGCTATAGGGATTGAAGACTCTTTAAATTATCTTTTAAAGCAGGTTCCAGAATCTATATCATCCAAGATTGGGCTTGTATCCCTTTCCACCACAATGGCAACAAATGCTATTGTGGAGGGAAAGGGCGGCAGAGTTGGATTAATCCTGATAGGATATGATAAGTACTCAGTACGGAAGATAGATTTTCAGCCAAAGTTTGTTATTGAGGGAAAGCACAATATAAATGGGGAAGAGATAGAGCCTCTTGATGTGGCAGGAGCAAAAAAGGCTATTAAATCGCTACTTGCCAAGGGTATCGAGGCATTCGCCGTATCGAGTGAGATTGGTGTAAGAAACCCAGATTTTGAAAAGCGAGTGAAGGAACTTATCCTTAAAACCGCTCAGCTCCCTGTAGTATGTGGAAGCGAGCTTACGCGAGAGCTTAACTGTGTAAAAAGAGCAAACAGCTGTTTTTTTAATGCCCGCCTTATTCCAATGGTCTCAGACCTTCTGTTCTCGGTGAAAAAGGTACTAAAAAATAGAATGATAGATGCCCCTATCATGATCGTTAAAGGTGATGGCGCGCTTATGAGTGAGGAAGTTGCAAAAACAAACCCTGTAGAAATGATACTTTCCGGTCCAGCGGCAAGCAGTATAGGAGGTCTATGGCTTTCAAAGATTAAAAACGGTTATGTTGTAGATATGGGTGGGACCACAACAGATGTAGCCATTATCAAGAATGGGGTTGTTAATTATAAGGAAGATGGCATTCGTATAAATGGATTTAGAACAGCAGTTAAGACTGTGAATGTTCATACTTTTGGTCTTGGTGGCGATAGTTATATTCAGTACGATATAAAAAAGAGAAGGATAACTATTGGGCCAAGACGTGTTATGCCTCTCTGTTACCTAGCATCCAATTACCTGAAGGTTTTGGCTGTTCTCAAGGAGAAAGGGAATGTCCTCGGAGGTGAAGAGATACTTGTCCAGCCTGCTGATTTTTTTATTTTCCAGAAGGATTTCAACGGCCCTGGACTTCACCCTCAGGAGGAGGCTATTATTCATACTTTGAAAGAGCATGGACCGCAAAGCCGCACCCGGCTATCCGAGAAGATAGCTGCCCAGGCTGTATCTCTTCTTAGAACTGAGCGGCTGGAGATGTTTGGGAATATCCTCCGTTCTGCTCTTACACCTACAGATATACTTCATGCTGCAGGTAAAATTTCGATCTGGAACAGCGAAGCTGCTAAACTTGCTGTTTCTCTTTATGCAAAAAGAGCAGGGTGCGATATAGAAGCCTTTATTCAGGAGTGTTTAAGGGAGTTTTATAGAGATCTACTTTTGCACCTGTTTCAGATCTGGTTGAAAGAGGATGGAAAATTTTATAGAGAAGAGGATTTTTCAAAAGATCTTGTTTCTCACCTATTTTCAGCAAAAAAGAGCTTTAATCTTTCAGCAGATATAGATAGCCCAATTGTTTTTATAGGTGCACCGGCAGGGGTATTTGCATACTCGCTAAAACAGTTTATAGATTCAGAAACGATTGTTCCAGAACACTATGCTGTTACAAATGCGATCGGTTCAATCACCGGATATGTGCGTGAGAATGTCACGATTTTAATACGTCCAAATATAGAGGGTGGATTTGTTGCATATACCCCAGGTGAAATGAAATACTATGAAACTCTTGTACAGGCAAAAGAGGATATGATGAAATTGGCAAAGGAAATTGCCATTTCAAAGGCAAAAAGGGCAGGGGCTTCGCATATAAACGTCGATGTAAGTATTCAGGATAAAGAGATTAATGTCTCTGATGATGATAGCATCTATCTTGAAACGATTGTTACAGCAGAGGTTGATAGTAGTCCTGTACTGAGAAGGCAGAGCAGGTAAATAGTCAGCCTTTAAGCATCATGTATTGTATTGCCGTGCAGGGAAATATCGTATTCATTAAAAATTACCTTTTAAAAACATACCGTTTTCAATATACTTAGCATATGCCAAGGTTGAGATGCCTTTTTGTTTTCTGCTTATTTTTCATCCCCAGACTAATCTTTCCAAATGATACATCAAAGAGTGTCTATGAGCTCATTAGAGTTGGGAGTATAGAAGAGCTGAAGGAGGAATGCAGAAGGAGGGGAATATCGGAAGAGGGTGATCAGCTTACTCTCAGAAGGAGGTTGTTAAATCACGAATTAGAATCCAATATCATATCATTTGATGAACGTGTGAGCTTTGCAGAAGAGAAGAATATTATTCTCAATCATTCGGATCTCATAGAGCACAAAGAGGATGAAAATGGAGATGAGCTCGCATTCCTGAGGGGTAATGTTGATATTGTATATAAAGATAAAAAGATACTGGCTGATGAGGTAAAGATAAATATTGATACAGGGATTATTACAGGTAGCGGGAATGTAACCTTTATAGATTCAGGCAAGAAATATCTAGCAGAGAGATTTTTTTATAACATTAATACTGAAGAGGGCATTTTTTTCTACGCAAAGACCTATCTCCGGAAATTTATGTATACAGGAAAGACTATTAGAAAGATTGATGAGAAAGAGAAGTATGTAGCAGATGATGTATCACTGACAACCTGTAATATAAAACACCCTCACTACCATGTAGAAGCGGGTAAACTTTTCTACTATGATAATGACTTCGTTCTCATTGAAGATGCATCCTTTTACTTTGGGAACGATGTTCTTTTTAGCCTTCCTTACTATTATAGGAGCCTGGAAGAGCCTGATGTTAAATCTGCTGTCTACTTCAGAGATAGGGCAGGGCTCGTTCTTCAAAATACATACTATCCGCTAAAAACCGATGAAAGGTTACTTGTTTTAAAGGGAGATCTATATGAAAGGCTTGGTATATATACTGGAGTGGATTTTTCAACCTACTATTCCTTTGGAGAAACCAGTATCGGTGCCTCTGCTGCTCTTGCCAATGATGTATATTACTATGATTATGTTACTGAAGAGTGGAGTCCATACGGCCCCCCTGATGCTGATATCTATTCCGTAAACAGGTCTATTAGATATAAAGTAGGGGCCTATCAAAAGTTTCAATATGGAGATAGAATTGACAATACTACAGAGATTAATTTTTACTGGGCAAAAGATCCGTACTATGCATACGATTTTGAACGAAGAGGCGAGAGTTTTGATATTTTCAGACTCATCCAACAGGCTGAATCCGACTATCCAAGAAAGGATAGCGGCTTTTCATGGTATGTAAATCACTATACATATTTTGATTCATTATCTGCTTCAGTATTAAACTCTGTAAGGTTCATACCGCAGAGAAATATGGCAGTTGATACAGCATATCTTTCAAATTACTATGAATACAGAATTTATGCTGTTACTGCACCAAACGTTACACTCTCCCATTCAGATACTATTCTTACCAATATACAGCCAGTTTTCATATCCAACTTAGACTATTCGAGTTATGCAAACTACAATCATACAGCTTACTATGATGAATATGGTATGCTTTCGAGTGATGTGCACAGGGGTTCTACCCATCTGAATTTAAAAAAGGCATACCAGATATCTGACTATATTAAGTTCACTCCTGAAGTTGAGGCTGGTGTCGAGGGGCAGCAGCATATCGATCCTGAAGAATCAGAGTTACTGGATGATAATAGACATACACTTATATATGGAAAAACAGGTGAGGATCTTCTTTTTGGAAGAACAGATCTCAATATTGAGCTTTCCCACAATTTGAAATATAAGCTTTTTGGTCCTGATGATTATTATACTTATGGAAGGTTCAGGGAACATAATCTGGGATTAAGAGGATATGCCGCATTTTGGAAAGTGACTGAAGAGGCATATACCTCATACGACCTGAGACCAACTTATGACTGGCAGGAGGGAATGTATGACCCATTTGTTTTTGATGGGAGCCATTTTTCTCCTTTTGTAAATATAGTTACCTTTAACCCTGTATCGGGGATTATACTCAGTGATAAGTTTGTATACGATATAAGTAACTCAAGACCAAGGACTAACAGTGTTATTTTCGATGCTACTGTTGATGATATATATATTGAGCAGCATAAAATTACAATGAACTGGTACCTTGACTGGGAGCATAATTTTGTTAACCCACTTTTTGATAATCTTCGCTCAATCTTCGAGGTAAATATGAAGCTTTATAGGTATCTGACGCTCTACTTCTCGATTTATTCAAGAAATGACAATTTATGGTTATATTTTCCTGAGGTTGCCAGTGAGCATGGTAGAGAGGCTATAAATCCTATTGTAGACCTCTTAAAGTCATTTAATTTCTTTAATGTAGAGGACCGCAAAAGTTCCCAGTTTAAAATGAAGAGTATATCTTTTGGACTTGTCCGTGAACTTCACGATTGGCTTTTGAGGTTTGATTATACAGGAAACAGAGAGATATCTTATGACGGCAGCAGGTATCTGTGGAATAATACATATTCAATAAGTATAGGCCTTAAAGAAGTAGAGGATGTGCATATACACACAACTTTCAGCGAAAAGCACTGATCCGCATTTCTCATAAATATCTGTAATTAAAGCAATTAGCGGGTCGACTCTCCTTCGGAGAATGACTATCCTTCGGATAGTAGACTATCCGCCGGATAGATGACTATCCTTCGGATAGTAGACTATCCTTCGGATAGTAGCGGTTTTCTCATGCTTAACTGTGTTCTGTGCTTAATAATATGATGTATTGCTATCTAATTAGTTTCAGGTGAATAATTAGTGAAATTAAATAAATATGTATTTAGAAAATAAAGTGTTTACCTTGTAACTAATTTATTAGAAACTAATTAGTAGTTGGTGATAGAGGCACCAACTACAGAATTGGTTCTTTAATTCCTTATATGTAAATGTTTTATTTTTAATAAAATGGCTATTTTAATTATAAACTAATTATTATCAAGAACCAATTCGGGAGCTTGTGTTGATTGCTGTATTGCTAAATATTACACTATTCACCAGCGACTAATTAGTAAAATCTTTCAATTTGTGAGAAAACCGCACTAACTTCGGATATAAGTGATTAAAAGGACGACTTTTATGAATATACCGTTTTTGGATTTAACAAGGCAGTATGAAGAACTGAAGCTGGAAATTGATAACGCAATAGGAAATGTGGTAAAAAGTGGCAGGTATATTGGAGGAGAAGAGGTAAAGAGGTTTGAGAGAGAGATAGCAGATTACATGATGGTAAAGTATGGTGTGAGCATCTCTTCTGGGACAGATGCCCTTCTTGCATCACTCATGGCCATGGGAATTGGGGAAGGGGATGAGGTGATAGTTGCCCCCTTTACCTTTATTTCAACTGCTACCGTTATATCCTTTTTAGGGGCAAAGCCTGTATTTATTGATATTGAAGAAGATACATTCAACATTAATCCTAACCTTTTAGAAGCCAGGATTAATGAAAAGACAAGATGTATAATACCTGTTCACATTTTTGGACATATGGCAGATATGGAAAGTATAATATCAATAGCTGAGAAGTATAGCCTGAGAGTAGTGGAAGATTCTGCACAGGCGGTTGGAGCTTCATTGAATGGGCGTAAGGCGTGTACTTTTGGTGATGCTGGTTGTCTATCCTTTTTTCCATCCAAGAATCTAGGTGCATTTGGAGATGGTGGTATGATATTGACAAATAAGGAGGAGATAGCTCATAAAGCGGGGATAATAAAAGACCATGGCTCCGAAAAGAGGTACTACCACTCTGTGCTTGGATTTAATGGTAGACTCGATGCTATTCAGGCTGCTGTTCTCAGGGTTAAATTGAGGCATCTGGAGAGATGGACTGAGAGAAGGAGGGAACATGCCTTTTACTATAATGAGATGCTGGAGGATTTTGTTAATGTGCCCATGCCGCGAAAGGATTTCAGACATGTTTTTCATCAGTATTCAATACTTACTGATAAAAGAGACGAACTTATACAGTACCTTCATAAACGAGAAATTCCAACAGCAATATACTATCCTGTACCACTTCATCTACAGGAGGTTTTCAGATATCTTGGTTATAAAGAGGGTGATTTTCCGGTATCGGAGAAGGTGAGCAGAGAAATCCTATCCCTTCCTGTTTTCCCTGAATTAACTGACAATGAAAGGGAATATATTGCAAAGACGGTTGTTGAATTTTTTAAGAATAATTTATAAAAGATCAACACCCTATTTTTATCCTGGTATTTAAAGATGACAGAATCTTTAAAGGCATCGGTAGTAATTCCAACATATAACAGAAAGAGAATCCTCTCATATGTTTTACGGTACTATGCCAGCCAAATGGGTGTGGAGGAAGGCTTTGAACTTTTAGTAGTAGATGATGACTCAGATGACGATACGTTTGCATTGTTCGATCACATAAAAGAGATCGATCATAAAAATTTAAAAGGCATGCTGAAAAAATACTGTGACAGAATAGTGATTATAAGGAGTGGTTTTTATAAAACAGACTCATCTTTGAAAGGTGACAATCCCTTGGTAAAGTATGTGAAAATTAAAAAATCGGGCCGCTCTATTGCAAGGAATATTGGTATAGCACTATCCTCTTTTCCCCTGATAATCTTCGCAGATGACGATATATTCGTAGAGCCAGAGTTTGTAAAAAGGCATTTACAGGCTCATAGTTTTGATGATCAGAGGATTGTTATGGGAAGGGTAATTCATACACAGAACCTGGAAAATCCCTCCTCTGCTCGATGGAAACTAAAGGATATCAATACTGCATTTCTGGCAACAGGCAATGCATCTGTTTTAAAGAGTCATATAATACAGGCAGGCCTTTTTGATGAAGAATACACTGTTTACGGCTGGGAAGATTTTGATCTCGGTATTCACCTCAAAGAAAATGGGCTAATATCGGAAAAAAGAGGAATATACGGCTATCATTATGATCCGCATGTGAGATTTCTGGAGCCGGAAAAGATATATCGAAAGGAGAAGGAGAGAGGTTTCAGTGCGGTCTATTTCTTTAATAATCATCCTTTAAAATGGGTACGAAGATTTACACTCGTAGATACAAGGTTTCTTCAATCTGTTTTTCAATTGCTCGGCAGGAGGAACTGGTTTTTATCAATGAAGAAAATTTCTATTTTTAAGGGACTTTTTAAGCTTATCATTCGTTATAAAGGCTATTTTGATGGGGTGATAGAGGGCAAAGAATATTATCAAAAGAATTAGTATAGATATTATTATGGAAAGAAATCGTGTGGAAAAGGAAAAAGATTTAATCATATTTTCGAACAGTCCTGGTGAGGTTTCTACATGGGTAAAACCTGTTATAGAAGAGATCTGCAAGAATAATAAGATTATTGAAAAATACAGAATATTTCTGATAATTCATCCATGCCAGTTTGGGACAGGCAGGGAACCTTTTGTTGCAAAGAGCTTTCCAGGTATTGATTTTATTATTCCGCCAAATGAGTATTTAAAGTATTTAATTACCGGATTATGGAAGAAAAAATATGGGTTAAAGGGGGAGGGAATAATATTCTCTCTGGGTGGGCATCTGAAACATCCTGTTTTTTTTAAAAAGAGGGTAAGGGCTCCTTACAAACTCTATGCTTATACGGATAATCCCGATCTGCCTGGCTGGGAAAAAAATTATGAAAGAATATTCGTAAGAAATGATTATATGAGGAACAGGTATATAAATAGGGGTGTTTCTCAATCTAAAATGGAAATAGCAGGCGATCTCGTATACAGTACAGTAAAAAAAATAAAGGGAAGAAGAGAGGTAAGAGCCTTTCTCGGGGTTTCAAGTAATGAAAAGATGATTGTTTTTATGCCCGGGAGCAGAGACTTTGAAGTTTTTTATATGCTGCCTGTTTTTTTAAAGGTAATCGATGAATTAACAGAGAGATTTAATGATTTAAGGATTTTCATTCTGAAATCTCCCTATGTTACGCATGAATTTATAGCTGAATCTGTTATAAAAGGATCTGAGATAAAGGAAGGAGATACCCTGAGCGGGGTGCTTCAGCAAGATACGATAAACGGTACTCGTATTATTAATTTCTCAAACAATAAAAAGATAAGCATTCTGGAAATGGGACTTGAAGAGTGCTGTGAAGGAATAGACTTTGCCGTAACACTTCCTGGATCAAATAACCTCCAGCTCGCTTATAGAAAGATACCTCACCTTGTTATTACACCCCTGAATAAGCCCGAGATCATCCCTTTTGTTGGGGTCCTCTCTATTTTAAAATGGGTTCCTATTTTTGGTAAATCGTTATTAAAAAGGGGAGCACTGGCTTATAGTAAAAAGTTCAGGTTTTCTGCCCGTCCGAATATCTATCAAAACAGAGAGATAGTTCCGGAGTTGTTCGGTGTCCTTAAAACAGAGGATATAACAGACAGGCTAATCAAGATTATAGAAAATAATGAAGCTCCAGAGATTAAAAAGAGGCTCGGTGTATTTGAAGTTAAGGAGGATCCTGCTGAAAAGATCGTAAGAGCAGTATGGGGCTAAAGAAATGAAAGTATTTATGGTAACAGGAGAGGTATCTGGTGATAAACATGGTGCACACCTGGCAAAGGCTCTCAAAAAGATCTGTCCCCATGTTCAGCTTCATGGAATAGGCGGAGAGATGATGAAAGAGGCTGGTGTGGATATTATCACAGATATCAGGCATCTTAATGCATTTCAGTACCGCTATCTTCCTCGCTTCTTTTTCAGACACAGGCTTAACCAAATTATACGTATGTTCTGTAATTTTATCAAAGAAGAGGGCTGCGATATTGTAGTGATGATCGGACTTGCTGATGATACAACATATATATCGATGAAGATGGCTGGGCTTACAAAAAATCTGGGAATACCAATTTTTTATTACTATGCCCCTCATGTATGGATGTGGAGCAGCGGGAAGACAAAAAAGGTTGCTGAGAAGTTTGATTGCATACTGACACTATTTCCACAGGAAGAGAGAAATTATAGAGATGCAGGGGCAAGAACAATTTTTATAGGGCATCCAGTTGTAGATGAAATAGAAGCTGGTAGTAAAAATGGTAACGGTTTTTTATTGAAGAAGAATCTTGGTTTTAGAGATAAAAAGGTGATTGTATTCTTTCCTGGAAGCAGAAGGGGAGAGATCAAATACCATCTACCGATCATAAAGAAGATCATTGGGGAGATCTCTCAAGATGGGCGTTTTGGGTATATAGTATCAGCAGTAAATGATGATTTTAAGGAGAAAATTGAGCGCTATTTTCACTCGGACGAGAGCATTAAGGTTTTAAAAAACAATATTTACCATCTGATCGATTGTGCTGATTTTATTATTGCGGCTTCAGGGACTATAACCCTTGAGGTAGCATTGAAGGAAAAACCTCTCATTGTCTTCTACCGGGTTCCCTGGATTACCTACCTGATTGGTATAAGTTTATTAAAGTTCGAGTATATTGGTATGCCGAATGTTATCATGGAAAAGAAGATTGTACCGGAGTTTTTACAGGGTAAGATAGAACCCAGGTGTATTGCTCATATTGCTCTTAATCTGTTGAATGATCAAAGGGAAGCAGATCTGATGAGAATGAAATTAAGGGAGTTGAAGAGGAGTCTTGGGGGAGCTGGTGCTACTGGGCGGGCTGCAAAAGCTATTATCGACTTTGTGAATCGAAAATAATTCTGGGGATATGCATGAAAGAAGAGAAGAAAATTCTCTTTATTTCAAACGGTTATGGAGAAGACAATATAGCAGCAAATGTTGCAAGTGAATTGAGGAAACAGAATCCTCAGTGTAAGATAGGCGGATTTCCAACTGTCGGTCATGGAAAGTTTTACAATGAATTGAATATACACCTTGCTGGCAGAGGAATAGAACTTCCAAGTGAAGGTTTTGTAAGAAGTATAAAAGATTTTGTAAATGATGTAAGAGATGGTTTTTTTGCTAAAACATTGCGCATGGGTCTGGAGATTAAAAAGGCTTCAAAGAGCTATGATTTTCTTATTGCCACAGGCGATCCTTACCTCCTGCTGTTTTCAACATTCTTTACAAACTTTAAAAGAAAAAATAAGATATTCATCGGAACTCTTCAATCAGAGTGGTACGATAGTAAGAAGCCTTTCAAGCTGCATTACAGTTTTATTGAGAGGTTATGGCTTAGGTGGTACTCTTCTCTTATCATTGTGAGGGATACAAAAACGAGCGAATATCTGCAGAGCAGGGGATTGATGTATGCGAAATCGTACGGGAATCCGATGATGGACTGTTTTGAAATTCAGGATTCAAATATCTTCCCCAAGGATTGTACAGTTATAGGTATACTTCCTGGAAGCAAAAAGGAGGCCTACGATAATTTTGGAACAATCATTGAAACTGTAAAGAGGCTGGTGAAGATTAATGATCAAAGTAAGAATTATCTCTTTCCTGTTGCATTTTCTCCGAATCTGGACATAGATCGATTGGTAGAGAGATATGGCCTTTCGGAAGTAAGTAAACATCATGGAAAAAAATATCTTGGAGTATATAATATAAAAAACAGCGAGATTGAGCTTACCATATCCAATAGGATCTTTGGAAATATCATATCTGAGTCAAAGGCAGTAATAGGCCTGTCAGGGACAGGCAATGAACAGGCATGTGGTATGGGTAAGCCAGTTTTTACATTCTGGGGAAATGGTCCACAGATAACCAAAAAGTTTCTACTTGCTCAAAAAAGGTTACTTGGTGAATCACTTTTTGTTTTGCCTCCAGATCCAATTAAGATTGCTAAAAAGATCCATGATGTATTGAAAGATGATGCCTTGCTTGTAGAAATTGAGAAGAATGGGGAAAAGAGGATGGGAGGAAGAGGAAGTATAAAGCTGATAGCAGAGGAGATAGGCAGATTTATAGATAGGAATACTTGTAAGCAGCCCAGAAATATAGATAATTATGTCTTTTAAATATTGACAAAAAAACAGAAACCGTATAAAATCATTAAGCTGTAAAAATTTTTTAAGGAGGGTTAAAAGATGAAAAAAACAAGGTTTGTGATCTTCGTGGTTGTATGTTTTACACTGTTTGCTTTTACCTTAATGCTGCCAAATGCTATTTTGGCAAAAGACCCCAAAAAGCCTGGCGAAGGAATGTATTTCCGTCTTGTTACTCATGGTGGTGATGATCCCTTCTGGGCAGTAGTGCAGAAAGGGATGATGGATGCTGTAGAAGAACTGGGATGCAAGGCGGATATTGACCTCTGCGGTGGAGATCTTTCTTTTCAGCAAAAACGATTTCAGGAAGCAGTTGCTATGAGACCAGATGGAATTGCACTCGTTATCAATAACGATAAGGCATGGGACAAGCCGGTTGCAGATGCACTGGCAAAGGGTATTAATGTTATCGGTATGAATAATGATGATAGCGAGGGTGTGGCAGGAAATGATCGATTGTGTTACATTGGACAGAATGAAAGAAGGGCAGGATACATGATTGGAAGAAGGGTCTTTGGAGCTGGTAAGAAAAAGGGCTGGAGTTTAACTAATGCAAAAGTTGCAGCAGCAGTTGAGGTTCCAGGTGCAACTTATGGAGTGGTGAGATCGCAGGGAATAACGGATGCGATGAAGGAGTTCGGTATCAGGGGGGAGATAGATATTATCGATGCCGGCGGATTGGAAATGACAACTGTTGAGTCCAGGATAACTGCCTATCTCACAGCTCATCCAGATACCAAGTTTATTTTTGGCCTGGGAGGAATATGTACAGATAGACTTACGGCTTCTCTGAAAAATGCCGGAAAGAGGCCAGGACAGATAATAGCTGGAGGGTTTGATTGTGCGCCGGGTACATTAACAGGATTGAAAACAGACTACGTAGAAGCTACAATAGATCAGCAGCAGTATCTACAGGGATATTTCGCTGTGTATACACTGTATCTTATGAAGAAGTATGGATTTGCGCCCCAGATTGACACAGGAGGGTATCTCGTAGATAAGAATATGATTGGGCTCATAGAGAAACTTTCACCACAGAAGATAAGATAAAAGCTCGTGTATGCAGGGCTGGGTTTTAATTTTTATTTTAGAAGTCCAGCCCTCTATTTATTGTATTTGGATTTCTCGCCATAATTGAGTACTAAAAACTTTACATCAGAGCCATTTTGGAGAATCAAAGAAAATTGTAGGGTTTTAAACGTACCTGTAAGTAAATGAAATAATAATATACAGGCTTAGGAAGTGACAGTGCCAAAGCAAAAGATTCTCATTAGAATTTTCTCATACAAGGCAACATTTACACTAATTGTTTTTATTATTCTAATTCTGATTTTCAGTCTTCGACCAGGACACCTCTTTATAACACCAGAAAACCTTGGCTCTTTAGCGAAGCTCACGCCTGATCTAGGTATTATAGCCTTAGGAGTTGGAACTTTAATGATAAGCGGTGAGTTTGATCTATCTGTGGGCTCAATAATACCTACGAGTTCTTTTGTATTCGTAAAGCTCCTTGAATGGGGTATTCCATTAATAGCTATCATATTTATTACGCTATTTACCGGCGCTTTAATGGGTTTCTTTAATGGGATCCTGGTTGTTAAAGGGAAAATTCCTTCGTTTATTGCTACTCTTGGTACAATGATGTTCTGGAGAGGTATTCTTTACGTGAGCTGCAGGTTAATGCCCATAGGAATTCGGGCTTATCTGGAACCAGGGACGTGGCTTGAAAATATGTTGACAGGGAGTATAGGGGGAGTTTTTCCTGTGCAGATCCTCTGGTTTTTATTCTTTGCTATCTTTCTCGGGTTCATTGTTCATTTTCACAGGTTTGGAAACTGGATCTTCGTGACAGGTGACAATAAAATAGCTGCAAGAGCAATGGGAATCAATACTGATATGGTAAAAACTATTTGCTTTATAATAGTAGGATTAATGTGCAGCTGGATGAGCATGATGCAGACATTGAGGATTGAATCATTTGCTGCCACCCAGGGAATTGGATTTGAGTTAAAGGCAATCGCTTCCGCAGTTGTAGGGGGAACCTCTCTAATGGGGGGTATTGGAAGCATTCTTGGGGTATCCCTCGGTACCCTAACAATTCAGATACTTGAGAATGGTTTAATTATAATGGGAGCACCTGTGTTTGGAATCAATGCATTTATTGGAGTTGGTATAATTCTTTTTGCTATTCTGAATGTTTATATTGCTCGTTATAGTACTAGGTAATTTTTATCTTAACATAGCTTGTCCTGTTAAACGAAGCAATCCATTGATATATTTTCTTCAAGATTGTTTAATGAAGATTTCTTCTTTCAATTTGAGCTGTTAAAGTCATTTAATATGTTAGGAGAGAGAGAGATGAAAGACAGAAGTTCAGAAATTGAAAAATCTACTACATCACATAGAGAGGGAAGCGAGAGCCTCCTTGTACAAATGGTGGATATCCATAAATGGTTTGGCAAGGTTTATGCCTTGAAGGGAGTCAATTTTGAGGTTAAGGAAAATGAGATTCTCGGTCTTGTTGGGGATAATGGAGCTGGAAAATCAACATTAATAAAGATTCTTTCAGGTTTTCATTTAGCCGATAGAGGTGAAATTTATTTTGAGGGGAAAAGGGCAAATATACGTACTCCTAAAGATGCAAAAAGACTCGGTATTGAGACTGTATATCAGGAGCAGGCACTGGCCCCGCACGTATCGATTTCAAGGAATGTCTTCATGGGTAGAGAACCAACGAGGTTTATCGGTTTTATGAACAGAAGAAAAATGGATAAGGAGAGTCTGGATACACTTTCGAATATAGGTCTGAAATTGAAAGATCCTGAGGCAGTTGTGGAAACCCTCTCTGGCGGGCAGAGGCAGGGTGTTGCAATTGCCAGAGTACTCTACTTTAAGGCTAAGCTTGTTATACTTGATGAGCCTACAATGGCGCTCTCTGTCAAGGAATCAAAACAGGTGATGGAATTTATGAAGCAATTAAAAGCTGAGGGGCTGTCTGTTGTATTCATTACCCATAATCTATACCATGCCTATCAGATTGCTGAAAGATTTATGATATTAGCACATGGAGAAAGATTAGCTGATGTTAAAAGAGAGGATACTTCAATAGACCATCTCAGTCAACTTATAATCGGTGGAAGAAGTGAAAAAAAGTAATACAAGGGAATAATTGGAAATGAAAGAAACAGAGGGTTCAATATCACAGGACCGGGAAGTAAGAACCAGATTTTTTCATTCTTTGATTAGAATGCGGGCATTAAATGTTTTCTTCATCTTTTTAATACTGGGTATTGTTTTCACTATCTTTTCACCTGGGCATAGATTTTTTAGTAAAGAAAACCTTGAAGTCTTTCTGGCTTTTGGGGCAGAATTTAACATTGTAGCTCTTGTTGTAGGGATGCTCATGATTTCTGGGGAGTTCGATCTTTCAGTGGGCTCCATATTGGTATTTTGTTCCTTTACTTTTATTAAGATCTTTGATGCAGGTGTGAATATTTATTTAGCTGCGCTTATTGCTCTTGGTATTGGTGCATTGATTGGGTGGCTACATGGGTTTATAACAGTTAAAGCAGGGATTCCATCATTTATAACTACCTTAGGAGCAATGTTGTTTTGGAGAGGAGTAACCATCTTCTGGTCTGAGGGATTTTCGAAGCCACTCGAATCTGAACAGTTCCCAATATTTAATTCGGTTCTTACTGGCACTATAGGAGAATTCTTTCCCGTACAGTTTATTTGGTTTGTCGGAATTGCTATCATTTTAGGTTGTTTAATACACTTTCATAAGTTTGGAAATTGGGTATATTCAACCGGCGATAATAAGCAGGCTGCAATGGCAATGGGAATCAACACCGATAGAGTTAAGATGATCTGTTTTTCAATTGTTGGCCTTGTATGCAGTCTTGTTGCAATAATGCAGATAGTTCGTGTGGGGTCATTTACTTCACGTGCAGGAGATGGTTGGGAGTTGAAGGCAATAGCCGCTTCTGTGGTTGGTGGTACAGCACTTTCAGGTGGAATAGGAAGCATGTTAGGAATTTTTTGGGGTGCTCTTATAATTTCAATAATAGAAAATGGTTTGGTAATAATGAGAGTATCTTACTCCTGGACATACACTGTATTCGGGGTGGTGATCGTATCCTCCGTAATTATCAGCCTTTTCATAGAAAAAAAACGGATGAGTATCGGTGCTGAATCTACTTAGGCTCCTGATTGTTAAAAATAATATTAAATAATAAATTGTATAACAAATGTACAATATAGGCACTATCTACTACATATTATGTGGGAATTGTAATCTGGGGATTACTATTTCGCAACCTCTCTAATTCTTCATCGATCCTTTCCTTATCAATTGGGTATTTACCATATTCTTTTGCCGTATCAAAGAGAGCAAGGATATTTTGAGGGGGCATGTTTGCCTGGATGTTATGTCCGGAGGAGAAGATATATCCACCTCCCGGTGCAAGCCACCTTATTCTGTAAAGGGCATCTGCTATAACTTCATCTTTTCTCTTATGGAAAACACCCTGGTTATTTGTATTCCCATGAAATACAATTCTTCTACCAAAATCTCCCTTTAAACGTTCAGCATCTTCATTACCAGAGGCATTTGCCTGAATGGGCTGCACTATGTCTACGCCGATATCAATTAGATCTTCCATTATAAAGCAGGTTGAGCCACAGGTGTGATAAATTACTTTTGCTTTTGTTTTACTTTTAATAAAATCGATAATCTTCCTAAACCTTGGAGCAACAATATCTCTGAACATCTTAAGTGAAATAAGAGGCCCATTCTGTATCCCCCAGTCATCTCCTATCCACTGATATTCTATAAAATCTCCGATCTCGTTAATTAACCCATCTAGAAGAGCTATATTCCATTCAACAATACTATCCATCAAATAATCCGCAAAGTCTTTATTTAGAACTATATCCATCATAAACTGTTCCATCCCGCGCAGGACCCAACCAAGATAGAATAGGGAAGGGGTATTTCCTCCTACCAGAGCATAATCAGTTTTATTGTACAATCTCTCTGCCCTTTCTCTTAATCCATCAAATCGTGCACGATCTCTCGGGTTCGGGAACCTGTATTGCTTGAGGTCTTTGAAAGTTGCATCTCTCAATATCGGATAGAGGTAATCGCAGTAGAGCTCGCTCCTTCTATAGCCTGTTCCAAACTCATCAACCCACGAGCCATCCTCCCTTTCCTCAAAATTCCAGAACGAGGGAGGATTTGAAAATATATACCTTGTGTCCACACCCAGTAGGTCAAGTACTTCACCCTTTACCAAAGCAAGTCTCTGAACAGGATCGTAGATTGTTATCTCGTCATCCATGCCCAGATACTGTAATAGGTTTCTGTAAGCTCTTTCATGCATTCCACTTACAACGCCGCCGTTGTCTATAGGGACTCTATCTGGTTCTGTATGATTTATGGCCTTCTGTATTCTTTCTCTATGAGTCATTGTAGATCCTTTCAGCCTCCTCTTTTGCAATTCTACACCATTCAACAACATTCTCAGGTCTTTTTCCTAAGGTGTGGTTGTCTTTCATTATCACTTCAACAATACATTCTTTAGTTATTTTAAATTTTTCATGCAACCCCTTTCTTATCGATTCTTTATCGATTACTGGATCTGAAATGGCTGCTGGATTCGGCTTCATTGAGAATATATATTTATCTTCCAGATATTCCGCCATCTTTTCTACATCTACCCATGGAGAGCAGGAGACACGGCGCAGATTATGATGCAGTTTTACTATGTGCCAGCGGGAATGAAGTGGCTCACAGCAACCGTAACATGTAAGCCCGAACCGATCCATAATCGGTTTTTCATATGGAAAGATAAACCGTTCATACATCTCTGGAGAGACATTCACAGTTTCCTGAGATTCTGTAAATCCCCACATATCAATACAGCGCACATGGCCATTAAAATCTTTCTGAGGAAGCTCGTCAGTATATCCATAGCCTCCAGAGCCCACGTAGGTTCCATTGTTGTTAAGGCTTAATAAATTGTTTTCTTCTAAATAATCAAGCTTATCCATATGGCCTTTGGATATTATAGAGAGCAGTTCTTCAATCTCTTCAGGATGGTCGATAAAGTCATAAAAGATATTCTGTAAACCCCTGAGCGAAGCCCCTGGAAGGGTGAGTCCTAATGTCCACCACCATGTTCCCTCCAGGTGAACAGTAAGTATATCTCCGAAAATATCTTGTGCGAAACTGAGGCAGCCGTTCGTAGTTTCCCAGTCTATTTCAAACTCTGGAGAATGGAGTTTCTTCAGATCAGTTTTGTAATTTTTAATCGGGTTGTCCCACACATATGAGCCCAGGCTATCTGTTTGATGATATACAGCTTCCACTCCCCAGTTATCAGTTGAAACTGTATAGGGAACATCAAATAAGGGATCAATGGGTTTGTCATCGCCCATCTCTTCTCCCCAGAATATCTCCTTTCTGAGATCCATCTCCCAACGCCTTGCTATTTTCCCTTTACACTTCATCTCAGTCTCAGTTATAATTTCATTCCAGCCATTTTCAGGGTCACAGAAAATTACAGGTATTGTTTTTTGGAGCATATTGTGCCTCTTCCAGAGATTTCGTGTTTGTTCCATTTCTGGACTTTGAGCGATTTCTGCAACCCTTTCTGCAAGACCCTTTAATATTTCTCTGTCCTCTTTTGATATTGAAAGATCCTGAGGAGTAAAACCAGTTGAGATTTTTCCAAGTGCAGTTTGGTCAAGTCCGGTTGATCTGCCATTTCCATAATTTTTCATAAAGTATTAGCCATATTTATATTTGAAATTGTTGCCTTTTGTCAGAAACATATGTAAGAAAAATAATGCTGAAAATGACTGATAATGGTCAAGAATAATTTATACTTCTATTGGCTGTAATTATCTGAATCTGTAAATTATTAAAGTAAAAAATTCTATTAGTATTAAAATCATAAAGTGTTGAATATAAACATTGAAAAGAAGAAGATCTTATTTTTATTGCTGCAATTATAACAATATAAATATACTATTTGTATTGAATATATTATTAGTTCTAAACATATTTTAACAGAAAAAGCCTTGAAATGAAGCTACGGGTAGTTCTAGAATACAGTGATGAGGGTGGATAAACAGTATATATACCTTCTTTGCCGGGATGTATAAGCGAAGGTGAATCAAAAGAAGAGGCATTACGGAATATTAGAGAAGCAATAGAACTTTACCCTGAGCCTGTTAATGATAAGGGGAAGTATAAAATAAAAGAATGATAAAAAAAATAATTCGAAAATCAAAGTTACATGAACGTAGCCAGAAGGGTGATGATTTGAACTACTGGTTAAAACAGCCTGTTGTAAAGCATCTTGAGGCAGTGGATTATCTGAGGAGACACTACTATGGAAATACAGCAAGACTTCAGAGAGTTTATAAGGTTGTTAAACGAAAATGAAATTGAGTATCTTATTATTGGTGGATATGCTGTCGCCTTTCATGGCGCTCCACGGTTTACCGGGTATTTAGATCTGTGGGTTAATCCCGCAGAGAAAAATGCAGAAAAGATAATAAAGAGCTTGGATGAATTTGGTTTTGAGGGCTTCAGATTTTACCACATTCGGAAATGTAATACAGCTAGGAGTCCCTCCTGTTAGAATCGATATTATTACATCAATTGATGGCGTCTCCTGGAAAAATGCATGGAAAAAGAAAGTTTCTGGTAAGTATGGTGATACAACCGCTTTTTTTATCGGAAGACAGGAACTTATTTTAAATAAAAGAGCTTTAGGGAGAAAACAAGATATCACAGATCTAGATGCACTGGGCGAAACTTATTAGAATTTATTTACGGGCACTAAGAGAAAATAGAACATTTATATAGGAGAAAGATTTATGCAGAGAGTTCATGATCCAGTTATTTTCCAGCATACGCTTGATGGTATTGATCTAAAAAACAATATCGTGGCTACGTATTATATGAGTGACAGATTACCAGGTGTTGAATTTATCGATCATTACGAGCTCATTGAATCAATTGCGATCGAAGGTTCAACAGGGTCCTGGCAGAGAGTGGAGGAGGAGTCTTCAGGAGTAAGAGAAACTCTCTCAGGTAAGCTTGTCGGCTATTTTGAAATACCAACAGAGGAGGAGTTCAGTAAAAACGCTGTCATTCAGCTTGCCTTTCCGATAGATGCCTGGCATGATAATGTGCCGATGATGCTCCTCTCCATTGCCGGAAATTGCTTTGCATACTCACAAAAGATGAGACTGCTGGATGTAGCATTTCCAGAAAACATGGTGAAGAATTTCAAAGGACCGAAGTTTGGTGTTGAAGGGATAAGGGAGCTTTTAGAAGTAAAAGAGAGGCCCCTATCACTACACATCATTAAGCCCAAGATGGGTATGACACCGAAGCAAACAGGTGAACAGGTATATCAAACAGCTATTGGCGGAGCGGATATGGCAAAGGATGACGAGATGACATCGGATACCTATAATAATAATTTCAGGGACCGACTCAAATACGTCATGGATGCCATTGACAGGGCCTCACAAAAAACCAGAAGGCGCATGATATACTTCTGTTCTATTACAGACGAAATTTCGAAGTTACACGATAGAGCTCTTGAAGCGGTAGCTCTTGGGGCAAATGGCCTGTTAATAACCTATTCAGTAGGGCTATCAGCAATAAGACAGGTTACGAGTGATCCAGAGATAAAAATCCCGGTCATGGTTCACAATTCACATATGATATCTGCAATAAACACTATTTCATGGCCTGTATTTACAAAACTCATTCGACTTTGCGGAGCTGACCAGACATTAACCCCTACCTATTGGTCTAGCATACCTATGGTAAGCCTTGAAGAGGGGCTACGCTGCCAGCATATAGCACAGGCTCCATTCTATGGATTCAAGAAGATGTGGTCAATGCCAGCTGCAGGAACATATCCAGGGCTTGCCCCGGTACTAATTTCGGAGTATGGAAGGGATATTATCATACCATCTGGCGGTGGTATGCTCGGACATCCTGACGGATATACAGCGGGAGCAGAGGCATGGCAGCAGGCAATAGCCTCGGTCATGGAGGGTGTTCACATAGAAGAGTATGCAAGGAAACCGGAGAACAGGTCTTTGAGACGTGCTCTGGAGAAATGGGGGTATATTGAGAGACCGAAGACACCATGGCTGAGGGTTGCGCCCAAGTTCCATCCCAAACCGTTTACATTTAATGAATAGTTAAGGAGGGCGTCAGATGGCAGTAGAAATTAAAATGCCAAAATTAAGCCAGACCACTGAGGATGTACGTTTCATAAAATGGCTTGTGAGAGAAGGTGACAGTATCAAGAAGGGCGATTTTATCTGCGAAGTGGAGAATGATAAAACAACAATGGAAGTTGAGAGTTTTGAGAGTGGTACTGTTTTGAAACTGTATGCTGGACCTGAGGAGGTAATTGCTGCAGGCACTTTGATTGCAGTGATCGGACAGCCAGGTGAAAAGATCCCTGAAATAGCAGTAAAAAGAGAAAAGGATGAGACAAAATATATACAAAAAGAGGATAAAACTGTAAAGAACACTGCTAGAACTGAAATATCTGTCCAGGAAACAGTTAGCAGGCCATACGAAGATATAAGCGCAACGAATCTGGTAAAAAATATGGCAAAGAAAAGAGATATTGATCTTGCCCTTGTAAAAGGAACGGGGCCAAAGGGATTGATTACCAAAAAAGATCTTGAAAGGTATATGATGTCCAAGGCTAAAGAAGGAATTAATGAATATAATCTATCCAGAAACCAGGTGTTCGTTGCCCGTAATCTGATGAGGAGCAAGGCTGAAATCCCACATTACTACCTGAAGTGTTCAATATTCACAGACAACTTATTTAAATGGAGAGAAGATAACAGGCTTAGTGATGAGACAAAAGTGTCGGTGTATTCGTTGTTTATTTATGCAGCAGCGAAGGTATTAAAAGAATTTCCACGAATGAATGGCTATTTTAAAGAAAATAAAGTGGTATTGTTTAATAATATCAATGTGGGATTTGCAGTAACAGCAGGTGAAGAGTTATACGTTCCAGTTGTAAAAGATGCGGATAAGAAGACCATAATAGAAATTGACAGAGAGGTGAAACAGATGGTAGAAAAAGCAAAGAATGAAAGGCTGGAGCCTGAAGATATTAAAGGCGGTACATTTACAATCACCAATTTGGGGATATATCATGTGGATGAATTTTGTGCTATCATCAATCCACCTCAAGCAGGGATTCTTGCAATAGGACAGATGAAGAAGACACTCTATATCGATGATAATGATGCTACGCACATAAAAAATGTTTGTACTGTAACAGGAAGTTTTGACCACAGGTTTATAAACGGCGCAAAGGGTGCAGCATTTCTTGAGAGATATAAGAAAATAATTGAGGAGGAGATTTTGTAAGGATGGACTATAAAGAAATCATTATTGAAATAGGTGAAGATAAAGCGATAGGTATGTTTCAAAAAATGCTTGAAATTCGGGCATTTGAAGAAAGAATCCGTTTTCTCTTTCTCGAAGGGAAAATGCCTGGCACAATTCACCAGTATATCGGTATGGAGGCGTGTGCAGTGGGAGTATGTTCAGTACTGGAGAAGGATGATATCATCGCATCCTCACACCGACCACATGGTCACGCGATTGCAAGGGGAATAGGCATGGATGCCATGATGGCTGAATTATACGGAAAGGCCACAGGCTGCTGTAAGGGTAAAGGCGGTTCCATGCATATGGGAGACCTGAGCAAGGGTATGCTACCGTCAATTGCAATAGTTGGTGGGAATATTCCTATTGTTGTGGGTATGGCTCTCGCATTCAAAATCAGGAAAGAGAAAAGGGTAGCTGTAAGCTTCTTTGGTGATGGAGCGTCAAACGAAGGATCTTTTCATGAGGGTCTGAATATGGCAGCTGTATATAGGGTGCCTGCAGTTTTTATATGCGAGAATAATCTATATGGAGCTTCTACGAGCATAAAGAAGGTATTAAAAATCGAAAACATTGCTGATAGGGCAGCGGCATACGGAATGCATGGAGACATTGCAGACGGCATGAATGTGCTTGATGTATACGTTCATGCAAAAAAGGCAGTTGAAGCTGCAAGGCAGGGAGAAGGGCCAACTCTCCTTGAGCTCAAGACATTCAGACTCTGCGGACACAGCAGACGGGATCCTAGCAATTATATCCCCAAAGAGGAAAAGGAAGCCTGGAGTAAGAGAGACCCGATACCCTTCTATGAAAAAATACTGCTCCAAGAGCGTGTTCTTGATAAAGAGAGAGTTCTGGAGATGAAAAAGATGGTTGAAGATGAGGTGGAAAGGGCTATTGAGTTCGGGCAGAAAGGCCCTGATCCAGAACCGGAAGATACCTATGAAGATTTCTATGTGACCATGGAGGTACCAAGATGAGACTTAGTATAGCAGAAGCACTGAGAAGGGCAATACATGATGAGATGAAGCGAGACCCTGATGTTTTTTGCATAGGAGAGGATATTGGTATTCCTGGTGGATATGGTGGTGCATTTACAGTTACGCTTGGGATTGAGAAGGATTTCAGGGAGAGGGTAATAGATACTCCTATTTCGGAGACAGGGATTTTCGGTGCAGCGTGCGGTGCTGCGCTCATGGGAATGAGGCCCATTGCAGATGTTCAGTATGGAGATTTTTTATTCTGTGCAATGGATCAGATAGTTGATCAGATAGCAAAACTCAGATACATGTCTGGCGGGAAGCTTAAAGTTCCGGTTGTGATGCGCGCTCCTGTGGGTGTAACTGGCCGGGGAGCACAGCATTCACAGTGCCTGGAGCCGTACTTTATTACATGTCCTGGAATTAAAATTGTTGCACCAGCAACAGCATACGATGCAATGGGACTGCTTAAATCAGCAGTAAGGGATGATGACCCGGTTCTGATATTTGAGCATAAACTGCTCTACGGTTCAAAAGGGATAAGAGCAGAATCCGGGACAGTTGATGCCTCTTCTGAAATTCCAGAAAAAGATTATACAGTACCTATAGGAAAAGGTATAGTAAGGCGTGAGGGAAGAGATGTTACTGTTGTTGGAAGCCTACTAATGATGCACTTCAGTCTTCAAGCAGCACGAATGCTTGAAAAAGAGGGTATCGAGTGTGAGGTGATCGATCCCAGGACCCTCTGGCCGCTTGATATGGATCTTATTCTAAGTTCCATAAAAAAAACAGGGAGAGCAGTGATTGTTGAAGAATCTCCCAAACAGGGTGGAATAGGAGCTGAAATAGGGATGCAGATCTCAGAGAATGTTCCTGATTACCTTCTTGCTCCGATTACGAGGATAGCAGCTCCGAATACCCCGGCCCCCTTTTCACCGCTAATGGAAAAGTTTTACGTTCCACAGCCCCAAAGGATTGCTGATACCATAAGAAAGCTAATAGAAGAGTCTTAAATTTAGGATTTGTAGCTGCATGAATAAAATCTTGTAATGATAGACTAATATTATATTATTGTGAGACTACTTCTGGATCGTAAGTACGGCAAAAGCAGGATAGAAGAAGCAATCTCTCCGATTTTTTATTTTGGTAATTATGTGTCTGCCTAAGTTTGTTTTTTCTGAAACTGTTCGCCCATAATTTGATAGCTCCTATATGAACTCACTTTTCAACTTTGAATCTTTAAAGAATAGTCCACTTTTGAAATTTAAATGACACTCGATAAAAAATATGTTGACAAAATTATATAATATTGTATCATGAGTTATGTAAATACGTAATGACGTCAAGATCATTCCAAATAAACATTCAGTGAACTTGTGTTACTCACATATTCTAAATGATGGAAGGAATCCTTTATATTGTACAATTAACTATTTAAAGCATAAAGAACTCGGATTTATGTTTTCGTTCTTTTTCTCTGAATAATAATCTAAGTTCTTTCAAGGTATTCACATTAATAATTAGCTAGTCTCATGCAACATATAAGCTTTTTAATGCTTTAGGGTAATATAGAAACTTTTTGCTTTGGTATTCTCACAAGGACTTCTTGTTGCTGTCATACAGATCCTGCATTCATAGTTTTTTAGCTCTTTGTATAATCATGAACTGCATATTGAACATCTTTGTCTGGATGGCAAAAAAATGCTGGTTTGATGGTGTCTCCCTGTAATTGCTATCATAGGCATGTTGGGGTTAATTGAATACCCAATTGAAATCTTTACTGAAGTTTATTTTTTTTCATATTAAAGTAAGATTGTCAGCTAGTATAACAAATTTAGTGTTTAATAACTAGTAAAATTTAATGAAGGAGGTGATAATGAACAGATATAATAGCTAAAATATTTGTTTAAGAAAGGGGGTGATTATCAAACAGAATATCTGATATTCATTCTAGAAATTATCTATGGGGATAATCCATAAAAACAAATCTCCATAGGGTTTGATCAGTTTACAATTTAAAGGGGGATTAAAATGAAAAGGTTAAAATTTTTACCATTAATTATTGTTGTAGCTCTGTCTCTAATCTTCTTAGCTGGGGCTAAAAAAGAGGAAAAGGTAGCACCGCCAGAAGAAGAGGCTGTTGTTGAAGAAGTTGAAGAGGTAAAAGAAGTGGTGCCAGGATTTCCTACAACTATTTCTGGGAACATAAGTTGTATGACATATTGGACAGGTGGGGTAGAAGCTGAGGGATTTGAATTAGTTGCAAAGAAGTTCGCAGAAGACTACCCAAACATCAAACTAACGATAGTTCCAGTGGGCAACCCGGAAATTCATGCTACTCTTCCAGCAAATTTATCCTCCACGCGTCCTGTTGAAAGTTTTTTGTTTTGGCCGGTACACAGGTTACAACCCTATGTTGACCAGGGACTTGTTGCACCCCTTACTAAGATTTTTGAGGAAACGGATTATGATAAACTCGCTCCTGGTGTGCGTAGTTGGACGAGATATGCCGGACACGGAGATACTCCATATTCTATACCTATGAATATATTCGCATATGCTATATTCTACAATGTACATAAATTCAAGGAAGCGAGAATCGAAAAGACACCGATAACTTGGGATGAATTCTTGGATGTTTGTGATAAATTGTTAGATGCAGGTATATATCCAACTGCTAGAAGTGCAGGTAAAGCAGGTAGTCCGCATTGGGCATGGATGGATAAGTTCATGCAAAGAACTATAGCTAATGAGCCTGAATACACAGCTGGATTGCGGCAATTGAAGGGAAGTTTTGATACTCCTGAGTTTAGAAAGGCAGTCAGCTATTGGGATGATATGCTGCCATATTGGCACCCTGATAGTCCATCGTTAACATATGGTGATATATATATGATGCTTGCCAGAGGCGATATAGCCATGCAATGTATAGGATCGTGGATTATAGGTAGTTATGAAAAGGAAATGGGTTTGGTTCCTTTTGAAGATTATGATATGTTTCCATTTCCTATAATAGATCCTGATATTCCATTAAGGGAAACAGGTACCTGCAACACTATTCAACTCGCTATGTCGGCTAAAGATAATAAAGCTGCACAAGCATGGGTTGCATATTGGGCGTTACCCCAAACTCAGAAAATATTTTGCGACCACACGAGCAATATGCCGGCAATTGAGTCTGTTCCAGCCTCGAGTCCTATGTTAAAAAAGATAGCCAGTGAGTTGAAAGGTAGAGAATTTCGCCATTTTTTTGGGACATCACCAGGTATAGAGATTCCTATTGTTCAGGAATTGGAAAAGAGATCATACGGTATTACCACAACTGATGAATTTATTAAAAGTCTTGAAAGGCTTTTAGCTGAGGAGAGAGAGAGACAAAAAAAAGAATAATATAGTAATTTATGTGGGGAATTTATTCCCCACATAAATTATGGTAAAACAGATAAGTTTCAATTCTACAATACTTATGTGCTTTACTCCTAATATTAACGGAATATACAGTTATTTGGCAATTGAGGAGCTATCTCAGGGAAATTGAATTTCACTTATCTCTTCAATAATACAGGTTTTGAAATAAAGAACTATCTCATGACTTTTTCATGGCCTATTTTTTCACTGAAGTCGAAACTAGCAGATAGTTTATACCTTAGAATGATTCAACGATATAGCATTTTTATATGTTTCTTAGAGAGGGGTAGATATTGAGAAAAAATAAAAACTGGATTTTATACATTTTATTAATTCCTGCATATTTGATGATAGCTTTCGTTTTAATTTTCCCCATTGGGTTTACATTTTATGCAAGTTTATTTAATTGGATGGGTGAAGGGTTTTCTATGAAATATACAGGTCTACAAAATTATATCAGAATGTTAAAAGACCCAGTATTTATCAATTCATTCATAAATAATGTAATTTGGATAGTTCTATATTTAATCATTCCCATGGTAGGTGGATTTCTTTTAGCTTTACTCCTAAATACAAATCTAAAGGGGCAAACATTTTTTAAAGTAACGTTTTATTTACCGGGAGTTATCTCGTTTGTTGTTGTTGGTATTATATTTTCCTTAATCTTTAACTCGACGCATGGAATGTTAAATGAATTTCTAAGGTCTCTGAAGCTTAATTTTTTGGCAAAATCTTGGCTTGGTAAAAGACTGACAGCGCTTCCCTGTATTATAATTGCCTCCTCTTGGCAGTATATTGGATTTTGTATGATAGTATACCTAGCAGGAATGCAGGCTTTACCCCTCGAGGTTTTGGAAGCCGCTGAGGTAGATGGAGTTAATCGCTTTCAAAAAATTTTTCATATTATTATTCCACTGCTTAGACCTGTAAATATAGTTGTAATAATGATCACACTAATTAACTCTATTAGAGTTTTTGATATTGTCTATGTTATGACCGAGGGAGGACCATTTCGTTCAACTGAGACAATTGGCTATACAATGTATTCAAAAGCATTTAGGTCATTACTGTGGGGAGAGGGAAGTGCCTATGCAGTATTTATTTTTCTTTTAACGACCATTCCAGCTGTAATATACGTAAGGCATATGCTACAAAAAGAATAAAACTATTTATAAAGTAGGTTTATACATGATAACTTTTAAAAGAATTCTAATATATTTTTTATTGATAGTTTTGACTTTAATATTCTTGGCTCCAGTATATGGAATTTTTACGATGTCTTTTAAGTCATTGAAAGAATTGGCCTTTAACTACTGGGGTCTTCCCAAAAAATTACATTGGGAAAACTTCAGTTATGTTTGGAATAGGCCAACAATGGGTTTGAAACATTACTTCTTTAATTCAATAAAGATATCTTTGCCTACTGTTATATTACTCGTTCTATTATCATTATTAGCTGCTTATCCACTTTCAAAATTTAAACTAAAGGGACAAAGAATATTAATAATTACACTTATATTTGGAATAACGGTTCCATATCAAATCTTAATCATCCCGTTGTTTAAGATGTTAAATATAATGCATTTATATGATACTGTTTATGGATTAATTCTGGTACACTTAGGCTATGGATTGCCATTTTGTGTTTTTTTATTGAGAAATTATATGGTAACAATTCCAAAAGAGCTAGTTGATGCAGCGATGGTTGATGGATGCAGTCATCCTAGAATAATATTCCAGATAATGCTTCCTCTATGTAAACCTGTGATTGCAGTACTGATAATATTGGAGTTTAAGTGGGTTTTTAACGAGTTTTTTTTAGGTTTAGTACTAACGAAGAGCATAAACTCAACACCAGCAACTGTAGCTGTTTCATTTTTAAAAAGTGTAAATTACGCGGCTTACTGGCATTATCAGGCAGCAGCAGCACTGATTATATCTATTCCATCTCTAATAGTGTTTTTGAGTTTCCAAAAGTTTTTTATGAAGGGATTGACATTAGGTTCGATTAAGGGATAGTGGGGAAAAAATGAAGAAAAAATTTTACGATTCAAAAACAAGACTTTTGTTAGATTTTCATATTCCAGAATGGGATGAAGAGATACTATCGAAATTTGATGTAAAAGAGTTAATAGAAAAATGTGAGAAATCTTCTGTAGATTGCATCTATTTCTATGCCAAAGATCATTATGGACACTGTTATTATAATTCAAAAATTGGTCATAAACATAAAAACATGGGAAAGAGAGACTTTCTGAAAGAATTTATAAACCAGGCTAAGAAAAAAGGATTTTTAGTTGGTGTCTATTACTCAGTTAACTGGCAGGTTAATGTAAATGATAGCAGCTTTTGGGCAAAAGATATAAATGGGAAATATGCGCTCTTTGGTACAGAAGGTGTAAAGAGATGGCCCCAAATATGTTATAATTCTAAGGGATATTTAGATTTTTGCATGGCTCAGCTTGAGGAAATCATGGCTAATTATGAAATGGATGCAATTTGGATTGATATGTTAAATTATCAATATATAACAATGGTTTGTTTTTGTGATAAATGTAAAAGGCGGTTTAAAGAACTGTACGGCCATGATGATCTGCCACTTAAACCTTCATGGGATAGAGTATGGAGAGACTTTCTGGATTTCAGATTCAATGCAAATTATGAATTTGCTACCAAACTTACAGATAAAATTAAGAAGCTCAATCCTGAAATTGTTGTTGCATATAATTTTCATGCTGCACCCAGGGAGAATTGGCTTGAAGGAGAAAAACCGGTAATGCATTCCTCATATAGTGACTACTCTGTAGGGCAGATAATGCCATTTATGTATGGTGCTATGTACCCAAGGTATATACCAAAGTATCTAAGATGTCTTCAGCAAGGTAAACCTGTTGAAGCTCTTACTTTCAGATTCAATCAATTCCATGATTATACTACAAAGCCCAAAGCGCAATTTATTTGGGAAATAATGAGTGCTGCAGCAAATGGCGCAAGTGTAACTACGGTAGATCAGCCTTTTCATACTGGAGAGCTGGATGAAAATACGTATGAGACAATTGGGGAGGGTTATCGTTTCTTAAAGAGTAGAAAAAATCTTTACAAGGGGGAAGATATTAAGTTTATCTGTTTATATTTCTCACAGAAATCAAGAGACTACTACGCTCGAAATAATAAAGAGGCTTTTTTATTACCATTTAATGGCGCAATAAAGATGCTCGTAGAAGAGCATTATCCAATAGATATCTTATTCGATGAAAATATAGTATCAGATAATTTGAATGGTTACGAAGTCCTTATACTCCCAAATGTTGCAATACTTGACGAAGTAGAGATAGAAAAAATAAAGGGCTTTATTAAGAATGGCGGTATACTTATAGCTTCTGATGAAACATCGCTTTATGATAAAAATGGGGATAGACTCGATAATTACAGATTGGCGGAATTGTTTGGAGTAGATTATAGAGGTAAAAATAAATTTAGTCATAATTTCTTTAAAGTTCCCAAAGAGTACTCAGATGGGATAGGGGATAACTATTCAATTCTTATAGATGGTCCAGGAAATTTAGTGAGGGTGAATAATAAAGACACCCAAGTATCCGGAACACTTGAAATACCTTTTTATGAAGCAAGTGATGCAATGTTTTTTTCTCATAATATACATCCTCCATGGAAGGGAGTGGGTCCTTCACTTATATTTAATAAATACCAAAAAGGCAAAGTATTTTTTTTACCTTTTAAAATATTTAGGTCCTATGCAAATAAATATACGATACCTGAACATAGAAAATTTATTAGAAATATAATTGAAAGCCTCAATATTGAATTGCCGATCAAAATTAGTTGTCCATTGAATGTCGATACTATTATTAAAGAGGATAGTTATAATTACTATATCCATCTAATTGGCTATAATCCTACAAATCAAATATGTACCTTTACCGCTAACCCTGAAAAGCCAATAATAACACCTTTAATGATGGAAGAGCCTCTTATTTATAAAGCCGAGATAAAAATAAATGCACCTTTTAAAGATTATGAAATTGAAGGGAAATCAAAAATTCTAGAAGAAAAACAAAACAATATTAAGATTCTTATTGAAGATATTTATGAGTCGATAAAAGTTACTAAAAAATAACATTAATTATAATTGTTGGGATGTACGGGGTAAATCCACAGTATGTTGGAAGATCTGAGAAATTAACAATAGTTCCTTTAGGTATAATAAATAGAGATTATGTAATACTCATTACCACTGGTGAAGCGTTCGAGATGCAGCTTGAGAAAATCAATGAAATAAGCCCAAAGCAACTGCATGTTTTTACACTACTTTATTGAAGGCAGAAAAATCTCATAAATGTACTTAAAATCAATCATATCTATGCTGTATCCTAGAAATACAAAAAAGAATTATTAACAGTATGGAATAGCTGAATATCGAAACTAATGACCAGCTATAAAATACTTCAGATTGGAGATTAAACTGTAATGAATGTAGCTACAAGAGAAGTGTATGGGAAAACGATAGTTAAATTGGGAGAAACGAATAAAGATATAGTGGTTTTGGAAGCAGATATTTCAAAGTCGACAAGAACTATATACTTTTCAAAAGCATTTCCAAAAAGATTTTTTAATATTGGGATAGCAGAACAAAACGAAATGTTGATTGCTGCTGGGATGGCTTCATGTGGTAAAATCCCTTTTGTTTCCACATTTGCTGTTTTCAATTCAATTAAGGTTTGTGAACAAATTAGAACATATATCTGTTACCCGAAATTAAACGTTAAAATAGCAGCAAGCCATGGTGGTTTAACCCCTTGTTATGATGGAGTGACTCATCAGGCAACTGAAGATATAGGGGTACTCAGAACACTACCAAATTTAACAATTCTTATGCCCTGTGACGATATAACTACTGAGAAAGCGGTTTATCTTGCTGCAGTATATAAGGGTCCTGTATATATAAGACTTACCAGGAATGCGCTTCCACGTGTTCATGATAAAGATGTAAAATTCGAAATTGGAAAAGCAATAAAGTTAAGTGATGGTAAGGATATAACCATAATAGCCCTGGGTGATATGGTACACAGAGCTATTAAAGTATGTGATATACTTAACTCCCAGGGAATTAGAACGACATTATTAGATATGCATACTGTGAAACCGATTGATTCAATTGCAGTAGTCAAAGCTGCTAAGGAAAGCGGAGCAGTCCTGACTATTGAGGATCATAGTATAATAAATGGGCTTGGATCTGCTGTAGCAGAGGTTCTGATCGAAAATTATCCTGTTCCAATGAAAAGGATGGGTATTCCCGATACATTTGCAGAGAGTGGATCATATCTGGACCTACTTGATAAATATAATCTCAGTGTTGATACAATAGTGGATGAAGCTATTAAACTGATAGATTCAAAGAAATGAGTAAATCGAAAAACATTAAGTATGATGTTAAAGTGATAAAGGATATTTCAAATATTGCAAATAGAGCAAGGATTGAAGTATTGAATATGACCTATGCTGCACAGAGTGGCCATACAGGATCATCTTTAGGTCTAGCTGATATTTTGGGATGTCTATATTTTAATAAATTACGGATAGATCCAAACAGGCCTGATTGTCCAGAAAGAGACAGATTGATCCTGAGTAAGGGACATGCATGTCCAATTTTATATGCGATTCTGGCACTAAAGGGATATTTTCCGATTAGAGAGCTTAAAAAATTACGACGGGTGAACAGCATTTTGCAGGGTCATCCTGATAAGAATAAAACCCCCGGTATAGATATGACAACTGGTTCTCTAGGACAGGGGCTTTCAATTGGAGTTGGAATGGCAATATGTGCAAAACTCGATGGGCTAAATTTCGATGTATTCGTAATTATGGGAGATGGGGAAACTAATGAAGGTACAATTTGGGAGGCAGCTATGGCAGCCAATAAGTTTCATTTAGACAATTTAATTGGCATAGTAGAAAGAAACAAATTGCAAATAGATGGTTTTACTGAAGATGTAATGCCAATTGAACCATTGGAGAGTAAATGGAAGGCTTTCAATTGGAATGTTATTAAAATAGATGGGCATAATATTGAAGAAATTTTACATTCTATTGATTTGGCAAGAAAGGCCAAAAAAAAACCAACAATTATAATTGCAAATACAATAAAAGGCAGAGGGGTCTCTTTTATGGAAAATAAATGTGATTGGCATGGAAAAGCACCAAATAAAATTGAATATCAGAAGGCAATAGAGGAATTAAGCAGTAAATATTTAAATTAAAATAGATTAAATAATGAAACAGTTAAAGGATAAAATAGGAATAATTACGGGAGCAGGAAGAGGGTTTGGTAAATATCTCACGGAACGACTATCAATGGAGGGGTGCCACCTGATTATTTGTGATGTAAATGAGGAAGGAATTAATAATACAAAAAGAGAGGTTGAAAAAAGAACAGGTGCAAGGATAGTAACTGTTAAAGTAGATGTTACTAGTGAAGAAGATGTTAAAAATATGGTTGATATTGCGGTCAATGAATTTTCAAGAATTGATCTGCTTGTTTCAAACGCTGCTATAAGTTTCTCAGGATCGATTCATGATTTTGACCTCTCTCTATGGAAAAAGATAATAAAAATCAATCTATTTGGCTATTTCCTCTGTGTTCGAGAAGTTTCAAGAGTCATGATAATCAATAGATATGGATCTATCGTTCAGATTAATTCCAGAACAGGTAAAAGGGGAAGTGCAAAGAACTCAGCATATGCCGCTTCGAAGGGCGGTGGTATTACCCTGACACAAAGTCTCTCTGACGAACTTGCCGAATACAATATAAGGGTAAATTGTGTCTGCCCCGGTCCCATTTTTGAATCCGATCTCTGGCAGAAAGTACTTTTTAAAGATTATGCAAAACGTTTCAATATTACAGAAGAAGAAGTAAGGAAAAAATATTTGGATGAGATTCCTCTTAAAAGAGAATGTAAGTATGAGGATGTTGCCAATCTTGTTGTGTTCCTTTTGTCTGATGATTCAAGTTATATGACAGGGCAGGCATTGAATATTACAGGTGGAACAACTGTTTGGTAGATAATGGAAATATTACCATGTAAATTTTTAACTTAGAAGGAAGAAGAGAAAAAAGTGAAAGCGGCTTTCTATATGGGCCCTAAGGATATGGTAATAAAGGACACGGACTATCCGCATTGTCCTGAGGGTGGTCTTATTATAAAAGTAAAAGCCGTGGGTATATGCGGTTCTGATGTCAGGACATATCAAAATGGGTCTGAAAAGATAGAACCGCCAATGATACTGGGGCATGAGGTAGCTGGAGAGGTTGTTGAAATAGATAAAAAGCACACTTCATATAAGATTGGTGATAGGATATCAATGGCACCTGGAATATATTGTAATAGATGCTATTATTGCCAGCATGGCTTGAAAACAATGTGTGAGAATTTAGAAGAACTTGCATTTCAGTATCAGGGAGGATTTGCTGAATATATGCCAATCCCCGGGGTAGCATTTTCAAGGGGAAGAATTGTTCCAATCCCAGAAGGCCTGTCATTTGAACATGCGTCTATTTGTGAGCCGCCATCTTCCTGCATTATGGCTCAAGAGAGAGCAAATATCGGTTTAGGAGATACTGTTGTAATTTTAGGAGCAGGTTCTATTGGGTGTATTCATATGCAGGTTGCAAGAGCACGCGGTGCATCAAAAGTCATAATAGTTGAGCTGTCACCTGAGAGGTTAGCGATGTCTAAAGTTTTTCATGCTGAATTTTATGTAGATTCAAATAAAGAAAACCCTGTCGAAAGGGTTAAAGAAATAACCAATGGATTAGGGGCAGATAAGATAATTGTAGCCGCGCCCTCTGCCAATGCTCAAGAGCAGGCTATAGAGATGTGTAGAAAAAGGGGAACCGTAGTATTTTTTGGAGGATTGCCAAAAGATGAACCCTATTCAAGGCTGAATAGCAATATAATTCATTACAATGATATAAACATAATGGGACATTACGGGCAGGAAAGACATCATGTTTTACTGTCTCTTGAAATGATATCAAAAGGGCAGATTAATGCTGAGAAATTAATAACTAATATCATTCCAATTGAAAATATTATAAAAGGATTTGAACTTATATTGAAGAAAAAAGCCTTAAAGGTAATAGTAAAGCCATAATGTTCTAGGTCTATTAAAACAAAAAGTTAAATTGTCTAATATCGATTATGGGATATAAGTACCCATGATTATGGACGTATATAATATCATGGGTAAAATACAGAATAATTAATTGATTAATACGGAGGGAGCTGTAGTATGAAAAACGATATATTTTCTCCCATAAATAAAGAGATTAAAATACCTTACTATTTGCAGGTAAAAGAACAAATACTAAAGGTGATAAATGAAAAAAAATTGAAGACAGGTGATAAAATTAATAATGAATTTGAATTGTGCAGAATATTTAATGTAAGCAGGCCTACAATTCGACAGGCAATCAGTGAATTAGTAGTAGAAGGGTATGTTGAAAAGTTAAAGGGAAAAGGCACATATGTTGCTGAAAGAAAACTAAATACTGGTTTAATGCAGGAAGTGATCATATTTTCTGACGAACTGAAAAATAAAGGAGTCAATTTTAAATCATTGATTCTTGAAAGGAAAATCATAAAACCATCTGATGAGATCAGGGTAATACTAAATTTAGATAGTAATGATGAAGTAAATTATGTTGAGAGATTAAGAACTGTAGATGAAAAACCATTCTATTTAACTATTTTTTATATACCGGTAAAGATTTGTAAAGGTTTTGTAGATGAAGATCTAGAAAACTATTCATCGGTTCATATTATAGAAGATAAATATAATGTATATATTGCGAAAATAAAGAGATTTCTAGAACCTGTTAGCAGAAATTATTATATTAAAGCTACAAGAATTTTAAACCTAAATGATGATGAATGCATTCATTATATGCAAACCTTCCTCTATAAAAAAGATGGTGCCCCCGTAGGATATTACAAAGATTTTTTACCTGGTAGTAAAAGCAGATTCACCTTTTATTATGAAAAATAATGAAATATAAGAAGTACGATTTTCAAAGAGAATAAAGAAGAAAATGCTTAACAAATAAGGTCGTATTTTTTACAAAGTTTAAAGTACGCTTCAACATTTTCCAAAGGAACATTATAAGGAATAGTCTGTGAACAAAACAGGAAAAATCCGGGACACTCTCCTGCTTCACTAATACAGCGCTTGATTTCCTCTTCTATCTCTTTTTCCCCCTTGAAAGTCAATATTTGGGTAGAGATGTTACCCATAATCGAATGTGTATCGCCATATTTTTTAGCGAGACGCTGCATATTAGTGACCGGTTCAATTTGAAAGCCATCCGCACCTGCATCAACCAGACCATCAATAAGTAGGTCAAGATTTCCATCCGAACAGAATATAATCTTAATGCCTTTTTTCTTTAAGGGCTCCCAGATCTTCTTGTAGCGTGGAAACAAATGCTTATCGTACCAACTGGGTGAAAATACTGGTCTATCTGCGAATGCAATATCATCATGAATTTGCATAATCTGAACATCTGTTCTGGTCCATGCATCCAGATATTTTTTTGACATCTGAGCAAAACGGTCCAGTAATTCATCGAATGCTCTAGGCTCCTGAACAGCAGCAATCGTAAACTTCTCAAAATCAAAAAGCATCCTAGGCCACATGTAAAGTGTTGTATAATGCCTACCCATATATACTGTTGAGCTTCTAATGGAATTTTGACATTCTCTGAAACGCTCAGCAAACTCCTTCGCAATTGCATCTATATCTTTTTTAGGTGAAGGAAGATTGACCCATTTTGTAAGCAAGCTCAAGTCTTCTGTCCAGGGATCAAAGTCAAGGATCTCCTGAATAGAAAGATCTGCAAAAGGGGGGTCCATCCATAAACTATCCAGGACTCCCCATTTTGTGGACTTTACGCGTTGACTTTTGACTAGCTCTTCCCGTCGTTCCAATTTCTTCTTTATAGGAAGGTGGAAGACGATATCAATATCCAGAGTTTCGTATGTCTTTACCATGGCCTCCCAATGTTTTTGATAGGGATCAATACCGCTTACCTTTTTTATAAATTCGGGCTGGCTTATGTATTCGCAGTGAGGAATTCGATCGGTTTTTTTCAGATTTATTGTATCTACTGCACGTTGATAACTCACTATATGGCCTCCCATCAGGACACTGATTGTGATTTTAATATACAGTATCCATTCTCTTTTTCGAAAGACCTGGCTAAAACCAGTGTTTTTCCAATTGATAACCCTCTAACTCTTTGATATTCTTTATTAGTTTTTGGGCCACTTCTACCATTTTTACCGAGATATAAAATTATAGCTAAGCAAAACCAGCGTCAATCGTTTTTTGGTACTTCTCGATTGAAATGCTAAAGTGCTATAGATTATTAGGTTGAATGTAGAGTTTTAAATAAATAGATAGGAATATGAGGTTAATTGTTATGGCTTTTCATGCTTTTCTTCCGGCGCTCGGCATCATACTTATCCAGCATAGCATCAAGCTTACGTCTGTAGTAGCGGAAGTTCTCCCAGGATACGTCAGGTGGGATACCATGGTCAACGTGAGGTATATATCCTCCTGATAGTACCACTGGAACTTTGGCTTCAAGTTCCTGATCAATCATCTCCTTGCCAGATGCAAGGGCTTTCTTGTCGATACCTCCCTGCATACCGAGTCGAGGGTACTGGCGGTGAATCTCAGCGACATCCATACGGGACTGCACCTCGAATGGATACAGACCAGTAACGCCACCTTCCAAGAATAGTGGGATGATCTTCCGAGCATCGCCATCAGTATCCACCATAAAGATATCCACCCCATAGTCTCGTAGAAGATTCGTTAGCCTTTTATAGGGCTCCAGCATAAACTCGGCAAACATGCGTGGAGAGATCAATGGCCCTGAGACATAGCACATATCTTCCCAGTGTACAGCATAGTCGGTCTTCACTTGCGATAGCACTTGGTCATATAGAATGACGTAGAATTCAGCTAGGTAATCCATGATCTCATGCATCCAGGTTGGATCGTCGTAGAAGGTAATTAGGGTGCATTCTAGGCCTAAGATCTGTCTAACTGTTCCAAAAAAGCCAGTATAGCCTGCACCAATACAGAGAGGAAAATCTCGCTGACGATAGATCTCCAGAAGTTTATCCCAATCCTGAGGAATCCGCTCAGCAATATTCGGTTGATACCGCTCGGCCTTGAACTTCTCCCACTCCTTACGGTCGTGTACAGGGTAGTCGATCCACTGCGGCATGCTCTCCATTGTGCGTTCTTTTAACTCCTTGCATATCACACCATCGGTGCGACGCTTAATGATGTAATGATCTGTATCTTCAAGCACCATCTCCTCATATGGCGGACACACGTTGTAGTTTATCCCTACTGCAACGGCACCTTTGTCCATATTGAAATAGTTCATGACATCACAATCCCTGTTTACAGCTAACTGAGCACGGGGTGCCAGACCATTGCCAACAACCCACTGCCCATAGGCTTCACTAGCCCTAATAGAATTTTGTGTACCTGGGAGGCCCTCATCGTACCACCGTCTTATAGTCGCCGACCAGTAGCCCATCTCCCAGCGGGGAGTTTGGGGGTATTGCTCAAAACGCATTGTTGCAAGATATCTCTCCCTGATATTCATGATTTCTTTCATTGAGCTTCTCCTCTTCATTAGTAAATGTCAAATTACACCCATAGCGGCGCTCGATAATTCTTCGCTTGAGCTCCAAATAGCACAAAAAGCTGTTGTATGGGATATCGGGAGGCACATTGTGATCGAGCGTTGCAATATAGTTACGGTCTCCAATAAGATTAGGTAATTTTCATAGAAGTTCATGTTTGATCTCTTTGCGACCTTAGGCTAGTTCATGTTGGTCGATCCAATCTCAAAACTTTAAGTCGCGACAATACTCTTTGCTAATCTATAACGAGTTCATCCTTGCGGCTACAATCGTTAGTCCCTGCTTACAATGTTTATTGATATATTGTTATGATTAAAATCAAAGATCATTATGATCAATAGTCATCAAGTCCCTTGAAAGTTTGCATTTTAAAAGTATCAGTTGACTATATACTGCCCTTACTCCATCAAGGTAGAAAAGAAAGGGCAATAGATAACCTTAAAAAATTCTGTAACATCTTCTTTCATGCTTATATGTTTCATTAGAATCTTTCGGCTTTAACTGTTACAAATGTATCAATAAGATAGCACACTTTTGCGAATATGGGTATTGTAGTGGAAAGAGCTATTATCAAAGTGCCCTTGATCGAAATAGTCAGCAGTGTGTTCTCATCAACTGGAAATCAACCGTGGTTTTTTATTTCGGAATTATCCTGTCAAGGTATTTGGAAAGGATTATCTGCATAATGTTACCTATGTGTTTATCCAATTACTTGAACATCGAAAAAAGACCTTTACAGGTAATTCATATACAATATAATTGAGATTAACTATTGTTATTAGAAAGGGAAAAGGTATGAAAAATGCGATCCAAAAAGAGTTTCAAAATACAGCCGCGAGAGGGGTAGTTGTGGGTTCCAAGCCTACTCTTGGGATTATTGCGATTGCCAAAAAGAATCACCAGAAAGAGGAGATATACGAGTTTGTAAAATACCTGAAGAAAAGGCTTTTAAAGGAGGAATCTATCGACCTGATGCTGGAAGAGAAAGTACTATTCAATGAGTATGAGATCGTGAACCGGGCCAGGCGCATGGAGGAAGAGGGTGCAGATCTAATCGTGCTGATCGTAGGCACCTGGATCTACTCCTCCATCGTTATTTCCACTGTCAATGACCTACACACCTCCTTCATACTGTATGGCCTTTCCGACAGGATCGCAAACGGGAATATCGGTGCATCACTTCAGATCCGCTATGTCCTTCAGGAACTGGGCAAGAACTTCCTGTACCTCTTCGGTAAGATCAGGGATGAGAAGAATTACGAAACCATTCTTAAATATCTACGAGCCTCTTGGGTCAAACGATACCTGAGGAACCGAAAAATCGCCACAATCGGCGGCAAGTGCATGATGATGTACCAGACCCAAGTAAACGAGTACAGTTGGAAGAAGACCTTCGGAGTCGACTTTCCTCAGTATGACACCGTACAGGTGTTCACTGAAATGGAAAAGGTGAGCAATGAAGAGGCTAAGGAGATAGAGAAAGAGTTCCTGGCAAAAGTCGATGAGGTACACTGGGAGGCCGACAACGGCGATAAGATCTATGAGGATGCAATCCTTACCCAGGCTAAGATGTTCCTGGCTTTTAAGCGCCTTCAAAAGCTCTATGACATCGATATTTTTGCCAACAAGTGCATGCCGGAGATGTCCGCCATCCCCTATGGCTACGGCTACGCAGGCTGCCTAGCAACCTGCATGCTCAACGAGGCGGGGATCATCACTGCCTGCGAGGCCGATGTCCCTGCCGGGCTATCCATGTATATCCTGTATCTATTAAGCGGAGGACAGAAGGTCTTCTTCGCAGATATTGCTCGGCTCAACAAAACAGAAAATCGCATCACTTTCTTCAACTGCGGAACAGCACCGATGTCAATGGCAGACAGAAAGAAAGGTGTTCAACTATGGCCGATACCGGGAAATATTTCTGATGAAGCGATCCCGGAGGAGTACTTCATAAACAAGATGAAGGGAGCAGCGATCCGTTTCGACCTGGAGAACGGTCGTGAAGTGACGCTCCTCAGGATCGGAGGCAACGAAGATACTCTACGCTTCCACGTGGCTCAGGCCGTCACATGTCCGCGTGAGGTGGAACCGGACGAAATCATAGGCAATCGCTGGCCTGGATTCGGCTTGCGATTTGAGGAGGACATTGAGCTGTTCCTCAATAACACTACAGGGCATCATTATTCGATTGTCTATGGAAACTACGTCAATGAGTTGAGGTATCTGGCCCAGATTCTTGACATCAATTTTTTATTCAATAAGTAGATCAATAATACAATGAAAATACTCTATAAACTCCTTATATCTTCATATAGAGGAAATAATGTTGGATATATTTTATTGTAAACTTTAAACCGCTCGCGATAAAAGTTCACCATTTTATCATTTTCAGGATAAATAGTCTTTTCTATTTCTATTAAATTCTCTACAGCTTCCTCCTCTGATTTAAAAATACTTAGCCCAAGACTGGCTAATATTATAGCACCCATAAGACCAGCATCCTTAAATTTTGGAACAATTATTTTTTTATTTATAACATTAGATCTTATCTGTAGCCAAAAATCTGACTTCGCTCCTCCTCCAGTAGCTTTTATCTCTTTTATTTTTACCATCGTCTTCTTCAGACCCTCTATGACAATATTAGATTCAAAAGCTACCCCCTCAAGTACTGCTCTTGAAATATCGTTCTTATTGTGAGAGATATTAAGGCCTATTATTGAACATTTAGAAAATGTATTAAGAGGATGCCTTGTGCCCGTACTACTTCCTCTTAAATGTGGTAGAATAAAGATGCTCCTTGACCCAGGAGGAGATTTAGAGGCATTTTTGGTAATTATGTCATAAACATCTAAATTATCTTCTACAGCAACTTTAATTTCCTCTTGACAAAAAGTATCTTTATACCACTTTAGCATCATTCCTGAAGCTATATGAAGTCCAAATGAAAAATATTTACTTTTTACAGCATGAGGATAACTAGGCTGTTTATTTTTCATCATTTCTGCTGTAGTTACAGGTTTGTTAGTTGTAATACCAATACATTCAACAGTTCCTAATCCATCTGAGATTATTCCTTCTCTTATATTGCCAACACCAAGAGCAGAGCAAGTTTGATCATGACTTCCAACAACTACTTTAGTATTTTTTCTTAGACCTGTATATTCTGCAACTTCTTTTTTAATCTCTCCAACAACTTCTCCTGCTCGATAAACATAGGGGAATAAATCTTTTTCAAGTCCAATTTTCTTTAATATTTCATCACTATATTCCTTTTTCCTAATATCAAAGACCATCATGGTTGAAGCCATAGAATAATCAATTGCCGGAATGCCAGTTAATCTATAGGTAATAAAATCTCCAGCGCACATAAACTTCCATGTTTTGTCAAACAAATCTTTTTTATTATCTCTCAGCCATAAAATTTTATTTACAGAGCCCCATTCTAAGTAGTTTCCAGTAATTTCGAATAGTCTCTTTTCACCAAATATACCCATAAACATATCTACATATCTTTTATATCCATTATCTCTTGCATCAAATGCCTCAATAAATGGATAAAGAACGTTACCATTTTTATCTAATGTTGTTACAGCACAGCCAAGTACTGAGTAGCTTATCGCTTTTATATCTTTAGGATCAAATGTAGATTTATAAATACATTCTTTAATTCCATCCAAAATATTTTTCCACATCTCTTCTGCTTCTATTTCAATCCATCCTGGATGAGGTGTATCAAGATTATATTCTCTTAAAACATCAAAGTGTTCTTTGCTTTCAATGTCAAAAACAGAAATTTTACACGTAGTTGTCCCTACATCTAATCCTAACATCAATTGGTGACTCATTTTTCCTCTCAAGAATCTATAATTTCTTTATAGTTCATATTTAGCAGTATAAAAAAACACTAAAAAGGTAATTAAAGATATTTTTTCTTCATTATATAACCTTTTTTATACCCTTATAACTTTGTCCATCATTATAAATCTTTATATTCCTAAAATATCTCTATATTTAAACCTTAGTTTACAAATTTTCTTAATTTTTTCAATGGATTCTAGATCTTCTTTAATAAAAAAGATAATGATTTATACCATAAAAAATACAAATTTTGAAAATTTTTACAAAATTCATGAATCGCAGTTTAAGTGCCAAAATCGAAATTTAATTTTTTTATTTTTTTATTTGACAAAAAAGCTTATATCTGATATAAAATGAACGTTATGGTATGTGAATATTCAAATATTCAGATGAATCCTTCAGCATGGTGGTGGTGGACTGACCTTTCTTGGGGGTAGTCCATCATTAATAGATTATAAACCGTGGATTACCCCTGAGGGGTAGGGCCACGGTTTTTTTATCCATAAAAAAGACCGTGGGTATATGAGCCTTCGGTCTTTTTTTATTATGCGAAGTTAAGGAGGCTTTATGATTATTATACACAAAAGATGGCCCCTCTGGGGCCAGAACACGGAGACTTAATATAATGAAAAGTTATTCATATTAATACAAGGAGAATAGAAATGGAAAGGACAAAGTTTACACTTGATGAAAAGGATATGCCAACAGTATGGTACAATGTATTAGCAGATTTACCGGAGCCATTGCCTCCTTACTTGCATCCTGGAACAAAAGAGCCACTTGGACCTGCTGACCTTGCTCCCCTTTTTCCAATGGAGCTTATCAAGCAGGAGGTGAGTACCGAGAGGTACATCGAAATCCCCGAAGAGGTTCAGGATATTTATAAACTCTGGAGGCCCACCACACTTTTCAGGGCAAGGAGGCTTGAAAAAGCGCTCGATACTCCAGCAAAGGTTTACTACAAGTATGAAGGAACATCTCCACCAGGAAGCCATAAGCCAAACACTTCAGTAGCCCAGATTTATTATAATAAAAAGGAGGGTGTTAAACGTGTAACCACAGAGACAGGTGCAGGACAATGGGGAAGCGCCTTATCATTTGCAGGTGCATGTTTTGACATTGAAATCAAAGTGTACATGGTGAAGGTGAGTTACTATCAGAAACCCTATCGTCGAGTGATGATGCAGACCTGGGGTGCTCAGTGTATTCCCAGTCCATCGGAGGATACAAAATCAGGAAGAGATATGCTTGCTAAAGATCCAGATTGTCCTGGAAGCCTTGGTCTAGCTATCAGTGAAGCAGTGGAGGACGCATTATCTCGAGATGATACCAAATACTCGCTTGGGAGTGTACTGAACCATGTTTTAATGCATCAAACAATAAATGGGCTTGAAGCTAAAAAGATAATGGAACAGATTGGTGAATATCCAGATATTATTGTTGGCTGTGTTGGCGGAGGTTCAAACTTTGCAGGTTTGTTTTTACCATTTGTAAAGGATAAGATAGATGGTACGAAACCTGATTTGCGAATAATAAATGTAGAGCCTTTTAGCTGTCCAACATTAACAAAGGGTCCATATGCATACGATTTTGGTGATGTTGCTGGTCTCGCACCTATTGCGAAGATGTTTACCCTGGGTCATGGTTTTATTCCGCCTCCTGTACATGCTGGTGGTTTACGATACCATGGGATGGCTCCTATAATATGCCACCTGCTTAACCTTGGATTTGTAGAAGCAAGAGCAGCCCACCAGCTTGAAACATTTGATGCTGGAGTAACCTTTGCCCGATCTGAGGGTATTATCAGCGCACCAGAAACAGATCATGCAATCAGGGCCACAATTGATGAAGCCCTCAAATGCAAGGAATCTGGAGAAAAAAAGACTATACTCTTGGCTCACAGCGGACATGGACATTTTGATATGGCTGCATATGATGCCTACCTCGCAGGGAAACTGCAGGATTATGAATACCCGAAGGCAAAGATCGAAGAGGCTCTTAAAGAACTGCCCAAGGTTTAGTGCGGGCTTTACCAGGCAAGGTGGATTCGATTGATATCGAATCCACCTCCTGTTTGATTCAATTTTTCTTTCTTCAAAATCTCAATTTCATCTTCTAAAAGAGGCACAATACCGCAATCGTGATTTATTAATTTTCATTTTCTTAAAAATCTAGAAATATTAAGATGAATAAAGCGGATGTCAGATTTTTTGCAAAGTATTAAATTAGTAGAACAGAGAACATTAAAAGAAAATAAATTATTCCTGACCCTAAGCGATACATTAACGGATTTTTGTAAGAAATGGGGGTGTAGTACCATAGATCATATGGGGATTATCCTTCATGGAAGAAATGGAAGATATTAAAAATAGAATTGCATTTCTCTCAAAAGAGATAAGGAGGCATCAGGATCTCTATTATAGAAAGACAAAACCTGAAATTTCCGATAGGGAGTACGATGCAATTTTTGATGAACTTATAACCCTCGAGAGGAAACACCCAGCCTTCGCCTTTCCTGAAAGTCCAACTAAGAGGGTAGGATCGGATCTTGATAACGAGTTTCCCGAAGTTCCTCACGTGTCTCCCATGCTGAGTCTCGATAAGGTATATAAAGAGGGTGATCTACTGGAGTGGATAGAAAAGGTTGCAGGGGAATGGGAGAGCGGGCTTTCTTTTGTAATTGAGGAAAAGGTTGATGGTTCCACAATTGTGCTTCACTATGAAAATGGTATACTCATGAGGGCTGTGACCAGAGGTAATGGCTTTGTAGGAAATGACATAACAGACAATATTCGCACCATAAGAGATATTCCTCTGAAGCTTTCTGAACCTGTTACTGATACCTTCAGGGGCGAGATATATATCAATATATCAGATTTTGAGGCTTTAAATAAGGATATGGATAATATATATGCAAATCCCAGAAACTTTGCTGCAGGAAGCCTGAGAAGAAAAAAGAGCAGCGAGGTTGCAAGAGTTCCATTGAGATCATTTATCTATGAAGGCTTTTTCGGTGAGCAACGGATGGAAAGGCATATTGAAGTCCTTCACAGGTTATCTAAACTTGGCTTTCGGATTGGAAAGGATATTGGATATTTTTCCTTATCAGGAGATCAGGGCAGATATAGATGGATTTTCGATGAACATGACGAATGGGTAAGGGGAAGTTTTAATGATGTAGGTGATTATATCAATACAAAGCTGAAGGATCGGAAAAGACTCGATTATGAGATCGATGGACTCGTTGTCAAGGTTGATGAATATGGGGCCAGAGATATGCTTGGTCACACATCACATCATCCAAGATGGGCAATTGCTTTCAAGTTTGAAGCACCGCAGGCAGTTTCAGAAATTACAGGGATTGAAGTGCAGGTGGGAAGAACAGGGAGGATTACTCCTGTTGCAAGAATTAAGCCTGTGCGCATCTCTGGAACCACTGTCAGCAATGTAACTCTGCACAACCAGGACTATATAACAAGCCTCGATATTGCACTAGGAGATCAGGTTGCTGTTTCGAGGAGGGGTGATGTAATACCAGCAGTCGAAGAGGTTTTGGACAAGAACATCAAGGGAAATAAAACCTTTTCATTGCCACAGGTCTGCCCTGTTTGTAAAACTGAGCTTATACAGGATGGTGCTCACCACTTCTGCCCGAATAGAAACTGTGACGCACGGATATACGGGAGGCTTTCCTTCTTTGTTGGAAGGGGACAGATGGATATTGAAAATCTCGGTCCTGAAACTGTAAGAGAGCTCATCGATCTGGAACTGATCAGGGATATTCCTGATATATACTACTTCAATCCCGATCTTTTACTGGGAAGGGAGGGCTTTGCTGAAAAGAAGGTTTCTTTAATAAAAGAGGGGATCGAAAAGAGCAGGAGTAGACCCTATTCTGCTGTCCTCTCCTCATTGGGGCTTGATGAGATTGGACCGAAGGTTGTGGAGATTCTTATTCAGAATGGTTATGATTCCATAGACAGGCTCACAGATGCTGCTTCAAAAAAGGATATCGAAATTTTTACACGGATTCAGGGGATAGGGCCAAAAACAGCCCAAAAGATCATTGCGCAGCTCAACGATCCGGATATTCTTAATATGATCAGCAGGCTGAAGGAGGCAGGGCTTAATTTTGTTGCAGAAAAGGAGGAAAGGGGAGCTGAACTTCTAAAAGTTTTTGAAGGGGAGATATGGTGTGTAACCGGGACCTTTGAGCACTTCAAGCCAAGAGAAAGGGCTATGGATGAGGTGAAAAAAAGAGGAGGTAAAGTCTCTGCCTCTGTTACAGGAAGAACTACACATTTGCTTGTTGGAGAAAATCCAGGAAGAAGTAAGCTTGAAAAGGCCAGAGGGTTTGGAACGAACATTGTGAATGAGGAAGCATTTCTAAAGCGCCTTGGATGGTAGATCTCTTAATGGAGGTAAATATTGGATCAGCAGAGTGTTGATGCCCTTATAGAGAAGGATACGAGCGATCTGATGGATCTCTCTTTTTCATGCAGCTGTGGGAAAAACCACAGGATTCCGATAAAGTATATTTCCATGAAGAATGAAGCAATTGAGGAGATAAAATCAAAGAGGCAGGAACTTGGTATTTCAGGCGAAGGGATTCTCATTTACGATAAAAAGATAGAAGAGATTGTTGTAAATAGGGTTATATCTGTTTTAAATGAGAAGGGGCTAATTTCTACAGTATATCCAGTTGGTGATGGCCTTCAGAGGCTTCCTGCTGAGATTGAACTATCAAAGAGGATTTCAGATGATATAAAGGGGAAAGGAGATTACCTTATTTCTGTTGGCTCAGGAGTGATCAGCGATTTGACAAAGTATGCTGCTCATCTTCTTGATTTACCTTATATTCTTGTAGCAACTGCTCCCTCCATGAATGGATACACATCATCTATGGCAGCTTTGACAGATAGAGGCATAAAGAAGACTCTGATGATTGATCCTGCAATGGCAATATTTGCAGATATTGATATTCTGAAGAGTTCACCGATAGAGATGGTCCGTGCAGGGCTTGGAGATATTGTTTCAAAGTCAATCTGCAGTGCAGACTGGAAGCTCTCTCAGATTGTAAAAAATACTTATTTCTGTCCTCTTCCTTTTCATATAACAGATAAATCCGAACTACTTTATCTTGATGCAGCTGAAGAGATCGGTAAGCGAACAGATTATGGAATAGCTATTCTTACGGACGGTATTATGCGTTCCGGATTGTCCATGACCATAATCGGTACTTCAACTCCATCATCAGGTGCTGAGCACCTTTTGTCCCATTACTGGGATTTAATCGCTTTGAAGGATGGAAAGGAAAAGTTCCTTCATGGAGTGCAGGTTGGTGTTGCAACTATTATTATGCTAAAAATTTATGATTTTATAAAGAATTATCCTATTAAAATACTTAGTATAGAGAGTTTGAAGAATCACTATCCCTCAAAGGAAGATATTGAGGCTTATATAGATCAAAAGTTCGGTAAATACGCAGAGGGTGTAAAAGGAGAGTATTTTGAAAAGTATATGGACTGGAAGGCCAAGAGGCGTGAGTTAGAGTGTGTTATTGATAATTGGAATCAAATATGGAATGAACTTGATTGTTTTATAAGACCATCAGGGCCTGTGGAAAATGCACTTAAAAAGGGCGGTGCAGCAGCATACTACAATGATCTTGGAAAGACAAAGGAAGAAGTTTATGATTCATTGCTCAATGCACGGCTGATGAGGGGGCGCTATACAATTCTCGATCTTGCTTCGGACCTCGATATTCTTGATAAGGCAGCATCCAAGATAATGGAATGAGCATCCCGGGTATTAGCATCCCTAGGACTAACATCTCGATGCTATAGATCTCGGGGATAAGAATACTAGGAATGAAAATCCCGTGGATATATATCCCGAGGATAAGAATCCGGGGGATATATATACTAGTGATTAGAATATCGGGGATGAAAATACCGGTGATAAGAATCCTGGAGTAACCTGTTTTTCAGATATTTTTGTGATCCAGCATCTCTCCACGCTCGTTTCTTAATTCGACTCTTTTATAGCCATTTCTTGGAATCAAAACAAGAATGTAAGGATGGGTTATCATTTGTGCCTGCATACTATCTTCAAGGGGGCTAATCAAGCGCGCTTTTACAATTAATGTGGTTTCTTTTATATATATATCCCGTAATTCTATTGAATATCCAGCGGTATTTTTTTTACCAAAAGAGATGAAGAGGACTGCATTCTTATTAAAATCTACCTCAAAAGCTTCTGGTTTTGGTATCTTATGGCTATGTATTCTCTTATAGAATAATGTATGCTCCTTCTGGTCAGCCAGAATTTCTATGAACGGTTCAGTGT
>CAYRKG010000006.1:0-34416 GCA_964424795.1 uncultured Spirochaetota bacterium
GTGAGCACATTCCACCAAATTATCCCCTTGTTGGTTCTGATTTTAATGCCACAAGAGCGGGTATTCATGCCGATGGAATGATCAAGAATCCTGAAATATATAATATTTTTGACACTGAAAAGTTACTCAAGAGACCTCCTGGTATTATGCTCAACGATAAATCAGGATCTGCTGGCATAACACAGTGGATCAATACACACTTACGATTAACAGGAGAGAATCGGGTTAACAAACATGACCCTGCAGTTATTAGGATTAATGACTGGGTTCAGGAGCAGTATGACAAAGGCAGGGTTACTTCAATTTCAAATGAAGAAATGGAACATGTATTGAGACACTTTATGCCTCATCTCTACATTTCTGAGTTTGACAGGATAAAGAAGAGAGCTTTGGAGATGGTAGAAGATATCATTCAAAGGATTTCAGAGACATCTGAACTCAAATCCATGATCCCGGAACGCATTCAACCTATACTTGAAAAGATAGTGCTGGAGCATAAGTTTATTCAATGGTCTTATGTTACAAATCTTGATGCAAAAATAGTAACTCCCTATGTCACGCAGCCAAGTCTTAAAGGAAAGTATAAAATAGCCAAAATACCAGAAGAATTTTCTGATAGATCTTGGTTTATCAGACCTCTTGAGGATGGGAAATTACATGTTTCTGAGTTTTATGTTTCATATATTACTGGTGTTTTATGTCTTACTGTATCTTCCCCAATTTTTGGTGAAAATGAAAGAATTGTTGGTATTGTTGCATGCGATATACAGTTCGAAGACCTTGTTAGATCCGAGGATATGTTATAGTTAATATTGCATAGAATTAATTTACTATTATATTATTAAATATTTTGATATGAATTATTATTACTTTTAATATTATTTCTATTATTTATAAAAATAATTAACTATCCCTAATTCTCACTCCATGGAGATCATAATAATCTGCACGTGTTACCTTTACATTAACCACAGAGCCAGGTTTGATATCTTTACTTGACCTAACGAGAAAAACTCCGTCTACCTCAGGTGCAAAATGATAGCTTCTACCAAAAAACAGATGGTTACAGCTTAACTTTTCTTCTATAATAACAGGAAAGACTTTTCCTATATTATTTTCTAGATGTCTGAGTGATATTTCCTTCTGCAATTCAACTAATTTCATTTTTCTCATTAATGCTATATTTTTATTTACCCTACCCTTTATATTATAGGCCTCTGTTTTTCTCTGAGGCGAAAATGTAAAAACACCAAGATGATTAAACTTCATCTCTTTTATAAAGCACATAAGTTGAGCAAAATCATCCTCAGTTTCACATGGATAGCCTACAATAGCTGTTGTTCGCAAAATCGCATTATGAAACCGTTCCCTAATTCTATTTATTATATCCTTAAAATAATCATAATCTCCAATTCTATTCATGTTCTTTAACATCTTTTTTGAAACATGCTGTATTGGAATATCGAAATATGGAAACACTCGTTCATTGTCAAAGATATCGAGATTTTCAATAAGCTCATGAGTGGGACTTAAATAGAGCAATCTTATAAACTCTATATCTGTTTCTCTTATCAGGCTTTCTACAAGTGTTGTTAGGCCCCTTCTCATACCAAGGTCCTGACCATAATGGAGGGTATCCTGTGAAGTAAGAACAAGCTCTTTAGTACCCATCTTTTCCAGTAAACAAGCTTCCATTACTATATTTTCTATTTTTCTACTCCTCAGTCTCCCCTTTATCAAAGGAATAAGGCAAAAACTACACTTTCTACTGCATCCTTCCGAAATCTTCATATAAGCATATCCAGGTAGTGTAAGCAGCTTTTTCCTATTTATATATTCCCTGTATTCGCTATTTATATATCTGCCTGCTGGGAAATCCCTTTTCTGGTTCTGATTTTCCAGAGCATAAATTATAGCATTGAGATTACCTGTTCCTAATACAGCATCTACTTCAGGCATTTCTCTGATTATCTCTTTATGATATAGCTGCGGGAAGCATCCTGTAACAATTAATTTTGAATCTGATTTTTTGTACCTGGACAATTCAAAAATAGTATTAATAGCCTCCTCTTTGGCCTCGTCGATGAATGCACAGGTATTTACTATAATAATTGATGCCTCTTCAGGCTTTTGTGTTATTTTGTAACCCCTTTCTTCTAATAGAGAAAGCATGATTTCAGAATCTACAGTATTTCTATTGCATCCGAGGGATTCAAGATATACAACCTTTTCACTCATCTTACTATCTTTTAACATTTTAATTAACTATTTATAATGTATGGATTTGCCAAGAAAAAATAAATAGGCGAACTTCAAGTTTTCAAATTTAACAAACTTAGTTACAATATTTAATTAAATAGATATATTTTTTAATGATTTATAAATAGAAGTTCGCAGGCATTACATTACTTTTTTTGTATGATCATCTTTTATTAGTCGTTGGTGACGAAGTCACCAACTCCAAAATTATTTCTTTAAAAAGAAATAATTTACTACTTTTCTAAAACTCGAAATTCGCTATAAATTTCAATTACAGCACATTTTTGAATCTTAAGAAGGATAGAATAAAGGAAAGTTCGGGCTGGCCAGACTTGAACTGGCGACCCCATGTCCCCCAGACATGTGCGCTAACCAACTGCGCCACAGCCCGTTAATGATATTTATAATATTTTCTTTCCTTTAAAATGTCAAGTTAACTTTTTTTCAAGTCTATTTAAAATTGAAAAGTGGATTCCTAAATCTATTAAATTCCTCGATTTAAACCTTAAAAGTATACTTCTCATTTTTTAGAAGATTAAAGAATAATAGTAGGAGTTGTGGGAAGTTAAGTATAGAAATATACCAATCCTCTATCACCTCAGGCAAGAGGACTTAAAACCAGAAGTGTTTCCAGCCCGGGAGGTTTGGAGCAAAGCTTTTTTACAATAGAGCTTTTTCGATAAAAAGCTTTATCACCCGTTTTTAAGTTTTCGATTGTAATATTATAAAGAATTTTTCTCTGCAATACTACGCCCCAGAAAATAGTTCCACTATATTTTCTTGATTCCGTCGAAACAGTAAGTGCAGAACCCTCCCTGTAAGAGAGGATTGGCCAACATACCTTTTTCGCTGAGGTAGCCCAGTGAGTTTGCCCCTAAGAAATCTCTGATTTCCTCTACCGAACGCCTAAAGGCGATCAGGGCTGAAGTTTCCGCCGTATCGATTCCCAAGTAGCAGCTGTGGCGGTAAGGTGGAGAGCTGACTCTGATATGCACTTCCTTGCTTCCGAAGCTGTACAGGATGTGTATTAGATTCCGCAGAGTAGTACCTCGCACGATAGAATCCTCCACCACCACGACTCGCTTTCCTTCCAATACGGCCCGGTTGGGATTGTACTTCTTACGCACCTTGGCGTCCCGAATAGCCTGGGTGGGCTCGATGAAGGTACGGCCGATGTAGTGGCTGCGGATCAGACCAAACTCGAAAGGAATCCCCGATTCCTGGCTGAAACCCAGGGCGGCGTATGTGCTGGAATCAGGCACTGGCACCACAACATCCGCCTCCACTGGATGTTCCCTGTAAAGCTGACGTCCAAAAGCTTTTCGCACCTCCCCAGTGGTGGCGTGACATCCGAACAGATAGCTGTCTGGTCGAGCGAAGTAGATGAGCTCGAATATGCAACGCAGCTCCTCCATGGGCTCCAACAGCTGTACGCGACGCATTCCTCGAACGTCCGCCAAAAGCATCTCACCGGGCATCACTTCCCCAAAATATTGAGCACCAATGATGTCAAAGGCCACGGTTTCGGAGGCCACAACCGTCGCCTCATCCAGCTTACCGTACACCAACGGCCGCACTCCTGAAGGGTCCCGAATTGCGATCAACTCATTGGGGGTGAGTATGACCATGGAGTAGGCCGGAGCTACTCCGCGAAAGGAGGAGGCAACAACACCCTCGATGGTCTTTTCATTTGAACGGGCGAAGTGATGTAGAATGATCTCAGTATCGCTGTCGGTCTTGAAGATACATCCGGCCTCCTTAAGCTTATTCTTGAGCTGCTCACAATTGGCGAACTGACCGTTGTGGGCGATGCTTACAGGGCCATTCTTGGTCTGAGCGATGAGAGGCTGGGCGTTATCGAGAGAGGAGGAACCAAGTGTGGAGTATCGGTTGTGGCCGATAGCCCCTTTACCTCCCAGCTGTTCAAGCATCTTCTCATCAAAAACGTCATTAACGATACCTAAGCCGTAATTGCTGCGGAATCCATTGGAAGTTGACGTAACAATGCCGCTGGACTCTTGGCCTCGGTGCTGGAGATTGTGCAGCCCTAGGTAAACGTATTCTGCCGGTTTCTCAACGCCCCAAATTCCAAAAACTGCGCATCTGTCATGTATTGCATCATCTCTCATCTTCTATACCTGAAGCTTCGGGCACTTTCCAAAAGGTATTGCTGTTTTTCAACAAACAGGGTGACAACCTCCGTCAGGTACTCCTCCACCTTCTGCTGAGCCCGTCTGCAGAAATCTACAGACGAAGAAATCTGTGCCAAAACGCTGTTGCCATGCTACTGATGATAAGTCTGGCCGGTTACCGGAAAGATCTTCCCAATACTCAGCCTTTAAATCACCAGATCTTTGAGCCTCTCGACCTTGTCATGGTCTCCCTCGAAAGGCTTGAGAAAGCTGTACTGCAGCCTTGGCAGCCAACACCTCGTGGTGGATCTCCTTTTTCTTGGTTTCCATGACTTCATAATAGATCCGATCCTGAAATGCTCGCAACTGTTCGAGCTGATCTTCTCTGATAGGTGGGCTAAGCTCTTCTTGCACCTCGGCCTGGGCGATCCTACATCGCTTCCAGTTCTTGAACCTGTTTTCGTCGGAGAAGATCTGGCTCATCTGCCGGTTGAAATAACGGCTGATCAGAGGGTTGATGTATTAAGATCGTCTCATACCTGCTGATCCTTATACCTCTGCAACTTCTCGAGCACCCTTTCCAACTCGGGAACATCGAAAACTTTTTTACCAGTGTAACGATTGCAGCCAGCCATGTATATCTGAGAGACCATGGTAGCTAAGGTTGGGGGTAATTTTACCGGTTGCACGTCGCTACGCTTCTGCCAGCCTGCTCCGGTCTTTTTCCACCTGTCGCAGGCTTCAACGAAAGCCGGCTGGTTGCGCTTGTACCACTGCCGCAGCACCTCTTTGCTGATCTGTTGCCCCTGGAAGCCGAATCGGTTTTCATCGAAGGTGCCCAGCACATCACAGATGTATAACCTGTTGTTGTATAACATCTCGACCTTGCCATCGTAGTGCTGGAACCCGGTCTCCTCGGCCCGTTCGGTTACGAAGTCGTTGACCTTGAGTGCCAGCTGCTTGAGCTCCTGAAAATCGACCTTGCGGAGGCCCGATATCCGATAGGCTTCCTTTTCGGTGAGGCTGCGATCTCCCGGCTCCAGCTTGGTAGTAAAACCCATCACCGGGGCAGGCAGCATGTCACCAGGTTGGGGCCGCTCTTTAAGCCCCAGTCCCTTAAGCAGGGAAGCCAGCTTCTTCTGACGCTCCTTGGTATCGGAGATCATTTGAGCAGTATCGATTTTCTTAAACACCGAGCTGCCCAGCGGGAGTCCGTTACGAAAGATAATCTCTAGGCCGATAAGGTAGTTATTGATCCTGCCCCGGTTCTTCTCGAAGAAGGAGTAGTCGTAGCGCAGTTCCACATCTCTCTCCGACACCCAGAACTCCCGAGCAATAGGGTGGTACACCCGAGCTAGGCTTACCTGCATCCTTCGGGCACCGCAGTCCTTTTGCTTAAGCTCAGCGAACCGCACTATGCCTCCATTCTGCTGTACCAGTCCCTGATAGTGGGTAGGGATACTGCGTTTCTCAAGCTCTTCGAAGTTATATGCTGCCATGACCGCCAGAGCACAGCCCTTGTTCTGGATGTGATCGGGCATCTCCCCCCAGTCGAACACGCTATAGCGGTCGGAGAAAATAAAGGTCCCCACTCCAGTCCGATTCTCGTGTGCCGGAGTAGTGACCAGAAGATCCTTGACACTTCCCACGGGCTACTGCCTCCTGTACTTTTTATGAAATTCTCGGTCCTTTTGTGCAAGATGGCTGACCTTTGACCGGATACTCTCTTCAAGTTTTCTTTTGAATGACGGATTGAACGGCGCGTAGAGTTGGGCCACAAAGCGGCCCACATTCTTGGGTTGCAGGATGAAAGCATTTGAGCTTCCCGATGGATTATTTAGGCAGCTTTCATTTGGCGCATCCGGCGGACAGCTGATCACCGGTTGCAGGGCATGGAACGAGAGCGTTCCGGACAGAGCATCGGTGCCCCCAGCTACTGCAATCAGTGTCACTGCCCCATCCAGGGCGTTGATCTCTCGAATGATGCTCATCAAAGTCTCCGGTTGCTTATGAGCAGAGCAGATACGTACCTGGAAAGGAATGTCATATGCTTTCATTGCCGCGATGATTTTCTCCACATGCGGTTGATCGCTGTCAGACGCGGCCAGGATCAGGACGCAGCCTGTCTTGCTCTGAATTGTCTCAATAAAAGCTTCTTTCATTTCTCCCTCCCGAATGTGCTCCCGGCCGGCTCAGCCGTCGGTGAAATTCAATCGTTCCAGGGCCCTGTGAGCAATATCCCTGCGGCAGTGACAGTTCTCGAAGTACACCATGTCCACGCCATGGTAAGCCCGCTGGACCGCCCCTTGAATGGTGTCTCCCAGGCCGGTAATGCCCAAAACCCGCCCACCTGCGGTAACCGGTTGTCCCCACTCATTCATCTGGGTACCGGCATGAAACACGAATAGGTCATCCAGCTCAGCAGCCTTCTCCAGGCCTTCGATAAGCTTGCCCTTTTCGTATTTCTCAGGATACCCACCCGAGGCCAGAACCACACAGCAGGCGGCGCCGTTACACGTCTTGACGTCAACCTCATCCAGTTTTTCCTCTATGGCTAGTACAAGGAGCTCGTAGAAATCGTTCTCCAGCAGGGGCAGTACCACCTGAGTCTCAGGATCACCGAACCGGCAGTTGAACTCCACTACTTTAGGTTGTCCATCTTTGATCATGAGTCCAGCGTAGAGGCAACCCCGGTATGGGGTACCTAACTCTGTCATCCCGCGCAGCGCCGGCCGGATGATGGATTGGTCCACCTTTCGCAGTACCTCGTCGGTAACCACCAGCGTCGGGGCATAGGCGCCCATTCCTCCCGTATTTGGCCCCTGATCTCCCTCGTAAATCTGCTTGTGGTCCTGAGAGGAGGCCAGGTAGCAGGGATGCCGCCCATCGCACACGGCCAGTATAGATGCTTCTTCCCCCTCCATGAACTCTTCGATAACCACGGTGTCTCCGGCAGCACCGAAGCGTCTTTCCCCCATCATCAGCTCCACCGCCTGCTTTGCCTCTTCTTTTGCTGTGCATACCAGTGCCCCCTTACCACCTGCCAAACCGGCTGCCTTGACCACAATGGGACTGTCCGGTAACTCTTCGAGGTAGCACAGAGCATCATTAAGGTTTTGAAACACGGAAAACTCCGGGTGGGGAATGCCATAGGTCTTCATGAACCGACGGGAAAAAGCCTTATCCCCCTCCAAACGCGCGGCAGCCCGGGAGGGACCGAAGATCTTCAAGCCCCTGGCTTCAAACACATCGACGATGCCCGCGCAGAGGGGAGCCTCAGGTCCAACCACAGTGAGATCGATTCCCTCTTCTTGTACAAAATCGGCCAGGCCGCTAAAACTGTCTGATCCGGAGATGTCCAGGTTCACGTTTCCCGGTGTGCCTGCGTTGCCAGGTGCGGTAAACACCGCTTTCACTTGGGGGCTGCGACTTAAGAACTCGGCCAGTGTATGCTCCCTCCCACCGCTTCCCACCACCAGTACTCTAGCCATTCGCCCCTCCTTCCATGAGAAACAGGTCCTTCACCAGCACTCCGTCCAGAAGAATCCTGCCAGCTCTGACAACCAGCCGGCTGGCGAGCATCAATCGGGCTACTTGATCCAGGGTTAGGGGAAACTCCACCCAGTCCCCCGCCTCTTTTAGCCGTTGCTGGACGTTCAGGCTGTGGGTATAGATCAAGGCTTCACTATACAACTCTCCCCCACCGTGGTTTATATCTTGGATCACCTCTTTCAGGCTGACGCTGGGGGGCAGAATGTTCCGCGCCGTAATTCCCTGGGGCAGATTGATCGGCACCGGTTTCGAGACCCGGGCGATGGGTCCGCTGTCCAAATCGGCGGTTACCAAATGGGTGGTGGAATGAGCGTTGGTCTCACCGTTGAGGATGGCTTTAGCCGTAGGCACCCAACCCTGACCAATATACCTGCGCCGTCCTTGCTCATCCTGAATCTGGAGATCCCCAGGATGAACATTCACGATGACAAACTCCTGGCACAGAAAAGCACTGATAATCCAATCGTAACCAGCAGCGGCAATCAATTTTATCCCATATTTCTGAAGAATTTTCCGAGTCTGCCGGTCGAAAGCCTCTCTTTTTTTAAGATCCTTCAAAAGCTGTCCCTTCTCCGGGGTCAATCCTTCCCCTGGATGAGGAACTCGGTAAAAGGCGTAGATGTCGTTTAATCGGTGTTCTACCCCATATTCCTCGGCGATCTGGCGATAATTGGAGTCCTTGTTGTCAGATATAATAACCCTGATCTCGTAAGCCGAATCGGGATACGCCAGGAGTTTGCGGGCGTTGGAGCCGGTGCCACTCATCAGGATAGCTGTAGGTATCCTTGGTTGATCTCTCATACATAATTCCTTATGATTCCCTTTTAAGAGTCCTGCATATACGTTACAGCCTTACGGAAGATCTGCACACCGTCCCCCTCAGTCGGCAAGGGCTCACCTATAGCCGTCCATTTGGTCCATGAGGGATGGTTATAAGGGCTCAGGTAAGCCTCCGGGTGGGGCATCAACCCGAAGATAAGACCGGTCTGGTCACAGATCCCGGCGATAGCCTCTAGAGAACCATTGGGGTTGAGTGGATAGTCTAGAGTCGGTCCCCGGTACTCCGAGTCTGCATAACGAACCACAATCAGTCTGTTTTCGATTAATCGGGGGATCAGATGCGGATCATCGGTGAAGAATTTACCCTCTCCGTGGCGTACCGGCAGAAAGAGCTTCTTAATATCTCGAGTCCAAATGCAGGGGGAATCTGGGTCAACGAGCAGATAGACCCAACGGTCCTCGAACCTTCCAGAATCGTTTGACATGATGGTCGCCACCTGGGTCCAGCGCTGAGGATTCTCTTCGCACTCCCAAGGCAGCACTCCCATCTTCACGAGGGTCTGAAAGCCGTTGCAAATGCCTATGATTGGCTTTCCCGCCCCAATGAAGCGCTCCAGGTCATCCTTAAGGCGATGCTTGAAGCGGCTGGCCTGCACAGTCCCGGCGCCCAGATGATCACCATTAGAGAATCCACCGATCAAAGCCAATGCCTGGTACTTATCGAGGGTAGTTTCCCTTGAGAGAAGGTCGGTAATGTGCACTAGATGGGCCTCTGCCCCAGCCAGCTCAAACGCGTAGGCGGTTTCCAGCTCACAGTTCAGACCGTCACCGGTAACGATGATTACTGTAGGTTTTATCGTTCTCCTCCCTAGTTTAAAGCTTTAACGGTTCCTGCCAAGCTGCTTTCAATCCCTGCAGATCTTCATCGATGATCCGATCCCCATCCAGACCGGTTACACGCAACCGGGCTTCTTCCAGTACCGTGCCCACCTGATAAGCAGGGCATCCCTTGATCTGTTCTTCGAAGGCTCGGGCTTTCTCCGGCGCCACGGTAACAACGAATCGACTGTTGGATTCGGAGTACAGCAGCTCAGCATCAGTGTTCACCGTGCTGGGCACCCGCCTCAGATCGATTTCCAACCCGTAGCCACCGGCCATGGACATCTTTGCCAAGGCTATACCCAGCCCACCAAGAGCCGGTGTGTGGGCGGAATGTAGCTGGTTATTTTGGATGCAGCGGTGCAGCGCTCGGTATAGCCTCAGGGATGCTTCTTTGTCCAACTGGGGTACCCTATTGCCGATATACGCCCTGCCCCGTAAATGTTCTCCGTAGCAGCGCAGAAACTCGCTGCCCCCAGTTTCCGGCAGAGTTTCCCCTAAGATGTACACCAGGTCGCCGGCAGCCTTTACATCCATAGTGATTATCTTAGCGATATCGTCGATCCGACCGATTACGGAAATCAAGAGTGTAGGTGGAACTGAGATGGGCGGATCAGTCAGAGTGCTGTCGTTAGACATGCTGTCCTTTCCGGATATTAATGGAACCGAGTAGGCCAGACAGGTATCATATAGTCCCTGATTGGCTCGCACCAGCTGGGCAAGTTTGTGGCTGCGCTCTGGCATGTCTTTGACCACATTAGGCCAGCAGAAATTGTCCAGCCCGGCGATAAAGTCCGGATCGCCGCCCGTGGCGATGACCCTTCGCACCGCCAGGTCAACAACTGAAGCGGCCATCCAGTACGTGTCAATGTCCGAGTAAAACGGGTTGATCCCCTCGGTCAGGATAATCCCCTGTTTACCTCTATACTCGGCCAGCAGCACTGTGGCATCGGTGGGCATATCGAAGAAGCGGCCACCGTAGGGCTTGATAATACTGCGACCCTGGACCTCGTGATCGTACTGCCTGGCTTTCTCCTCTATAGAGCAGATATTTAGGCGACGTAGCATAGCTTGAAGAAAGATTCTGTGATCGGAAACCGCAACCTCAGGTTCCTCGAAATTCTTGCGGATATAGGTGGCTTCCAGCTCGTATGGTGGATCTCCTCGGTGCATAAACTCCAGATCCAAGTAGGCCACAGTCCGCTTCCCGTATTTTACGTGAAACCTGCCGCTATCGTTGAAACAGCCCAGAACGGCGGACTCCACGTTCCTTTTCTCTGACAGTTTTCGATAGGCCTCAAGCTTTTTCGGGGGTACGGCGAGAGTCATGCGCTCCTGAGCCTCGGAAACCAAAATCTCCCAGGGATCGAGACCCTGGTACTTCAGCGGAACCTGCGAGAGGTCTATCTCGCAGCCGCCACTTAAATTGGCCATCTCCCCCACTGAAGAGCTCAAGCCTCCCGCTCCGTTGTCAGTTAATGCTCGGTAGAGCAGCTGGCTGCGGGCTTCCAGCAGCATATCTGTCATACGCTTCTGAGTAATGGGATCCCCGATCTGTACTGCCTGAACCGGGGAGCTGGCGTGCAGCTCCTCAGAGGAAAACGTGGCTCCATGAATACCATCCTTGCCCACCCGTCCGCCGACCATCACCACCTGATCTCCCGGTTGAACTTCCTTAAGCCAGGTGGGCACTTGGCGGATCTCCAGAGGCATCTCCCCCAAGGTACCGCAAAACACTAGGGGCTTGCCCATATAACGGTCTTCGAAGAGCTCCCATCCTCTAGCATATGGGATGCCACTCTGGTTACCCCCTTCGATGACCCCGCAATGCACGCCGTCGCGGATGCGCCGCGGATGTAACAGCCCTTTGGGCAACTCATGTTCCCAGAAAGGATTCCCAAGACAGTAGCCCCAGACATTGGCTATTAAGTGGGCGCCGAGCCCTGTACCAAAAGGATCGCGATTAACTCCCACGATACCAGTCATAGCCCCGCCGTATGGATCGAGAGCGCTGGGGCTGTTGTGGGTCTCCACCTTGTACACCAGAGCCAAATTGTCAGTGAAGCGAATCACGCCGGCGTTGTCCCTGAACACACTGAGCAGCCAGTCGGCATCGATCTCCTCAGTTACCCGGTGGATATAAGTCCTGAACAAAGAATTGATGGTTTTACTGTGGCCATGTTCATCGGTGTAGTGGATGATACCATTGAAAATCTTATGGTGACAATGCTCTGACCAGGTCTGGGCCAGGGATTCCAGCTCCACATCGGTAGGATTCGGTCCCAAACTGACAGCCTGGCGCTGATTAAGAACTTCCGAACAGCGGAAGTAATCCCGGATAGCCTGCATTTCCCGAAGGTCTAGGGCCAGGTTACGGCTGCGGCTGATCTCCAATAGTGCTTCGTTGCTGACCTGAAGGTCTATCTCCAGAACCTGCGGTTCATGTATGCTCTCCACCCGGGTTGAACGCAGAGATAGACCGTTTCGCTTCCATTCGTTGTAGCTCTGAACTAACACATCTTCGATCAATTCGTTGGCCAAAATCTCCTCAGCAATACGCTCGGCATCTCGCACACTCACTCCGTACAGCAGATATTGCGTGGCGGTGTATACCACTTCATCTGGCTGCGAGGGTCTGTTCAACAGATCACTCAGAGCCATGGTAGCGGTACGTCCTACATTATCTGTGACCCCGGGTTTGTATCCCACGGTAATAGACACATCAAAGGGCTCCCCTTCCAGATTCTCATCGATGGCATAACGCTGGATTACCGGATCGATAAACAATTCTCGGGCAGCTTCTTCTAAATGAGATGTGGTGAGCGCAGCCTCCAAAAAGAACAGATTTCTCGTATCCACTTTCTTAACAGTGATGCGCAGATGATCTCTAATTTTCTGGGCTATACTCCTGCCCAGAGCATCGGAGACTCCATTCTTGAAGCCGACTTCGATACGGTGAATCATGACTGCAACCGGACTTTCTCCTTCCGAAATCCAGACGAGCTCCGAGAGGTATCTACCGATCCGGATACCACCTGACCGATCACAATCGGCTGTTCCCCGCTTTCTTTTTGGAGCCGATGGAGGACCGCATCGGCGCGTTGAGCCTCTACTACAATAACCAGCCCGATCCCCATGTTGAAGGTTTCGTACATCCCTTTGCCCACTGGATCCCGTTCAGGGATATTCCCTACCCGCTGAATCAGTCGAAAGATCTGTTGAGGAGTCCAAGAGCCAAGCTGTATTTCAGCGCTCAGGCCTTCAGGAAGAATGCGCGCCACATTCTCCAGTAGTCCCCCGCCAGTGATATGGGCCAAACCTTTGACCGCATTACCTAAAACATCATCTTCTAATATTGGTAGCACAACAGGTGCGTAGTTTTTGTGGGGCTCCAGAAGAGTCTCCCCCAGAGTGGTTCCCAGTTCCTCCAGGTACTGCTCAAGTTTAAAGCCAGCGTTGTCTAGGAGCGCCCGTCGAGCCAGAGAATAGCCGTTGGTGTGTAGACCAGAGGAAGCAAGACCAATTAGCACATCTCCGGCCTGGATCGCCTCGCCCTGGATGAGATTTTCGGCATCGAGCAGACCGGCTACTGCACCACAGATGTCCAGCTCACCTGGCAGGTAGAGGTTCGGCTTCTCCGTCACTACTAGATCGACAAGACTCAAGTTCAGATCAGAACAATGTTGGCGAACAGATTGCACGATGGGTTGAATAAGCGCTTCATCCCGACTATGGCATCCTATGTATATCATTAGCGCTATTCCCTGTGCTCCTTGGCAGAGTATGTCGTTCAAAGAGTGGTGTATAATATCCCGGGCCAATGTAGAGGTTTTTCTGGCCATGATCCCCAGCTTGGTTTTTGTTCCCACCCCGTCGATGCTTGAGACCAGAACTGGCTCGGACATGTGTTGAATCGTAGAAAGATCGACACATTCGGAATGGAAGTCTCCCCGATCTAAGAAGCCGAACAGAGCCCCGACGATTTCCAACGTGCCTTGTTGGAACGTATCCGGCATTTCCGCCGTTTCCCCGCCAATAAGTGATGTCTTCGGATAACGGGATAGAAGCTCAGAGAATTGGCGGACAATGGAGACGACTTTCATTGGAATCAGGACAGAGGCTGCTACGTAATCTAGAAAGGCTAAAGGCTTTGCACCTTGCTGAAGTTTTCGGCAACACATCTGCCACACAGGCCCAGCGGTTGCTGCCGTTGCTTCTTCGGTGTACCCCAGAGCTCCGTCTAAAGCAGGCTGCTGCAGAGCCTTGGCCTGATTCAATCGAACGGCACCGCTGAACAATCCCGGACGAGTCACGACCCACCGATCCTGGTTAGTGCCTATCAATGTCTTGATGCGCTCGTTGGCTTCACTGTTAGCATTAATATCTACACCGGAGGACCGGTAGTTTAAGGACGCTTTTGACACAAATCCAACCTGTATGCGCTAATGTGATTTGACTACTTTGAGGAAGCCAGCTCTTCGGAATATCGCTCCTGGGAAGACAATATATCTGTTGGCAACGAATTGTTCGAGTAGATTTTGCACTCTCGACTTCCACAAATTTGATAAAAGATCACCGCTTCGTCTCACCGCTGCAAAGCATGGGAGCTTTTACTGGTTTATTTCCGACTGGATAGAATCAAGAGATGTTCCTGCAGTAATTCCATAACACTCCTTAGTATATTTTACTAGGCTTGTCAGGCAAAAAGGTTCCATAGTAATGTTTTATCTGATGCTGACACGACTCACCGACAGGACTTAGAGAAAAGGATATATCATGTGAGAATTGCCTGAACAGAGCTGGACTACCGCTTGGGTCGAAAGAGCAAGATCTCCTCCATTGGATATTAACATCTCTTCTATTCTCTATATTAGTCCTCATATCTCACAGGAACGGCCAAAGAAAAGACCATTGAAATATTAAAAGCAGTTTAGGAAGCCTCATATTTAGCCACCCCAAACATCACCTTTATTTTATCGAAAAATGATAGTGGAAAAGTTATGATTTGTGGTTTTTAGAAATATCTCGACAACAATAGAATTTGCTCACCGCAAGGGTAAATACTACTTCACTACCTGCCATTTACCATATTTTTTTCAACATTACTTCATGTTAATATTTTTGTCAAGAAAAATGGGACAATTAACTTTTTTTGTCTCTATTATATTATCCTGCACATAATAAAAGCATTCGTTACTGTTACTATAGTTTAATCACAGATAATATCAAATTTATCAAAACACGCTCTATCGAGTCTTTTTCTTAGTTTCTGAGAGTTCATATTTGATATACTAAATACATCTTCCCAGACTGTGGGGCTCTCCATGCACATATAGATAATATCTTCACTTAAATATTCCAAAAGAAATGTCTTTATCTTTTTATATGCCCATGTCCTTAGAGGCCTAAAATACCTCATCTTATTATCAGCTCCTTTAATAAATTCACCATCTATATAGCTCGCACCCACCCTATTCATAAACTCTACCATTTCTGGAATAAATCGCAGTGTTCCCATGCTTACATACACAATACTCTCTGGATTGATCTTTTTAAATATTTCATCTACTGTTTTTTTATACCCTTCTTCCCATCCATCATGGATAACTATTGGATCAAAATGAAATGCAAGTCTATATCCTGCTTCCTGAACTTGAAATGCTGAATTGATTCTTTTTTTTATTTTCGGGGCAAGCCTTTCCTCTTGCTGAGCAATATAATCGCTATTTAAAGACCATGATACAATTGTATTGTCATGGTTCTTGATATCCAACAAACGATCAATATTCACTGTTTTTGTTTTGATTTCCAGAACAGCGTTCCTTTTTTCGGCAATATATGGAACTAATTCATGATAAAAGGGGAAGTCATTTTCAAATAATAGACTATCTGTAAACTCTCCTGTACCAAAGCGGGTAATTCCTTTCTTCTTTTCAAGAAAGTTTTCTAATTCATAAAAAATCTTCTCTCTATTTGTAAATACAGTTAATATATTTTTTTGAAAGTAGTAGTTCAAAATACAATATGTACAACCTAAATTACAACCATGTGCAAGGTCTATTATCTTATATCCACAGCATACGTGTTTTGGTGTTCCTGGACATGGCTTAATAAAACTCCCCTTTTTATCTGTTTTGTTAATAATTGGGATAGAACTCCTCATATCTGTCCCCTAATGCGAGCAAGCCGCATTCACGATTAGTCGCTTTCGCTCAAATTGAGGCTTACGACCTCACGTCGTTTCGCTCAAATTGAGGCCTACGGCCTCAATGGAAAAGATTTTTTTACCAAAAAAGTAAAAAAATCAGTATTAAGGTTCTAATATGGAAAATCCACATTCTCGATAATACAGAAGTTAAAAATCGGTATTATAAATCTAATAAGAAAATTCTCAGTTTACCATAATATATTAATTTGAGAACTACTTGCTCAATCTTTAAAACTTGACATAAGACATTTAATAAAATATTTTTATTTGATTATTTACAAGATGGAAAAGCAAGATACTACTCCCATGTTCTATACAGGTATTTGTGAAGATGCATCTTCCAAAAGAACTATTATATCAGTTATTAATTATCTAAAGAAACACCTTTCTGAAAAAATTCATGTTGTTGCTAAAAATAATATTGCTACATATAACTTTTCACAAGTCATCAATCATAATAGATGTATTTTCTTAATTGGATTTCATATTAAAGGGACATCTCTATACGATCTCTACTGTAATTATCTACCTCAAAGCTTCTTTTCTGACAGTACAAAAGGGATTCTTGAAGTAATTTTACAGGTATTCGATGCATCAGAAGAATTGAAAAAGGAATCAGGTTTCTATCCTGCCCTTTTACTAAACAGCATTTACCTTGATAAAGCCAATCTAGAAGTCACTTTTCTCCCATTCAAGATAATAACTTTTATAAATACATATTATGAAGTTGAAAAGCAAAGAGTTTTATACTTTTGTATCGGTAAAGGAAATAAGGATCAATATACTAATCAGAAGGCTCTTACCTACTCACTGACAAAATTCATTTACCTCCTATTAACAAAAGATCAAGATGTAAGAGGTGAACCGATTTTTGATATTTCCACTTTTATCCCGGATACTCCCAGATACTTCTCTGATATGGTTTGGAATATAATGCAAGAAAAGGCGATTGATCTAAAAAGGTTTCGAGAGGTAGTTCAAGAAGGCATATCTCAAAAAGAAGAGGGTAATAAGTTCAAAATCCCCCTCTTTCGGCAAAAATCATTTATTCTTTTTAAGTTTAGATTAACAGGTCTCCTTTCAAAAAGGTGGAAGCTCATTTTTTTGATGCTTATAATACTCGGAGTGGTTGCGTATATTATATACGATATTATTACAAGAAAAGAAGCAATCGATTATACAAAAGACTTGAATCCTGTGCAGGTTGTAGAGTTATATTTTAAAGGAATAAATAATCTTGATATGGATATTATAGATTCAGTATTTTATAAGAGAGCTGGAAAAGAGGTAAAAAATGAATTGAATAGACTCTATGTAATGCAGAAGATGAAGAGTGTTTATGAACCTGAGGCAATGAACAGCAACGACAAATCAACGGATGGGTATAGAATTAAGAATCTTGAAATAGAAGAAATCATGGATGATGAAAATCCTGTTTTTTCTGCTAGTTATACAAAGGTTATTGATGTTGGTAATGAGCTTAAAGAATATCATATCGAAGAGACTATTTCTCTTAAAAAATATAATGACCACTGGTTTATAACAAAAAGTGAAAGAAAAATAAAATATTGAAGCAAGCCATGTAAAAAGTCTAACATATTTATCATCCAAAATTAAGCTTTTCAGGACAAAAAATGAAAAAATATCTCCTGTTATCTATTGTTCTCATATCACTATTAATTTCAAACCATTCTCCCCTCCATGCAATGGGGAGTAGAAAAAGAGAGCCTGTTGAACTGACATTCTGGCATAGCATGAGTATATATCAGGGTGGTGCGCTTGAAAGTCTTGTAGATGAGTATAATAGAACGCATAGTGATATCCAGATTAAGTTAATTTTTCAGGGACTTTATAATGAAACAAAAACAAAACTGATCAATGCATTAAGGACCGGGGATATTCCCGATATATCACAGGTTGCAATAGAGTATCTCGATGTTTTTATCGCTGATGAAAAAATCGAACCGATTAACGATCTCATCTCTGAAGATGATAAAACTGATATCTTAAGCCAGTTCTGGAATGGTGTTACAAGAGATAGAGGAATTTATGCTATTCCTTTTAATCAGAGTGTACAGGTCCTTTACTATAATAAATCCGCTTTTGAAAAAGTCGGTCTTGACCCTGAGAAGCCTCCTAAAACTTGGGACGATGTAATAGAGTACAGTATAAAACTCACAAAGGATTTTAATGGTGATAATACTATTGATCAGTGGGGAGTGTTGATATCTTTAGAAGGTGTTTTTGGATTTACGCCACTTGTAAGACAGGTAGGAGGGGAGTTTCTGAATGAAGACAGAACAAAAGCCCTCTTTAATAGTGCAGAGGGGTTGAAGGTTATGAAGTTGATTCAGGATATGGTATATAAATACAAGATCATGCCTTCAAACTGGACACTGTTCGAAGGAGCAAATGCTTTTCTGGGAGGCAAGATAGCAATGGGACCGATCACCTGTGCAGGGATTAAGTTTGCAGAGCAAAACCTGCCCTGGGAGCTTGGTATAGCCCCTCTTCCCTATATAGAAAATAAGTCAGTACTCCTTGGGGGGGCTGGCCTTGTAATTTCTGCTAAGCAATCATATAGAAGAAGAGCTTCTTTAAGCTTTATAAAGTGGCTTACAAATAAAGAAAATTGTATTAAATGGCATAAAGAGACTGGTTACCTCCCCCTTAGGAAGTCTGCAATTGAAAGTTTCGAGCTCAGAAGCTTTCATAAAGAAAATCCCAACTATAAAGTTCCTGTTGATCAGCTCCCCTACTCCAGACCCCCCGATTTTACACCTTATCTTCCGCAGATTGATCAGATTGTTAGATTTGCGATAGAAGATATTATGATAAATAGGGAAAATCCTGCACATGTACTTGATCTTGCTGCAAAGAAAGTTGATGAACTCTTAAGTAGTGATAGATGAAAATGAAATGGAAATTGCTATTTTTTCTTGGATTTTTTATGAACCTTTCACTCTATACTATAAGCGCCGAGGAAGAGAAATTTCTTTTAAAAGAACTGTTAATAGAAGGGAATACAATAACAAGGAGCGAATACATTCTATCATTTGTGACTCTTAAAGAAGGAGAGTCCTATGATTTAGACTCCATAATGGATGAAATAAATGTAAGTAGAGAAAACCTCGAAAATACAAATCTATTTTATGATATATTTTTCAATGACGAGATGGACGATGAAGATAATCTAGTTTTAACTATACAGTTAAAAGAAAAAAATTACCTCTTTTTTGGTCCCTCAGGATTCCTTGGATATGAAAACACAGAGTTTTATTTTCGAAATTCACTATATGTTTCCTATATAAATCTTTTCGGAAATGCTTCAAATATATATATTGAGATTCCTTTTTACGAAAATCAGGGGTTAATCTTTGAGCTTCAGGGAAAATTGGGTAAAGCAAGGTACAGCATAGATTTGGATTATTTATATCTTTCTCAATCAGGTATGAGTTCATTAAAACTTATCCCAGGCCTAGCTTTTAAGCTCAAGAAAGACCTTTTCACTGGAATAAACCTCTTAATTAACAGTTATTCTTTTAACTCTATTGCCCTTTTTCCCTATATAGAAGGTGGTTTTAATGTAAGATATAAGTCGGATGTTAAAAGATGGTACTATTTTATAGTCTCTCCTTTTTATGGATACAACTTTACAGGCTCTTCCTTTTATGGCATAGAATCAAAGATGAACCATTACTGGGACCTCTTTTTGAAAATTGTCTATACATTGAAGGTTAAGGCTAATATTCAGGGAGGAGAAGTACCAGACAATCTTGTTTTCAAATCTGATGTAAGGGGGACCCGATTTGAAAGCTACAGCGGTAATAAGAAGATATCATTAACCAATGAAATTCATGTCCCCCTCCCGTGGGATAACAATATTGTTTTTGTTCCCTTTTTAGATGCTAATTTGATTGGATACGATACTCTGGAACTTCTTTTCGGTGGAGGAATCGGATTACACTGGTACAATAAATATATGGATCCTCTTGTGGTAGATATTGCTTTTGGTAAAGGTATTATGGTGAGTTTTCAGAAAAGATACTAATGAAAAAAATGCATTTAGCACATAAATATCGAAGCAGAGATATAAAAAGAGCACTGCTTTTTATTCTTCCAACTTACCTTATTATTTCCATTTTCATCATAGCTCCAATTTTTTTTGCCTTCTATCTGAGCTTCAATAGATGGAATCTCCTCGGAAGTATGAATTATATTGGCATTTCTAATTATGAGAAACTCTTTCATTCCGAAGAGTTCTGGAAGGCTGTAATTAACACTTTTTACTATTCCTTTATTACAGTACCCATTGGCATCTGTATTTCCCTCATTCTTGCACTGCTCTTAAACTCTAAAATTAAAGGAATTACGCTATACAGAACGGTCTATTTCATGCCAGTTATGACATCAGTTGTAGCGAGTGCATTTATCTGGCAGTGGATATTTCAATCACAGAACGGTATACTTAACTATCTATTTGGCTTTTTAGGTTTTAAACCCCTATCATGGTTAAATGAACCCAAGGGAATTTTCACTGTTATTTTTGATTCTTTCGGTAGGCAAATTCCTAAATGGCTCGGTGGACCAAGTGTTACCCTTGTTGCAATCAGCATAATGACTATATGGAAAAACACAGGTTATTACATGATTATCTTTCTCGCAGGATTACAGAATATCCCAGAAACTTTATATGAAGCAGCCCAGATGGATGGGGCAGGCCCCATTAAGAGCTTCTTTTCTATTACACTGCCTATCTTAAGCCCGACAACCTTTTTTATTCTCATTATGTCTGTTATTGTTTCATTTCAGGTTTTTGAACAGGTGGCAGTTACTACTCAGGGAGGACCTCTCAATGCATCACTTGTACTTGTTTATTTCATATATCAAAAGGCATTCAAGTTCCTTGAGGTTGGATATGCATCCTCTGCTGCATATATCCTTTTCACTATTATTATTGTCTTAACGTATTTTCAGGTAAAATTCCTTGGAAAAAGGGTTCACTATTGAAAAAGAGTAAGCTCAATCATTATATCAAAAATACCCTACTGCATCTTATCTTGATAGTTGGTGCAATTATCATGGTATTTCCCTTTATATGGGGAATATCAACCTCATTTAAAGAGATGAGAGAAATTTTATCAAGCCCATTTAACCTGATTCCAAGAAGTTTTACTCTTGTTAATTATAGGAATGTTATAAAATCAATCCCAATTATTAGATTTTTTATTAACAGCCTTATTGTATCTGTTACCATTACTGTAAGCCAGCTGATTACATGTTCACTCTCAGCATATGCTTTTTCAAGACTAAGGTTTCCCTTTCGAGATGGGCTTTTCTACATTCTACTGGGTACAATGATGATTCCTCAGCATGTCATCATGATACCTGTTTATATAATTCTGAACTTTTTCAGGCTAATCGATACTTATGCAGCTATGATTGTACCTTTCATTTCGGGTGCATTTGGTACCTTTCTCTTACGGCAATTTTTTATAACTATTCCAAAAGAGCTCGAAGAAGCCGCGATTCTGGATGGCTGCAGCCATTTTGGCTTCCTTGTAAGAATCCTGATCCCTCTATCCAGACCAATTTTAGCTACTCTTGCTATATTTACCTTTATGTGGAGTTGGAACAACTACCTCTGGCCACTCATTGTCACAAATAGAATTGAAATACGAACACTTCAATATGGACTTGCTATGTTTAAAGAGGAAGGTGGCCTGAACTGGGGTCAGTTGATGGCTGGAACAACAATTGCAACAATTCCAATACTGATAATGTTTCTTGTCTCTCAAAAGCAGTTTATAAAAGGGATCACCCTTACCGGGCTCAAAGAAGGCTAAACAGGAGAAGGTAAAAAAATTACATTGTCTGAGTGAAGAGTGGAGAAGTTTTAATGTCTTTAATGGTTAGTGTATCTGGCATTCGTGGCATTGTTGGAGATACTCTCACCCCACCTGTTATAATGAACTACGTTATATCGTTTATCCACCTTCTTGGGAAACCACAGGGCAGAATACTTATAGGACGTGATACAAGAAGAAGTGGAGAATCTATCGAAAAGGTTCTTACTGGTACTATTACTGCTATGGGATATGATATTTTGAATATTGGTATTGCAACAACACCCACTGTTCTCCTGCTTACTAGGAAGATGAACTGTATTGGTGGGATAGCTATTACAGCAAGCCATAACAGTTCTGAGTGGAATGCCCTGAAACTCTGTGATGAAGATGGGTTATTTTTAAAAGAAGAGAGGATTAGAACCATCGAAAAGCTGATGAAAAGTCAGGATTCCGTTTTAAACAAATGGAAAAAATTTGATAAAATTGGGTTATTCTTATCAGAGGATAATGCAAGTCTTCTCCATATAGATGAAGTTAAAAAGATTATTGATCAAAAACTCATAAAGAAAAAAAAGTTTAGGGTTGCTATTGACCCCGGTGGTGGTACTGGGGCAGTAATAGATAGACCTTTTCTTGAAGGGCTAGGTTGTAATGTGGTTGCCATTTACGAGAAGCCAGAGTCAAAATTTCCAAGAAAACCTGAGCCGATCCCTGAAAATCTCAGTGAGCTCTGCTCACTTGTAAAAGATGAAGGTGCTGATATTGGATTTGCACAGGATCCTGATGGGGATAGACTTTCTGTTGTTTCAGAAAATGGCGTTGCAGTTGGAGAAGAATACACACTGGTATTGGCTGGAGAGGCCTATCTGAGGAGGAATAAAACAGATATTGCCTGCAATCTATCTACATCGATGATGATCGATGATCTTGGTACCCGCTTTGGAGTAAATGTTAAAAGAACAAGGATTGGCGAAATATATGTAACAGATAAGCTTCTTGAAAATAATCTTCATTTTGGTGGAGAGGGAAATGGAGGTGTTATTGTTACGGATGTCAATCCTTGCAGAGATAGTATTGTTGCAATGGGACTGACTCTTGAATTACTGGCAAAAACAGATAAAAAGTTGTCCCAGATAGTAGATAGCTTTCCCTCTTATGTTATGAAAAAAGAGAAGTTAAAAATATCAAGGCTAAATAGAGATAAGTTATATTCATCGATTTTTGAAAAAGCAAAGAAACAGTTTTATAACTATAAAATTAATGAATTAGATGGTATAAAAATTTATAACAAATTTGAATGGCTTCATGTTCGATTATCAAATACAGAGCCTGTATTGAGAATAATGGCGGAATCAGAATCTGAAGAGAGAACAGATGAACTAATAAAGATTGGAAAATATCTATCCAATATGAAAGGTTAAATGTCTTATGGACGAACTCTTCTATAATATCAGAGAAGGTGAAGAACCATTTGCAAAAAGTCTTGCTCCAAAATCTCTTGATGAGTTCTTCGGTCAAGAGAAGATTATGGGCAAGGATGGAGTACTAAGAAGCTTTATTAAAAAAGATAAATTTATATCCTCCATCTTCTATGGTCCCCCAGGATGCGGAAAAACAGCTCTTGCCAAGATAATAACCAACATCACTGAAAGCGACCTTATACGACTCAACGCAGTAACAGCAAAAGTTGAGGACCTAAGAAATGCATTAAACAGAGCAAAACAGAATATGCTTGTAGGAAAAAAAACAATTCTCTTTATAGATGAAATACACCGCTTTAACAAAATGCAGCAGGATGGTCTTCTACCTGCATTGGAAGAAGGGGTTGTTACTCTGATAGGAACTACAACAAAAAATCCATTTTTCTCACTTATACCTCCTCTAAGATCAAGGGTTCTTCTCTTCGAGTTTGAAAAGCTCTCCTTCAGTGCACTTAGCGGTATCCTAGAAATGGTTAAGGGGAGAGAGAATATCAAAATATCTAAAGATGTCTATGATTATCTTGTTAAGTTTGCGAATGGTGATGCGCGTAGAATGCTAAATCTTCTTGAAGCAGCACTGGTTGTAAGCGGTAAAAAAGAGATATCTTTAGATCATATTATGAAAGTTATAAAAGAACAGCCTGTTCTATACGATCGTGATGAAGATTATCACTACGATATTATCTCGGCATTCATAAAATCGATCCGTGGTTCTGATGCCGACGCTGCTTTATACTGGCTTGCCCTAATGCTTGAGGGAGGTGAAGACCCTCTCTTTATAGCAAGAAGGCTTGTTATCCTAGCCAGTGAAGATATAGGACTAGCAGATTCCCTCTCTCTCGTTTTAGCTGAAACAGCATACGATGCTGTAGATAGAATTGGGATGCCTGAAGCAAGGATCATTCTTTCTCATGTTACCATATATCTAGCTCTCCAACCTAAAAGTAATTCGAGCTATACCGCAATTGAAAAGGCTCAGGATTATGTAAAAACCCATAAAACCATTGAGGTGCCCTCTCATTTGAAAGCTACTCTATACGCAAAAAGATACTATAAATATCCGCACGATTACCAATTTCATTTCGTCAATCAGGAATATTTGGGAGAAAATGTTAAGTTTTATCAGCCAGGTGATCTAGGATACGAGAAAGAGCTAAAAAAAAGAATCGATTTCTTAAAAAAGCTAAAATCGATCAAGAAGAGAGATTAATTGAATAAAAAAGAGATAAGAAAGAGATGTGAAGAAGTAAGGATCGCTATTCCAAAGGCAGAAAAGGCTATTTTAGACCGTCTGATAGAAAAAAACCTCTTTGAATGGAATCTATTTCAAAAGGCAAGATATATTTTCTGTTATGTAAGCTTTAGAAGTGAAATAGACACCTTCAGAATACTGAAAATATCTATTGATACTGGAAAAATCGTTTCAGTTCCTAAAATCAACATAAAAACTGGTGAAATGAGGTCTTTAATAATTCCTGATATAGATAAAAGCATCGTTCCTGGAGAGTATGGTATTCTTGAGCCAATAGGTACATGCAGGGAATTAGATTATACTAAACTGGACCTAATTATAGCACCAGGGCTTGCATTTACCATAAAAGGAGAAAGATTGGGATACGGGGGAGGATTTTATGACAAATTCTTAAAAAGATGCCGTAAAACTACAGTATGTGCACTTTCCTATGACAGACTTATTCTCAGTTCTTTACCTGTAAAGGAAAACGATATTCCTGTCGATTATTTAATATCGGAATCTGGAGTGAAGATTACAGAGAGTGGAAAAAATGAAAGATGAGTTTAGGTTAACCTTTTGGGGGGTAAGAGGAAGCCATCCAGTTCCAGGTAAAGCTACTCTTTTCTTTGGTGGGAATACAACTTCTCTTGAAGTCTCAATTGGAGAAGTCACTATCATAATTGATGCAGGAACAGGAATAATCAATCTTGGGCAAAAAATTATAGCAGGCTATTTTCAATCTGGTAGTAAAAAACCTCTCGAACTTACTCTGCTTTTCACACACCTCCATCATGATCATACACAGGGGCTCCCCTTTTTTGTCCCCCTCTATCTTGGGCAGACAATTCTCCACCTTTTCGGGCCAAGGAGCTTCGGGAATGAATTGAGTGTTACCCTTGAAAGATCTATGATACCTCCAAACTTCCCAATAGATTTTTATCATGCGAATTCCACTAAAAACATCACCACTATTAAAGAGAATAACATCATTTTACTTGATACCAGCAATAAAACACCCAAGCTCTTGAACAGGTATCTGGAAAAGGCAGAGCTAAAGGATTCAACAATCCTGGTAGAAGTTATGAATGAATATTCCCACCCTGCAAACGGAGTACTTGTATACAAAATCGGGTATGCCGGAAAATCGATCGTTTTTGCTACAGATGTCGAAGGCTATGCCTTTGGAGATGCAAAACTCATTCAATTTGCAAAAGGTGCTGATCTCCTGATTCATGATTCTCAGTACAGTAAGGAACAGTATACAGCACTACCAACACCCAAACAGGGATTTGGTCACAGCACTCCTGAAATGGCAATAGAGGTTGCAAAAAAGGCGGAGGTAAAAGGCCTTGCATTGACCCATCACGATCCTTTGTCACCAGATAGCCTTTTAAAGAAAAATCAGACAAAATACAAAAGAAGGTTCAAAAATCTCTTCTATGCCCATGAAGGACTTACCCTTACCATATAATAAAGATATAATATACTATTGTTCATTGCCATAGAATTAAGAAATAATACTATCTGCTAGCAACCACTATGGATTCTGATATCCTGCCTGTTATGTAGCTATTTAGCAACAATAAAATTAGTATGATTAATTGAATCTCGAAGTTCGATTTAATACCTCTGTAATTCAGTAAGTAGTTCTGGATGTTCTTCCATATAGGAGTTTAATTCATCTATGTGGCTTTTACTGTAGCTTGTGTAATCACTCTCTGTAATCCCAAAAGTTCTAAAAAAAGTACTATTGGCTTTTTCAAAATAACTCTTTTGATCTTCAGGAGAAAGTGAGGTTGATTCTTCAAGCCATCTTTTGCTTTCCCTTTTATACAGGATTGTAAGCTTTATGAAGAGCTCCGGTGTAAATTGATCGATGATTCCAATATCATTTTTGAAAGCCATCCTTTCGTTCTCAGAGGATAGCACACCCTCTTCAACTACATCTTCTTTATCTTTTCGAACTTCCTCCTCTTCTTCTCGCCTCTCCCCTTCTTCTCTCTTTGAACATGAAAGAAGTATTGCAATAACAACCAGTATTATCCATAATGACCTTAAGAACATATCTCTAACAAGCCCTCCATACCGTTTGCAAGAGGTCAGATAAGATCATGAATATTTAATAGTAATTCTTCTCTCCATCAATATCAACCCTCAATCGTATATTCTCATAAATGCCAAATTTCACACATTCTTCACTACTGTTTTGAGACTTTGATAACCACAAATATACCATTTATGATTGAGAGAAAAAGACTGGTTAATATAATGATTACAAGCATCTTTGAACTAATAGCTTTATGCCTGAAAAGAATATAGCTTGAAAAGATAGCTACAAAGATAGGAGAAAGTATAAATGATACAACCTTCAGCAGTTTCATTTTCTATTGATTTTCAAAATTATTCGTGATAATATAAGGTCACAAATTATTCCTATTTTCGGATTAAAGAATGTTTCATGTAAGTAAATTAAAGGTCATTTTTACGATTATCGCAACTGTGTTCCTCACCTTTTTTCAATATTTATATTCAGATGTAATACAAATTGAAGGTGAGATGAATAGTTCTATTACTGCTTATATCACAAAAAGATTTACAAGCTACAAAGATACCAAAAATCTCACTTATATACTATGTCTGCCTCCTTCATCTACCGAGGGAATAAGTACACAAACAATATCAAATCTCAGACAAACCTTTACTCCATACCCAACGGGGCTTAAAGAGGTTACTGATGAATATGGCAACAAAAGAGTTGAACTCATTTGGAATAAAAATATCAGGATAGTTCAGATCGATCTGCAGTTTAATGCAAAAATTTATTCAAACTACTACCTACTTTCCAGCCAGGCACCTTTCCCAGTAATAATTGATCAGAGCCAAGAGGTATTTTTAACTTCCTCTGATCTATCGCCTTCATACGACTTTTTTATCAACTATATCGGGCGGACGATATCGGGTAATTTATCTAGAGAAATTGATGTTGTGAACAGCATATTCCTATGGATTGATCGAAATATCCGGTTAGCTAATCAACCTGAAGATAATACCCAGTATGACGCTCTTACAGTTCTAAAGATGAGAAAAGGTAGCTCAAAGGGTATATGTAATCTTGCTTGCTCTCTCTTTAAAGGCATAGGGATACCTGCAAGGGTGGTCTATGGTTTATCTTTCCAGAAAGAGATTGAGATAGAAGCTGAAAATCAGAGGATAATCTACGATCTCCCCAATGATGAGAGGTATTGGGTTGAAGTTTACTTCCCTGATATTGGATGGATGTCATATGATCCTCATGGAATGTATTTTGGAGTTACTTCACATGCTATTAAGCTCTCACATGGACCAGATTCTGACTACGCTTCTGAAACATGGAGTATAGAACAGGGAGAGGTGTCAATACTGAAAGATTTTATTTATGATATTAAATCTGATTTTTCAGAGATTGAATTTAAAGGATACGGAATTGACAATATTGACAAATTAATCATGAGTCCTATTGTAGCAGATTTTACACTAAATTCAGATGAGCCTGATCTTGATATTGAAGGTTTACAGGAAAAAAAAGAGATAGATGAACTAAACCCAGGTGCAGGAGGTATAGTTCTTCATAATAGCGATATATCAAAGAGGCTCGATATCGTAGCAACAAGAAACAGGGTATATGCTCAGAAGTTCACCATAGAATTTCCAATTACACTTCAAGAGGTAATACTACCACTTCTCAAGTTTAGTGATGAGGGAAAGATATGGGTTGAAATTTTTTCAGATAATAATGGAAAACCTGATAAAAACCTATTTCGTACATACACTATTAGATCAACCGTTGTACGTTATCTGATGGAAGATAATCCTTGGCTTAGTTTTCCAGTAGGAAAAAAAACAGCCTCTTTTTTAAAAAGTGGAAACTACTGGTTGGCCTTGCGGTCATCAGGAAGCTGTATCTTCAACTGGAATGCCTATGAAGGGAATGTAATCGGTGATAGTAGAGATACCAGGTTTATGGACGTAAAGTTGAAAAAGCCTCACTGGAACAATATATTAAATTTAGATTTAAAGTTTCAGATCATTGGAAAACGGGAAGAGGAAATAAACGAGGAATAGATTATGGCAGGCTGAATTTCTACAATAACCCTTCATAAAACTCTTCCCTGAACCTCTGGGTGGTCTGTTTTTTTATAGCCCTTTTCAGATTTGATACAAAAGTAATTATATAATGAAGATTATGAATTGTTGCAAGCCTGTATCCTAATATCTCACGGCTTTTAAAGAGATGCCTTAAATAGGCCCTAGAGAAGTGCCTGCATGTATAGCATTTACAGTTCTCCTGTATCGGTCTAGTGTCATCCCTGTTATCACTATTTCTTAACAGGAGCTTTCCACCAGGAATAAACACGGTGGCATTCCGTGCATTCCTCGTGGGAAGAACTGAATCAAACATATCAATCCCCCTCAACACAGATTCCAAGATGTCCCCCGGCGTTCCAACACCCATAAGGTATCTCGGCCTATCCTCAGGGAGATAACCTACTGTAAACTCGAGAATATCATACATGGTTTTCTTATCTTCTCCAACAGAAAGCCCCCCAATTGCATATCCAGGGAAGTCGATGTCTACAATCCTCTGAGCACAATATTCCCGTAAATCTTTATAGATATTTCCCTGAACTATACCAAAAAGAGCTGTATATGTGCCATCTTCTCTCCATACTGATTTAGACCTTCGTGCCCACTCTACTGTGATAGAAGCAGCACCCTTAGCATTGTCATATGCAATTGGTATTTCTGTCGGTATATCAAGAGGCATTATAATATCAGCACCTATATCCTCTTCTATTTTGATAACATCCTCCGGGGTAAGAAATTTCTTTGAGCCATCGATGTGTGAATGGAAAGTTACACCAGCATTACTTATTTCTCTGAAAGACGATAAACTGAATATTTGAAAGCCACCTGAATCTGTAAGAAAAGCCCTGTCCCATCCTGTAAACTTATGGATCCCTCCAAGCCTTTTTATTATTTTTCCACCAGGTCTTAAAAAAAGGTGATAGGCATTACTCAGAATAATCTCCGCTCCAATATTCTTTAGCTCCTGTGGAGATACTGTTTTTACTGCTGCATAGGTACCAACAGGCATAAATATAGGTGTTTCAATTTCCCTGCCCCTTATCATCATTTTTCCGATCCGGGCTTTCCTGTCTCTATAGCCTCTTTTAAGCGAGAATTTAAACATCTATTTATAACCTTTTCCGATTATTTTAAAAGCAGCATTGCATCACCATAGCTAAAAAATCTATATTTCTTTGAAACTGCATAATTATATGCCTTTTCAATTCCATTCTTACTGCTAAAAGCAGCAACAAGTAAGATAAGAGTTGAATCAGGTGTATGAAAGTTTGTAATAATTCCATCAACAAGTTTGAAATTATATCCAGGATATATATAGAGATCAGTTTCTCCCTTGCCACTTAAAACTTCTCCATCATTGTTTAGGGCACTTTCTATAGTCCTGACGCTCGTTGTGCCAATACAGATTATCCTCTTTTTTTCTCTAATACACATATTAATAGTTTTTGCCGATTCTTCAGATATTTCATAAGCCTCTTTATGAATCTTATGCTCTCTATAATTCTTTTCTCTCACAGGCTTGAAGGTTCCCCAATCTACATAGAGAGTTACAGGAACAAAGAGCGCTCCCTTTTTCTTCATTTCATCTACTATCTTACCAGTGAAGTGTAGTCCAGCTGTTGGTGATGCCACTGCACCATATTTATCTGAGAAGATAGTTTGATATCGAATATCATCGACCTTTTTTAATGGCTTTCTTCTGATATATTTTGGGAGAGGTATCTCTCCGATCTTTCTAAGGTTTTTATAATCTATAGGCTTCAAAAACCTAACCACAAATAAACCTTCACCAATCTCATCAAGAACCTTAATAGAGCATTCTTTGCTTATCGTAATTGTAGTATCTTTTCGAACACGCCTTGCAGGACGGATCAGGCATTTCCAATCGTTCTGGTTCAACCTTCTCATAAGGAGAACCTCTAATCGGGCATCTGTTTTCTCTTTAAGGCCATATAACCGAGCATTGATAACTTTCGCATCATTGTATATTATGCAGTCATTAGAAGATGTATAATTCGGAAGGTTTAAAAAATAATCATCCTTCAGTGTTTGATTTTTTACATCATATACGAGAAGCTTCGATTGGTCACGCCTCTCAAGGGGATACTGGGCAATAAGATTGTCTGGAATTTTTATCTGAAACTCTTTTAAAGAATATCCCATAGTGTATTTCTTTCATAGTATGACTTATGTACCCATCTCTGCTATCACTTTAAGTCTATTATTCCTCAAGATGCACGGACCTGCTATTACCTAGCTTGGTACCCCTGTAATAGTAGGAGATAATGTCCCTATATGTAAAACCATGTTCTGCCATTTCTTTTGCACCCCATTGACTAAGTCCAACTCCATGACCATATCCTTTCCCGGAAAATATAAACACATATCCATCCTCTACCCTCTTTTTTTGAATCCTCTGAATGAGAAGACTCTTTAATGCTTTTGGATTCAGGGCAAGCCTGAATGTATTTCCTTTAATAATCTGAGACTTATTTCTCTCAAAATTAAGGATGAACTCCTTTACTCTCCCAGATCCTGTTCTTTTGTAAATTTTTACATCTTCAAGAGGAAGAGAATGGTACTCTTCAATAATGAGATCCTTTAATGCCTCTTTTATCTCTCTAGCACTGACCTCATATGTCCATAGGAAGTGATCATTTTTCCTGCAATATGGATCAGGAACACTTCTCAAATATGGTAGATCTTTCTGGAAGATATCACTACAGTTTTCAGTCATACCTCCGGAACATGAGTGAAAAAAGGCCTCTATTGGTTCCTGTTTGTAAAGGATAACTATTCCCCTTGTAGCCAAAACAGCATTGTTTATATTTTCATTACTCTCATTATACTCAAACATCTGGTGGACTTCTGAGCCTTCCAAATCGTATGGTTTATCTTTACTTGTGATAATTCTTCTATATGCATAAGTCCTTGACACCACCGCTTGAGCTTTCAAGGCTTCAATGGGCCAGCTATCAAAGACTTCTGATGATAGAACCCCCTTCAGATACTCTTCCACTGGTAAGACATTTATAATAAGATTTTCCCGTAATATAATGAAGCCAAAATAGTTTTTTCCGTTTATAGATATTGTATTAGGGCTTTCAATAAAAACGGGAATGGAATATGATATACCATTCACAATCACATGTCCAGACTCCATCACCATTCTTGTGTGAGAGGAAAGTTTGTATCTATTGCCATTGCTTATGAGATCAGCGTTCTCTGAAATAAGCTCCATGCTTTTTACATTCTTTTCAACTGCAACCCGAATAACATGCGCTTTCTCCTTCTCTTTCTCTCTTCTTGTAGGAATATATGGAGTACTAACACAGCCGAAGAGGAGCAAGAACGAGGTTACTATAACCACTTTTATTACTAATTTCTCAATATGCATCGATCATGCCCGGTGTATTAATAATACCCTTTATAATTAAAAGTCTCGGCAATTATTGTTATATCCATTAAAATGTTGAGACAATTTATTACAGGCATCTTTGATAGAGGAATATGTGTAGGAATTGATATGATTAAAACAAATCACCCTCAACAATCTTTTTAGAACTAAATCCAAAATGTTCATATGCAAGTTTTGTTGCTACCCTTCCCTTTTGTGTTCTTTTCAAAAAACCAATCTGTATGAGATAGGGCTCATATATATCCTCTATGGTTATAGAATCCTCTCCAAGGGAGACTGCGAGAGTATCCACACCAACAGGCCCACCATCATATTTTTTCAGAATAGTTTCTACAAGCCTCTTATCCATGTTATCAAGTCCCAGATCATCAAGACCAAGCATCCTTAGACCTTTTTGAGACATTTCCCTGTCAATGGTGCCATCACCTTCAATATCTGCTATATCACGGAGCCGCTTTAAGATTCTATTTGCAACCCTTGGCGTACCCCTAGACCTCTCAGCAATGATTAGCGCTCCCTCCTCTGTTATATTTATCTTCATAATTCGAGCAGATCTTTTGATAATATCAAAAACATCCTTACTTTTATAAAAATCTATCCTCTGTACAATTCCAAACCTGGCGCGAAGCGGTGAGCTTAAAAGACCTGCCCTTGTGGTTGCACCAATAAGGGTGAATGGTTTGAGGTTGATCTTTATCGATTTTGCTCCTGGTCCTTGACCCACTACGATGTCAATTGAATAATCCTCAAGTGCGGGGTAGAGAATCTCTTCCAAAATGGGTTTTAATCGATGAATTTCATCAACAAACAGAACTTCGCGAAACTTAAGCGAAGTAAGTATTGCAGCAAGATCTCCTGGTCTTTCAATTGCCGGAGCTGATGTAGCTTTATAGCCTACTCCAAGTTCATGTGATATAATCGTCCCCAGAGTAGTTTTTCCAAGACCTGGAGGACCATACAGCAGCACATGATCGAGGTTTTCATTCCTTTTGAGGGCAGCCTTAATATATATGCTTAGCTGGTTTTTCAACTCATCCTGCCCGATAAAATCTTTAAATCGTGAAGGACGTAACGGTCCCTCTTCGCTATCTAAAGGTATTCTTTTCGGTGTTAATATCCTTTCCTTTTCGTACATAACCGACTTCGACCTACCTTATCACCTACAATAGAAAGTTATGATAGATTTTTAAGAGCATTTTCAACAATTTTGCCCACATCTTTACTATCTTCAAGAGAGGCCATAGCTTTATCAACAGCCTCTTTTGACTCATTCCTCGAAAATCCCAGGGACTCCAGCGCAGAGATAGCTTCGATATAATGTGATGAAGTCTCTACAGATGTAACATCGAAAGATTCTTTCAGTTTTTCTTTGAGCTCAAGTATGATCTGCTGTGATTTCTTCTTTCCAATCCCTGATAATCTCATTAGAAATGCACTGTCTTCATAAACAATTGCATGTACAATATCAGGCACTCTACTAGTCCCAAGAATCTTAATAGCCTGTTTTGGCCCTATTCCACTTACTGTTATAAGCAGATTGAAGAGGTTATATTCATCCTTATATAAAAAACCGTATAAATCAAGGGTGTCTTCCCTGTGAATTAATCGTGTATGTAGTTTAACTTGAGTAGATTCATCCTCGTTAAATCCTTCGATATCACTCAGTGTTCTTCTCGAACAGTAAACCTCATATCCCACTCCATTCACATCAACAATACAGCTGTTTTTATTTACTTCTTTTATAACTCCGTTTAAATACCCTATCATAGCTTTAACCCGTAGTTATCAAAAATCGAAATATATTTTTATGTATTAACGGGTTTTAGCAGTTTTCTCACACTCAATAACATTCAATGCATTACCCTCCAGTGTATTATCATATAAATAATTAGCTTCTATGTCACCCGCATCGTGAGAATACTGCACTAACCCGTAGTTATCAAAAATCGAAATATATTTTTATGTATTAACGGGTTTTAGCAGTTTTCTCACACTCAATAACATTCAATGCATTACCCTCCAGTGTATTATCATATAAATAATTAGCTTCTATGTCACCCGCATCGTGAGAATACTGCACTAACCCGTAGTTATCAAAAATCGAAATATATTTTTATGTATTAACGGGTTTTAGCGGTTTTTTCACTCCTAATACCATTCAATGCATTACCATACAGAGTATTATCATATCACTAATTAGTTGCTATGTTCATCACTTTGTGAGAAAACCGCATTAACAGAAGAAATGATTTTTTTAGAAAGTCATCCTTCCTTTGACATTTAACTTAGATTAATTTAAACAATGAAAAAGGGCAATCATTATTTTAAATCTAAATGAATTACCCTATAAATAAATAATTAGTTTATATTTTACTCGCATCGTGAGAAAACCGCACTAACCCGTAGTTCTCTAAAAGTGAAATATCTTCCAATATAAAAACGGGTTTTAGCAGTTTTCTCGCACACAATAATATTCAATGCATTACCCTACAGTGTATT
>CAYRKG010000006.1:34516-99192 GCA_964424795.1 uncultured Spirochaetota bacterium
ATCATATAAATAATTTGCTTCTATATCACTCGCATCGTGAGAAAACTGCACTAACCCGTAGTTCTCAAAAATTGAAATATATTTTTATGTATTAACGGGTTTTAGCAGTTTTCTCACACACAATAATATTCAATGCATTACCCTACAGTGTATTATCATATAAATAATTTGCTTCTATATCACTCGCATCGTGAGAAAACTGCACTAACAGCAAAGATTTCTGTAGCATAAAGCAACTGCAAGGGCATCTGAAGCATGATCAGGCTTTGGTGGATTTTTCAGGTTTAAGATATTCATAACCATTAATTGGATCTGTTCCTTCTTTGCCTGTCCAAATCCAACAATACCTTGTTTTACCTCAAGGGGGGTGAACCTTTTAATATTTAAACCGAAATTACACAAAGCGAGTGATATAACACCTATTGCTTCACTCACTTGAACAAGCGACTTAAGGTTTTTACTATAAAAAACAGTTTCAATTGCCGCTTCATCTGGTTTATGATTTTTAATAATTTCAGTTATTCCTTTATAAATCTTTTTTAATCGTACTTCATGTTTATCTTTGGGGGATGTCTTTATAACTCCATAATCTAACAGGAGCATACTATCACCATCTGTTAATCTTATTACCCCGTACCCTGTTGAGGTCACTCCTGGATCTATTCCAAGTATTGTCAATGGTCAATCCTCGGCTTAACGGATATTGTTTTAAAGCCTTTAACTAGCCACCAATTGACTGTAGTACTTCGTCTGGAATATCGAAGTTGGCAGCTAAGTTCTGAACATCAACATGATCTTCAAGTTTATCCATTAAACTTAGTATCCTTCCAGCATTTTTCGTATTTAACTTTACTGTCGATTTCGGAACTCTCATCACTTCGCTCATAATAATTTCTACACCCTTATCAGCAAAGGCATTTCGAACCTCAATATAACTCTCAGGTTCAGTTATTATCTCCCATACTTCCTTTTCGTCCTTTACGTCGGAAGCTCCTGCATCTAACGCAATTTCCATTACAGTATTCTCATCATAGCGCTCGGAGCTGATTGTTATTATTCCCTTTTTTTCAAATATCCATGCCACACAGCCACTTTCACCAAGATTTCCACCACTTTTAGTAAGGATGTTGCGTATTTCTGCTGTTGTTCTATTCCTATTATCTGTCATTGTATCAATCATAATTGCAACTCCACCAGGACCATAGCCCTCATATATTACTTCTTCGAGACTATAACCCTCAATTTCCCCGGTCCCTTTTTTTATTGCCTTTTCAATGTTGTCCTTGGGCATATTTGCCTCTTTCGCCTTAGCCACTGCAGTCCGTAATCGTGGATTTGCATCAGGATCCCCACCTCCCTGTCTTGCAGCCACAGTAATCTCTCTTATTAACCTTGTAAAGAGCCTTCCCCTTTTTGCATCTACAATACCCTTTTTGTGACGGATCGAATGCCACTTACTATGTCCAGACATATAACCTCCATAGGATATCAATAATTTAATTCAATACTCAAAATAACACTTATTCTTAGGAGTTGCAAGAACTGACAAATTCCTCGGGAAAAGAACTAGCTTTTTCAAACTATACATTTGACAATCTTAACTTTGATTTATACAGGCTTCTTACTTTATTAAAAAAATCAATTGACTCTTCTCTTCTGTAATCTCTATATGTCCATTCCCAAGGAGTAAAGGTACCCTTTTGATAACGGAGTGTGACCTCTGCATATATGCCCTTTCTCAAATAGATACGGTGTTGAAAGTTCTTTGTTGTAACTAATACTACCTTTGCACCTGTTAGATATCCAGGATCAATATTAACATTCCTTTTTCCATTATGTGAAAATATATTTTTTTCAATATCGTTTGTCTTTATTTTTATATCAGCAATCTCTTCAATCTCAATGAGTTTGTCAAAGGCGATATAAAATCTCCCTAATTCGGCTCCCATTTCTTTTTCATAGTAATCAGTTTCTGTAAATATAAACTTTTTTGAAGTATATATAATATCGCCAAACATCCCTGCTAATAAATCAATGATAAAACATTGTTTTACAGAATTGTTATAGAGAAGTCCAGTAAATAGCATTACTTTATGCGGAATGGTTATATTTCCCATAATATTCCAGCTTATAGAAAAAATTAATTAAGATGGCCAAAGTAAATTAATTCAAATTGTAAACACACTCAACTTTTCATATAATGGCCCACCTCTTGTAAGGGTAGATTTATAGAGCACTATATCTTTTACCTGGAAACTTCCAAATATCTCCTCCCCATCTCTTTTCATCTCCCCTATAAGTTTTGGATTTGGATAGCCCTTAACCCTTCCAAGAGTTATATGCGGCGTGTAATCTCTCGTCTCTCTGTTGACATCTAGATTCTCTTCCTTTATAACCTTTTGAATTGCATTAAATATAGTGATGAGCTCATGAGATTTATTTTCAACACCAATCCATATGACCCTCGGTTTTTTTAATGAAGGGAATGCAGAAATACCTTTAACATTCACACGAAAGGTATAAATAGATTCAAGTGACTTTTTTATTAGCACTTCGAGTCTATTCAAAACATATTCATCCACTTCCCCAAAGAAGAAAAGTGTAATATGAATATTCTCCGGTCTCACCCATTTAATATTTCTGTCAATACTTTTATATCTCTGAATCAATAGATTGATCCTATCCATTACATCTTCTTCAAGATCAACTGCAAGAAAGGTTCTCAATTAAGGTGCCTCCTCAAAAAAGTAACAAGCATGAAAAGAGCCTGGTATATACTTCTATAACGTATCGTTTCCCTATCCCCTACAAAGAGATTTCTTTTTATATAAGGTTTCTCTCCTTTACGATAAATACAGATATAAACTGTGCCAACAGCTTTTTCCTTTGTGCCTCCATTTGGACCTGCAATCCCTGTTATTGAAATAGCAATATCAGAATCGAGCTCCTTTAAAGCACCAAGAGCCATTTCCTGAGCAGTCTGACTGCTTACAGCACCAAATTTGTTTAGTGTTTTATCCGATACACCAAGTATATCTTCTTTAATTCGATCGCTGTATGAAACAATACCGCCAACAAAATATTTGGAGCTCCCGGGAACATCTGTAATTACCTTCGACAGCAAACCTGCTGTACAGGATTCAGCTACAGAAAGTGTGATCTTTTTTTCTTTAAGCAGATCACCTATTACCTGTTCTATTCTTTTGTTTCCCCGGGTAACAATATATTCGTCGAGTGTTTCCATTATTTCAGCAACACAGGGTTCAATATCACATTCCCACGATTCGAGCTTTAAACTGATCAGGCCAAAACCTGCACGTGTTCCGTGCTCTATACCCCTATAACTCGAAAGGATTTTTTTTACTCTTTTATCTAGCGTATATTCAGGAATACCACAGAAGGTTACAATCTCGGATTTATAATGATGATCAAATAGTTTTTCCTTTTCTAGAAGTGGTATCACTTCATTATCAAACATAAATTTCATCTCCTTTGGAACCCCAGGGAGAGAGAATATCATTTTATCTCTGACCTTTACATAAAAGCCATAGGCAATCCCGAAATGATTTTCAAGAAGAATGCCTCCTTCAGGGCAGGAAGCTTGCATTATGTCTGACTCATCGAAGTCTCTTTCATTTTTAGCATACCACTCTCTAAGTATCTCCTCTTTTTCTTTATCTATACTGAGCTTCTTCCCCAACACCGAACTAATGATCTTTCGAGTATTATCATCGCTGGTACCACCCAAACCTCCTGTGAATATAAAAAGGCCGCCGTAATTTAAGATCCTTTTAATATAACGAATCGCTTTTTTATAATTATCTGGAACAACTAGTATAGATGAAATATCCATTCCTCTTTTTGTTAGCTCTCTTGAGATATATACTGCATTGGAGTTAAGAATTTCACCTTTTGTTAGCTCTGCACCTATACTAATAATAAATGTATTAATCATTTTGCTGAAATACTCGCTTACTTAATATTAGATTTTTTACACATGCAAATGAACTCCTCTAGAGCTTCAATAGCGTCATCTGTTTCCAGCTTTCTAATTTTTTGTGATATACAAACATATATATGTTTTCTATTAAATTCCTTATATTGGCCAGAGTATTATCATTCATCGTTACCTTTTTAGCATCGATAACTGTATTACATTGTGCCCAATCAACAAATCTCAGTGTGGCTTTGTATACTCTAGTGGATGATTTTGTCCTGCAAATTTTACAGAGAGGGAATCCATAGTATAGATCCATGTAAACATCATTTGAGTTAAGGTTATTCCCGCATTTTACACATGTAGAGGTTTCCTGTCCATAGCCCATAATAGAAAGAAACTGCAGATCATACATTGAAAGAAGATGAATTGCTTTTTTAGTAACTATTTCATTTAACACCTTCAGGGAGTTGGATAGCAACTGAAATAACCGTTTATCAATCTCCCCTGTCTCAACAAACCTGATAACTGGCTCAATGATTGAGTTGCCAACAATAAACTTCCCCAGGTCTTCTCGAATTGTAGTATTATAGGAAATTACCTCAACATCCCTTACTGTAAAGAGGCTCTCATCACTCTTACGATATAGCAGCATACGGCTTATTGTAAATGGTTCCAGTTTGCTTCCGAACCTGCTCTTTGTCTTTCTCACACCAAATGCAGATGCATCGATCTTCCCCAAACTTTCTGTGAAGAGATTAATTATATTATGCCCCTCACCAAACCTCTTTGAGTTTAAAACAATGCTCTCTGTTTTTGTAAATCGGGATTTCAAAGTGATAGTATTTTTTGATAGATTTTAAAAAATCCTATTCGCTTAGGAGTTGCAAGGATGAATTAATCTGTTTCTTCTTTTCGCTCTTGCTGATTCTGCAAATGTATCCTTACCTTTTTTATTTTACGGCCTTCCATTCCCTCTATGCTATATTCAACGTTATCATATGTAATCTTTTCACTCACCTTTGGTATTTTTCCAAAAAGATTGAAAACAAAACCACCTATTGTATCGCTCCCTTCAGCTGAGATATTTATACCGAGTGCATCATTTAAATCTGTAAGAAGAGTACGCGCATCGCAGATATATATATATGGAGAAATCTTTTTTATCTCCTCTTCTTCATGATCATATTCGTCCTGAATCTCTCCAACAATCTCTTCTAAAATATTTTCCAGACAAACAATCCCGGCCATACCACCATATTCATCTACCACAACTGCAATATGCATCTTCTTCTGCCTAAACTCCTTTAAAAGTTCATCTATCATTTTTCCTTCTGGCACAAAGAGTACCGGTCTTAGAAGTTTTTTTACATCTATATTATTTTCTCCCTTCGCAAGATGGGGTAAGAGGTCTTTGGCATAGAGAAAGCCAATCACATTATCAATGGTATCCTCATAAACAGGTATCCTGGAATGTCCACTCTTGATTACTACCTTTACAATATCATTGAAAGATTCTGTAGCTGATATCGCTACAACATCCGTTCTTGGAAGCATTATTGTTTTTACCGGGGTTTCCCCTAGGCCAAAAACCCCCCGGATCATGTCACGTTCTTCTTCCTCAATTTCAGGATTATCCTCACTTATCATTTCTTCGAACTTAGTGCTATTCTTTTTAAAGAATCTGAGTTTCATAATATCTGCTGTACCCCCGTTAATATATTTTGAGTAATTTCTCTCATTGTCTTTTCTTCAGCCTGACTTTTGTGATTATAACCCAATAGATGGAGTAGACCATGAATAAAGAGGATAAAAAACTCCTCTTCCAGAGATTCACCTAATTCTTTAGCCTGTCTTTTTGCAGTATCTGCCGATATAACTATATCACCCAGAATATTACCTTTAGACTGGAAAAATCCCCCATCCCTCATTGGAAACGACAAAACATCAGTAGGGCTACTCCTTTTTTTATACTTTTTGTTTAACTGTGTGATGAATTTATCATTGCATACAACAAGTGAGATATCACCTTCTCCTTTTCCTGTTAACTGAAAGGTATAAGCAGCAATATTCTCAAGCTTTTCCTTAGAAACGGGGAGCTTTGTATCTTCCTCTCGAACATAAATATTAAAAGACATTCTCCTATTATTATCCAGTATCTTTAGTCTCATCAATCTCCTTATCATCAGGATACTCAATCCTTGAGTGAAAAACACCCGTTAGATATCTTCGAAAGGCAATCGATATTTTCATTAAACCTCTTAAAGTCAATGAGCTTTCATTTAACTGTCTCTCTCTAAATTTGCTTTCAATAGTTTCGGTTACAAACTCTTCAATTCTCTTTGTAGATGGATTTTTTAAAAGTCTCGATGCTGCTTCCACTGCATCTGCAAGCATAACAATTGCTGCCTCTCTAGTTTGTGGCTTGGGTCCCTGATAGTGGTAGTCCTGTTTAAGCACTTCAAGATCTTTGTCCTTTTTCTTTAATGCCTGATGGTAAAAGTACTTCATGAGAGATGTTCCATGGTGCTGCGTTATTATATCAATGACCTCCGCTGGTAACTTCATCTCCTTAGCCATCTCTACACCAATCTTTACATGTGCTTTCAGTATGGAGTTTGATAGGGATGGTTTAATAAAATCATGTTTACTTACACCCGGGTTATTTTCAATGAAATATTCTGAATTCGGTATTTTCCCGATGTCATGATAGAGAGCAGCAACTCTAACAAGGAGAGGATTTGCCCTTATTAGCTTTGCAGCGCCCTCTGCCATATTAGCGACATTTAAACTGTGATTATAACTGCCTGGTGCCTCGATCTGCATCTTTTTAAGGATAGGAGTATTCAGGTCTGAAAGTTCAAGAAGCCTGAAGTTTGTCGGTAAATTCAGAATTACCTCAAAGAATGGTATCACACCAAGTGAGAAGATTATCGAGACAATACCATTTCCCGCACCCCATATAAGAAGCGTAAAAATTTGTCTCCACGTCAGCTCTCTTAATAATCCAATTGCGATTAGAAGCATCTCATTTGCAAAAATGATGAAGATACTTGCCTTTAATAGGTCACTTCTTTTTTCAGCATCCCTAACAGCATAGATAGCAACGAGCCCTGAACCAACTGAAAATAAAAATGTAAAGGGATCATTGCCTGAGATTAAAAGCAGAAATATAGGGAGTGTCATGGCAAGGGTAAAAGAAAATTTTCTTTCATAAAGAACTTCTGCAGTCATTGTTATTCCTGCAATAGGGACAAGGACGCCAAAAGTAAGGTAATGGGGCCTTGTGTTGATCAGTGTAATTAAATATGCATAAGAAACAGTAAACAGCGTAAATCCAGCTAGTACACAATATTTTTTAATATCGACTTTTGTTTCTTCGCCCCTAAAAAGTATAAGAGATATGTAAATGAGAAGAAGGAGAAGTATACCAATACCGATGATAGCATTTAGATTAAAACGACTTGTATATGCGGTTATAGCCTCCAATTTTGGGAAGTTTATATCATCTATCTCCTCACCACGTCTTATAATAATCGCACCCTTTTTAATCGTATTGAGAAAGGGTTCAACCTTTCTTACCTCTTCCGCCATCAATCGCTTGCTTTCTTCTTGGTTATAGAAGAGATTTGGAATTAAGAAGTAATGCGTTTGCTCCACAAGCATACCTAAACTTTGTATATCCATATCACTGAAATTATCGGTAAAATATTTGCTAACAGCTTTATCTACCTCATCTTCTGCTGTTATCTGATCCACTTCAATCTTTTCGTGTGTAATTTCTGTTTCATGTATCCTCTTTAAGATAATTCCATTGTTTTTGTATTTTAAAAGTTCTTCTTTTTTATATGAGCTTAGACCTCCTCTTAATATATGAGTAATAGCCATTCCGATCTTTTCCCTGTACTGCATTTTTTCATAGTTCCTAAGAATATCTACTAATAATACCTCTTCAAGCTCAGCATATTGTCCTTTCTGTATCTCCTTAACCTTATCCTCTAAACTTTGGTCTGAGATATTCACATCTGCAACTAAATCATAAAAACTATCAACATCCTTCAATACCTCTTTTTCTATAGACATTATTAAATCAAAAATAACAGGAACCCTATTCTTTACCTCTTCTTTACGTTTTATCGTTTCCTTTACATTAACATACGTTATATCCTTTGGGGTTATTATATCCTCTCCAGATATATCTCCTATTGAGTAGTTATAACGAACCCCAAAATAGGGCTTTGCAATCATCCACAGGAGAACTGCAAATAATACTACGACCACCCCGTAAAAAATAACCCCATATTTACTCTTATAGAGCTTTACTTTAATCATCTTTCTTTTTCTGTTCCAGCGTTTTTAAATGCATTAATGATTTCCTCAACGAGGGGGTGCCTTACTACATCCTCAGGACCAAGATAGATGAAGGAGATTCCTTCTATCCTTTTTAGTATCTTAGAGGCAACGATTAAACCCGATGCTTTTGTTTTTGGCAAATCGATCTGTGTAATATCTCCAGTTACAATTGTTTTGGAGTTATATCCCAGTCTTGTTAAAAACATCAGCATCTGCCCCTTTGATGTATTTTGAGCTTCATCTAAAATAATAAAGGAATCATGGAGTGTTCTTCCACGCATATAAGCCAAAGGTGCAACTTCAATAGCCCCTTTCTCTACGTATCTTTGAAATGTTGTATAGGGAATCATGTCATATATGGCATCGTAGAGTGGTCTTAAATAAGGATTTACCTTTTGTTCAAGATCTCCAGGTAGGTAACCAAGACTTTCACCTGCCTCTACTACAGGCCGGGTAAGAATGATTCTTGATATGTTTTCAGCAATTAAATACTGGAGAGCAAAGGCCATTGCAATGTATGTTTTTCCTGTGCCAGCAGGCCCTATTGCAAAAATAATATCGCGCTTTTTTATTGCCTCAAAGTATTGCGCCTGTCCGAGGGATTTTGGAGCTACAACCTTTCCATTCGGGTATATAGAAATATTTTTATCTTGAAGGTTTCCTATATTGAAGTCAATATCATTCTTAACTTTACTGATAATAAAATCGATATCTTTCTGACTGATGTTTTTCTTATTGTGGGCAAGAGAGATAATATTTTCAATAATCCTCCTACCTTTCTGGATTCTCTTTTCATTCCCTCGTAGAGTCAGCTGAGATTCTCTTCCCGCTATATAAAGTCCTGTTTCCTTTTCAATATCGTGGATTATACTGTCACTGTTTGCGTAAAAAAGCTCCTGAACGTTTCTATCAGGGAGTTTTATCTTCTGTTCAATCGATTTTAGCGATTCTGTATCTTCCATAACCCCACTTTTTTGTCGGAGTCAAAACCTGCATTAATGTTGTAAACAACTATAGTATAATATATTATTAAATAATTTTCAACGCGAACTTCGAGTTTTCAAATAGTCGTTGCTGACAAAGTCCCAAGCTCAATAATCAGAGTCCGTATCCAGTATTATACCGAGCTCGGAAAGCTGGTTGTTTCCAGCATAATCAGGTGCGCCTGTTAAAGGGCATGTTCCTCTGCTCGTTTTTGGGAAGGGAATTACATCTCTTATGGAATCTTCACCCTGTAATATCATAACGATTCTGTCAAGGCCAAAAGCTATTCCACCATGAGGAGGAGCCCCATAATCAAGAGCATTAAGAAGGAAACCAAACTTCTTTTCTATTTCATCATTTGTCAAACCCAGTATTGAAAAAATCCCCTTTTGAACTTCACTCCGATGGATACGAATACTGCCTCCCCCAAGTTCCACACCATTCACAATAAAATCATAACTCTTAGACTTAGCCTTTAATGGTTCTTTTTTTATTTTTACTATGCTATCTTCCTCTGGTGATGTAAATGGGTGGTGTACAGAAATGAGCCTTTTTTCATCATTATTCCATTCAAAAAGTGGAAAATCAGTAATCCAGCAAAACTCCAATTTATTTTTATCTATTATATTAAGTATATCAGCCATCTCAACACGAATTTTTCCTAAAAATGGTAGTACCTTCGATTTTTTCCCGTATGCAGCGATAAGAGTATAGTTTTTTTGCTTTGTTGTATGTATACTGATTTTTTCCCTTACATCCTTTTCAAACAGCTTTGCCAATGGTCCAGAAATAACATTATTGATAGACTTAAGCCATGTAAATATGCCAATCTCAACCTCCTTTGAAATCTTAGAGTAGTTTTCCAGAGTCCTTCTTGTGATTTTATCTGTATCTGGAATCAAAAGACCATATAGATGTTTATCCTTCCCTAACCCCTCATAAATAAACTCTTTTGGTTTTAAATCGGAAAAATCATTCAGGTTTATAATCTTCAAATCAAACCTGAGATCAGGTCTGTCGGTGCCATATAACTCCATCACTGTCTCATAATCAAGTCTTTTGATAGGTATATCGATGGTTTTGCCATAGCAATCCTCTAATATTCTCTTAAACATACCATCTATCAAACTGAAGATATACTCCTTCGTAATAAATGATACCTCTATATCTATCTGTGTAAACTCTGGTTGCCTGTCTGCTCTCGGATCTTCATCCCTGAAACATCTTACTATCTGATAGTACTTCTCAAACCCTGAGATCATTAATAGTTGTTTAAATATCTGGGGGGATTGAGGGAGTGCGTAGAATCTTCCCCTATTTACTCTTGAGGGAACAAGGAAATCTCTAGCCCCCTCCGGGGTAGATTTTGTTAAAAAGGGAGTTTCAATATCGATAAATCCTGATTCATTAAGATAATTTCTTATGGAAATGATAATCCTATGGCGCATGATAATATTGTCTTTCATTTCACTGCGCCTGAGATCGAGATACCTATACCGAAGCCGAAGCTCTTCAGATGCATCACTCTGCTTTACAATTCCTATTGGAGAAGTTTTGGAGGCATTAAGAAGCGTGATATCATTAACCCAGACTTCAAATTTTCCTGTAGGTATATTGGGGTTTGGGTTCTCCCTTTCTTTAACCTCGCCATTTGCTCTTATGACATATTCAGCTTTTAATCGTTTTGCCTTTTCAAAGCTCTTTTTACTGAACCTCTCATTAAAAACAAGCTGTACAATCCCTGATCGATCCCTCAGGTCCAAAAATACGACACCGCCATGTTCCCTTTTTATCTGAACCCATCCAAAAAGCTCTATTCTCTTACCTATTAGACTCTCATCGACATCTGTACAATAGTGCTGTTTCAGAGTACTCCCTCAACAGTTGAAAATTTAAATTAAGTAACAAGATTATTTTATATCGCTTAAAAGTCAAGCGTTTTGAAAGAGGCAAAATCTAGATGTGATTTATCCTCTTAACTTAGATATAGAACCTTTTACTTCATAATACTCCACAATTAGATATTCCATCACCTTTGATACCTCATCACGTGCCTTTTCTATATTGCCTGTTCTTCTCACAACCTTCTCATACGCCTGCCTTATATCTGTACCAATGTTTATCTTCGTTAATCCATTCTCTATTGCCTTAAGCAGATAATCTCTTTTAATGCCGGAGCCTCCATGTAGTACAAGAGGTATACCTGTAGCGGATTTAATAGTTTTAAGTTGCTCAATACTCAGCCTTGCCTGAAGCTTTTTCTTGTCTTTTGCTGCGCCTGTTATCGCCCCATGAATGTTACCAACCGATACAGATAACCAATCAACTCCGGTTTCATCGACAAAGCGTTTAGCATCTTCAGGATCAGTAAAGCATCTCCCCGATTCGAACAGCTCTTCATAGGGTGGAAGGGAACCTGGTTCATGTCCAAGAATTGACCCAAGTTCTGCTTCCACAGGTATATCTTTGGGATGAGCCATTCCAACCACCTCCTTTGTAACCCTTATATTATCTTGTAGGGGTAGCCGGGAACCATCAACCATTACAGAATCAAAGCCAAGCATAATAGCCTCTTCAAGAAGAGGCTTGTAGTCAACTTCGATCCAATCCTCATCTATAACAGGAACATGATCCTGATGAAGTGAGACATATTCAGGATCTGCATGGTTTTTGTATTCATTGAAGATTACTTTAAAGCTTTTAGCCCCAAATTTTTCAATATCTGGACGTGCTACCTCAAGAATTCCAAAAGTATTAAGGTTTTTCAAAGTACTACATATTGGTTTAACCATCTCAGGATAAGCGGCATTGAACGCCGGGATCAAAATCCCCTCTCTATAGGCCTTTTTCATGTACTCCATAATTCTACTGCTCATAATTATAACTCCTCTGTTTTTTTGTTTTAATTTAATCCAAAGTAACTTTTTCTCTCTTTTATACTCCTTTCTCTAAGTTCTTCTATCTTTTCTTCTGAAAGATCCATCGCTCCTGTATTTGCAAATAGTTGAAATCCCTCTTTAAGATTATCAATTACAGGTTTACCCTCTGAATCGATATAACCATAGCTGCAGAGTTTTGACAAAATTTGATGACCGATCACAAATTGAGCAGATTTTTTTAGATATCCATAAAGTTCAGGGTTTTTTACAATTTTGCCTGTCAGGGGGGTCATCTTTTTTGTATTGTGTTCAGTTCCTATGAAAACAGGGAAGCCATGATAAGATGCAACTTCAACAATTTCCTTAGCCCTCTCCTCTTCTGTCCTGAATTCAAACATATCGAATGCATACAAATGAAATCGTTTTGCCTTATCAGCAAGTACTTCGAGATCTTCCTCTTCCTCTGTTATTGGATTCCCCATTACTGGATAAGATGGAACAGCTCCAAATTCAAGGTATATATCGATTAGGTTCTCCATTGAAGTGAATGCCTTTTTATCCTCGTCAACATAACATGGTCTTCCACTTTTAACAAGCTTTGCCCTTACAATTGTCTGTATCGCTGCTGTATCCATGAGAGCCTTCTCATCTATGGAGCTATTCAATAGCTTTTTATATATTTCCCTTCTCTCTTCTTGATCTCTCGTTATACCATCGATCTTTTCACAAAATGCCTGAACAACATGTCTTTCCGTTGCATTCCCATTGGGAGTTAACGCTTTCACATCGTTATAGTTCATGTTTAAAGAATAGCCTCTATCTGCTGCATAATCATTTAACTTTTTTACAATTCTCCGATTTCTCTCCTGTATAGCATTTCTCATTGTATGAAGTATCATATAACCTTTACTACCTACCTTAAGGTCTCTCGTTACTCCTTTCCCCACAAGATATACCCTTCCAGGATTGTCCGGATCATTAAACCTCCTATTATTCTTCAGTGAGTTGGCATTCATTGCAATAGCCTCAATACTGAATGTTGCCTTTAAGCGTGCAATCTTACACGCTGTACGAAACTCATCATGCCCATCAATTGTATAATGATCATTAATACCAAAGTACTCTATATCTTCATTATACGCATGCCATACAGCCTCTGTTGGACTCTTAAATACTGAAAATGACTCATTTGTATGAACATGAAGATTAATCCATCCATTTTCTATCTTTTTAGGATTTTTTTGGATAAGGTCTTTCAATGCTTGAAGACGGTTTTTTAGTTCTCTGTCAGCCAAACCCTTCACTCAGATTTCCTTTTTTATATATTTGTAATTCTATATTAAAATGCTGGCAGCTGCAAAATAATGGAATGATCTTTTGGCGAATGGGGATATCTGGTTCAAACAAAAAGGTAACAACAATGATCCAAACCTGTAAATTCAAAGTACGCTCCGCTATGCCTGCTCAAAGAATACCTTATAGGCACAGTATGAGCTGTAAAGATCAGCCTTGGAGATAAGCTCATAGGGAGAATGCATGCCGATAACAGGAACACCACAGTCAATAACAGATGTATTGTAGGAGGCAAAATACTTTGCTATTGTGCCGCCACCACCTTCATCCACCTTACCCAGTCCACCGTACTGCCAGAATATGCCATTTTTGTTAAATAGATACCTGATTTTACCCACAAGCTCTGCATCCGCATCACTTGCTGCATACTTTCCACCTGAACCCGTATATTTGGTTAAAACAATTCCATGTGAAAGCCTCGCAGCATTCTTCTCATCATGAACAGATTTATACATAGGATTAATTGCTGCATTCACATCAGCGGATATACAGATAGATTTCTCCATGGTTTCCCTCAAGATAGCATCGGTAGATGTCTTCTTCAATTTCTCGATAATACTTCCCACAACATTAAAGATAAATAGAGACTTAGCTCCTGTAGAACCTTCTGAACCGATCTCTTCCTTGTCAACAATCAAAGTAACAGCTGTTTTTTCACTCAATGATGAATCAAAGATTGACATGACTGCTACAAAGGTGCTCACTCTATCATCATGGCCATATCCTCCTATAAGAGCCCTGTCTATTCCCACATCCCTCGGCTTTAATGCAGGGACTGCCTCCAATTCAGCTGATACAAAATCTTCTTCGATAATGCCGTACTCTTTGTTCAACTTCTCAAGAACAGCGAGCTTTACCTTCTCTTTAACCTTATCATCCTTCACAGGAATATTACCAAAAACAAGATTGAGGGTTTCACCTTCTATAAACTCATCGGCCTTCTTTTTATCCTGAATCTTTTTTGCAAGGTGTGGAAGAATATCAGGAATGACGAATACTGGATCATCTTCATCCATACCAATCTCAATTTCCACTCTTTTATTTTCCCTGGTTATAATAACTCCTGTAATAGCAAGTGGAATATTGAGCCAGTGATACTTTTTAATACCGCCATAGTAATGGGTTTTGAGAAGAGCAATTTCCAGATCTTCTAAAAGGGGGATCTGCTTCAGGTCAAGCCTTGGAGTATCACCATGTGCTACCACGAAATTAATTCCCTTTTCAAGGTGCTTTTTACCAATTTTGATAAGAGCAATATTTTTGTTTCTATTAACAGCATAGAGAAGGTCTCCCTTCTTGATATCAGTAACATCTGAAAGGCTTTTGAATCCCCTCTTCTGGGCATTTTCACGAATCCACTTTACCGTTAATCTTTCACTTTTCGCCTTTCCCAAGAAGTCTTTATACTTTTTACCACAATCAAATATCTTTTTTACAACCTCTTCATCTATCTCTTTCCATATGTTTTTCGATGAGTATTGCAGCTGTTCTTCCAGTTTCTGGTATTCTGTTTTCTTTTCCTTGTCAGACATTACATATCCTCTATATCGTTATTCCATAATGTACTTACACAAAACCTAAATATCAACACCTTTCAAAAAAGATATTTACTTTTATACCCAGTTGTTATATTTTTATGATAAGGGGGCGAAAAGGTTTCGACTGTGGTGGAAGGAACCTAAAGCGCATGTCGAGGAGCTCAGGCCTCGTTAAAAAGAGCACCAATTTATATGCCGATGAAGCATTACCTGTAGCAGCATAAATTGACTGTTACCGTCTCTCTCTGTCTTCCTCTGGGATGGTGAGAAGACGTCAGATTTCAGGGGAAGCTGTATGGTCTTACCTGGGAGACTCTACGGTTAAACATCTCCAGGATTAGGTTTTACAGGCTGCCTGAAGGCCTGAAAGAACCGAAATCTTAACTTCAGGATAAGCATGTAGGGGTTTAGGGAGCCTCGCTATAGGACGCGGGTTCGATTCCCGCCGCCTCCAAAAATAGGGATAGCGTCTGCTTTAATATCATTAAAAACCTCTATATATCCCCTTAATAGAATCAATGGCAATATCTCTCTATTTTTACGGCACTCTCAAATAGGTATTAGCATTACTTTTATATTTAAAAATAGAATTGTCTGGAAAATATGTATTTCTACATAAATATGAAAACCATTATCTGCCATTACAAGTTCACCCTGGATGTAAGTCTCAATGTAATTCCTATGGCTCTTGGCAGGCATATGGCTTATATGAAACCTCAAGCGACATACTTCAAAGAAGTTCTATGCAGCGACCAAGATTCCGCCAAAAAACTTTACCTGGCCTTGGGCGAGAGTTTACTCTTGAAGATTGCTTCCCTTCAGAGCACATCTTTAACTATACTGAAAGAAGTCTTCGCAACCTGGGCCTCGAAAAAGTAGACCTACAGCAATTTCACGTATAGGAGGATAGTTTAGCCGAGGATGATCGCTGGCAGAATGCGGTTAGAAAACTTAAAGATGAGGGTAAAATACGTGTAATAGGAATTAGTGTAAACCATTTGGAGCCGAATAACTCTCTGAAGACCTTTATTCCCGGTATGAGATCGAAGAGGCACGTAGAGGATAATAATGGAACAAGTGATGGGAAAGGATTACCCGAGGAGCTGATTACAGAACTAAAGAGGCATCGGTGGGATAGAGAGCCCACCGATTGGTCACAGTAATTGTGAGCAGAGAACGTCATTCAATATCCATCTTATATTCAACATCTTCAATTTTTATCAGTCGCAGGCAACTCAGGCAGGTATAACACTCGATGGCTATAGGGTTAGCACTTTTATATTTTGGCAATAAATATTTATTGCCACAAAATGGACAGCTCACAAATACCCGATTCCTTTTATGTGATTTAATGCTTATCATATATACGCCTATTTCTTTTATAAAAAGATTTATTTCTCTAAAGGAACCCCTATTTAATATTATTGGAGTTTTTGGATTTTTCTTTAAAAGTTCTGGGGATAGGAATATTTAGTTGAAGATAAGGTTAGCATCCTATTTGTAGGAGATGATTTACAAAAAAAACTCTACTGTATTGAGATAAGATGCAGTATAAGTTCTGTATCATAACTCTAACGTATAACGTAGCCTATTTAAAAACAGTAATTGTTCTGATTTTATTCATAGCTGATCTCTCTATAACCATCACAGCCCTTTTTAATCTCCTCTATCTTCGACTTCCATATAGAGAATATTTCTAAAGCCCTCTCCTTTGACTTTCCTGTATAGCATTCAGGATTTTCCTCGAGCTTCTTCCATACATCCATACTAATAATAGCATCAAAACCATCTTTTTTTCTCATAAGCTCAAAAATAGTCTTGTTCTCCTTTCCTGCCTGGAGGGTTATCTTCTTTACGAGCTCATGGGCATCTTTTACCCCCTTTGAAGCAAGTAGGATATAGAGTGGCTCTGCAAGAAACGCACCTCTGGTAAGTGATATATTCTTTTTTAAACCCTCATAATCGATTACAAGTCTTTTAAACTGACTTACAAGTCTATCCATAGAAAGGGTAAATGCTGTTAAAATCTCTCCAATAAACCTACTAGATGCTGAATTCGTGAGATCCCTCTGATGTTCTGATATCTGATCGTAGTATCTTGTGAGAATTCTGGGAACAAACTCCTTCCACATTGATTTTACGTGTTCGAAGTTAATGGGATTTCTCTTATGAGGCATAGTGGAAGAACCAACCTGCCCCTTTTCAAACCTCTCACCCATCTCTCCTATCTCTGTGCGCTGTAGGTGTCGCATATCATCTCCAATCTGTGCCAAAACACCAAAGGCCGATATCACACCGTGAATTAAATCGAGTGTATATTCTGGCTCTATAACCTGAGAAGAAAAGTTTGCTGGCTTTAAATTAAGCTCTGAAAGAACATCTTCCTCAAACTTTCGAGGATTATCGAAAAGCAGGGATGAAGCATTGTAGGCTCCTACAGCACCACTCATCATCCCTCGAAGGTTTTTCACTGCTTCTAATATTTTTACTATCCTTCCCCCAAACCTGTCTGCATACCCGGCAAAGAGATATCCAACTGTAATTGGGACCGCGTGTTGCCCGTGGGTCCTTCCGATTTGGACAGTGGAAGCCTCCCTCTCAACGATATCGAGAACTGCGTCTATGAGTTCTATAGATTTTGGTATGATGATCTTGAAAAACGCATCACGCAGTCTTAATGATTGTGCAGTTGCTTTTATATCTTCAGAGGTTGCAGTAAGGTGAATAAATGGAGCTATCTCTTCACTAACATGTCTCTGCATTACGTTAACAAGCGCCCTAATATCGTGCCTTGTTTTTTCTTCCTCTTCATAAATCTCTTCAGGATTGATCAGGTTACAGGCTCTTTTAACCTCACTGGCTCTCCCTTTTTGAACAAGGCCGTATCTCTCCATTACTATAATGATCGCTGCCTCTACCAGAAGCTCATACCTTACTACGGAACTTTCCGAAAGATAGCATGAAAGAGCATCTAACAGCTCTTTATTGCCTTTATAGTACCTTGCATCCAGAGGGCTTATATTTGAAAAAATATCTCTTTCCACCTTTTACTCCCTTGCTTAAGTCATTATCCTTTCTAGAAACCCATTACTCCCCTCTTTTACCTTTTCTTAGAGAATATGTCATATACCCTGTAACGAAAATTTAGGGGTATAACTACACTGCTAAAGCCGCCCTATTACTCCACATTAAAATTTTGGAAACCCAGGTGGAGAAGGAAATCCTCCTTGCGTGTTTATTCCTCTGCAATATTTACAAAGCCCATCATGGCTCATAAAATCATACTCTGAAATAGATCTACCGCAGTTTATGCATATAAATGTTTCCTCTTCCTCTACTCCATTTTGAATATCAAAATCATTCTTCATTGACGGTTTGTTTGAAAGATTTTCTTCCCGAACCTCAAGTATCTGTCCAATTGCCTCAAACGCTTCTTCTGAGTATTGATCTCTATCGTTTTCTTTCAAGATTTGAGTTAACTCTTCAGTAGTTTTTGATTTCATCTTTTTACGAATCTGTTTGATTAATTTTTTATTCATGAAAAATCTTTTTATTTTAGTTGGATGATTGATTACTCTAAGTATCGATGAGTTCCCTTTCCTGTTTTTGCATTATTTAATTGCCTCACAATCAAACTTGGCCTTACAACATATATCAAACATCTTTTTATACCTCTTCTTATCTCCAAACCCCTCAAGTTCGTCAAAAATATCTTCCAGATGCCCGGGATCTATCCCGGAAATATGTGTTATCAATTTGATCCATTCTAAATCGCAACCAGGTTTTTTATTAAGGTAATCTCTTAAATTATCTTCAACAAACTCACGGGAAATTTCTTTCGGTGATTTCATTTTTCTCGCTCCATTCGGTAGTGAACTTAATCAGGTAATAGACCCAAGCCCAAGCACAATCAGTAATTATATAAGAATCGTTTTTTATGGTCATAAATTACAGCTGACTATTTTTTTCAGAGTAAATCCCTCCAGCTATGTGTTGCGTAATCAGACCGGATGAAGGACATCTATAATTTTATATAGTATGGAAGTAAAGTCAACTTCGTATGTAGGATTGTTTTAAGTAAGCCCATTTCTTATTAAATATTTGAATTTTTAACCTTATTTGACTAAAATTCAATTAATAGTACTATTGAAAATATGAAACAATTTAAAGAAAAGGGAAATGGTTAACTATGAAAATAAAATCTAAATTAATAATTGCATTTCTACTAATATCATTGTTACCCCTTACAATAGCAAGCATCTTCTCTTACATTAATACTAAAAAGGCTTTCACTCAAGAGGTCCTCAATAAACTTGAATCAGTTGCTGAAATACAGAAAAATAGAGTTTCTAGTATAATAGACCAGAATCTTGAGAGATTGGTTTTAGTTTCTAGTAGGACTCAATTACGTCTTAGCTTAGATAAATTTATCAGTAATCCAAAAAGTGAACATAGAGAAATGATGGAAAAGATATTACTTGATGCACGAACTTCAATCAGTGATTTTAGAAACATATCAATACTAACCTTGGATGGAGAGATCGTAGCTTCTACAGATATCACAAAAATCGGTACTAACCATTTTAATAAAGAATTTTTCATTAGAGGGCAAAAGGAAAATATTGCAGATGTCTATTCTATCGATAAGAACAAGAATTTGAATGTATATTTAGCAGGGCCTCTATATTTAGAAAAGAGATTGTTAGGAATAGTTGTAATTGAGTCTATTGCTGATAATATCCTCTCTTTAGTTAAAGACTATTCTGGATTAGGTAAAACAGGTGAAACAATCTTAGCTAAAAGAAACAAGAATGGTGAAGCCTTATTCATTGGCCCGCTTCGGTTTGATCCAGACGCAGCTCTAAGGAGATCTGTACCAAAAGATGCCCTTAACGATCCAATTACACAGTCTTTATTAAAAAAAGAACAGATTTTTATAAAGGGCGTGGATTATCGAGAAAAACCTGTTCTGGCTGTTACGAAATATATTGAAGAAATAGACTGGGGCCTTGTGGTTAAGATAGACAGAGTTGAAGCCTTTGCCTACATTTCGAGATTAAATTATATACTGGTAGCAATTATTTTCATTTCTATAGTATTAGTGGTCTTTATATCTCTATATATAGCTCGCTCTATTACCAGGCCAATTGCAGACCTCACGCAGGTAGCGGTCAAGATCAGCAAAGGCGACCTTTCGAAAAAAGTAGAAATAAAATCAAAAGACGAAACAGGTATTCTGGCAAAGACTCTTAATAAAATGACAAACAATCTCATTCAGGATATTAAGGAGCGAAGGCTAGCAGAAGAGCAAGCTAAAAAGCTGAAGGAACGTCTCCAGATACAAATTGATAGAATGCCTATTGGACTGATTATGTTGAATACAGATTTTACAGTGCAATCTTGGAATCCTTCTGCTGAAAAAATATTTGGATTTACAGAAGTCGAAGCAATAGGAAAGAAGCCACACGACTTCATTGTGCCCAAAGACGCTCAACCTCATGTCGATGATATTTGGCGTCGGTTACTTGAAGGCGATATGACAGCCCATAGTACTAACGAAAACATAACCAAAGATGGTCGTACCATACTATGCGAATGGGTAAACGTACCTATAAAAAAAGATAGCGAAACTGTGATGGGTGTTATGTCAATGGTTCAAGATATTACTGAGCGAAACCAGCTAGAGGGGCAGTTTCGCCAGGCCCAGAAGATGGAAGCTATCGGGAGATTAACAGGTGGCATTGCTCATGACTTTAATAATATACTCACAGGCATCATTGGATATTCAGACTATCTCTTAATGTCCCAAAAATATAAAGATCCTATACGAAAATTTGTTGAAGAAATAAAAAAGGCGGCTGAAAGGGCTGCTTCTCTGACAAATAAGCTTCTTGCTTTTAGCCGTAAGCAGATCCTGCAGACAAAAATATTGAATGTCAATACATTGATTACAGATTTAGAAAAGATGATTCAACGTATTATTGGCGAAGACATAATGTTCATCAGTAATCTTGAAACTGGTATTGGAAACATTCAGGCTGACCAAGCGCAGATCGAGCAAGTAATCATGAATCTTATTGTTAATGCCAGAGATGCAATGCCAAAAGGCGGAAAGCTCACAATCGAAACAGCGAATGTTACCCTAGATGAGGAATATACCAAGAGTCATGTTTCAGTTAAACCAGGTTCTTATATAATGATAGCGGTAAGTGATAATGGGATAGGAATGGATAGGGAGATCCAGGAACATATTTTCGATCCATTTTTCACTACTAAAGAACAAGATAAGGGAACGGGACTCGGTTTATCTACGGTATATGGTATTGTCAAACAGAGTGGGGGAAACATCTGGTTGTATAGTGAAGCTGGGCATGGTACTACATTTAAAATTTATCTACCAAAAGTGGAAGAGAAAGTCGTTCCGGCCAGTAAGCATAAGGTCTCTCTTGAGTCACTCAAGGGTAAAGAAACAATAATGCTGGTAGAAGATGAAGATGCAGTAAGAGCAATGATGAGTTTAACTCTCAAACATTATGGTTATAATATCTTAGAGACACCGAGTCCGCTTGAGGCGCTTATAATTTGTGAAAAGCACAAAGAACCGATCCAAATGATGGTGACTGACGTGATATTGCCCGAAATGAATGGTCGTGAGTTAGCAGAAAAAATTACTTCCCTATATCCAGAGATAAAGGTGATCTATATTTCAGGTTACACAGATGATGTTATTGTCCATCATGGTATGTTGGATCCTGATATAAATTTTCTTGAAAAGCCATTTACAGTATCAAAACTTCTAAGTAAAATTCGTGAGGTATTGGATACGAAAATAGAGGAGCATTAACCTTGTTATTTAGTATAATAACTCAAATACTATTTGATTATTTTATTGCTCTTTTAAACGCCCACTTGATGTAAACTCTTCTGGAAACCTCTCTTTTAATAGTTTTAGAATCTCTGCTATGTACCTGTAATTTACATTTATTTCTTCTCTGAGCTCATGAAGCTTATATTCAAGGTCGTCCAATCTTTGCTCTAGTTTGCTCATAAATCCTCCTAATTTATATTTTTTGTAAGATGAGCCAAATCGAATATTATTTTAGGGTCCATACTTTTCTAATTCGTCTTCTATTTTCTTTTTTAAACAACCGACAATATCCTCCAACACAATTAATTGAGCTTTCCCTGTCTTTCTTTCGGTGAGTTCTATTACTCCATTTTTAAGATTTTTATCACTAATGGTTAATCTGTATGGTATTCCTATTAAATCTGCGTCCTTAAACTTGATTCCAGGCCTCATATCCCGGTCATCTAGTAGAACCTCAACACCAACTCCTTCAAGTTGATTATATAGCCTTTCAGATACCTCCTTCACCCTACTACTATATTTAATTGGAAGAATGTAAACGTGAAAAGGTGAAACAGTAAGAGGCCAGATTATTCCATCTTTATCATAATTCTGCTCGATAACCGCAGCCACTATTCGCTCCACTCCTATACCGTAGCAGCCCATAAGGGGGATTTTTGAAGAGCCATCTTCATCAAGATAAAAAACTGAAAAAGCCTTTGTATATTTATCTCCTAACTTAAAAATGTGTCCCAGTTCTATACCCCTGAACATGGTAAGATCTTTGCCACAGTTTGGGCATAGATCACCCTCTCTTACAGATCTTATATCAATGTAATCATCAGGTTCGAAATCTCTTTCGGCGCTTACATTTATATAGTGATAATTATCTCTATTTGCTCCTGTAACTCCACCTTTTATATCCTTTATGCTAAAATCTGCTAGTACAAGTAGATCCTTTATTCCAATAGGGCCGGCAAAACCGAGAGGAATTCCCAGTTTTTGCATTACTTCAACTGTATCAGCCTTCTCAACCTCTGAAACTCCCAGATAGTTCTTCAACTTTGTTTCGTGCATCTCTAAATCTCCTCGTATAAGAGCCATTATAAACTTATCTTCCGAAGTTTTGTAAATAAGGGTTTTAATAAGCTGTTTTTGGGAGATATGTAAAAACTCTGAGAGATCTGTGATGGTTTTGACATTCGGTGTTTCAACAGTAGATAGGAGGCCTGAATCTTTATATGGAATATTTTCATTCTTGCAAACTGCTTTGGTAATGTTCGCAATGTAACCGCAATATGAACATTTAAGAATCTCCTCTTCACCAACCTCTGCCGGAACCATGAACTCCTCAGACTGCGATCCTCCCATTGTCCCAGAATCAGCTACTACTGGAATTGTATCAAGTCCGCACCTTTTAAAGATCTTTGTATATGCAGAACCCATATCAGTATATGTTTTGTGAAGTGATTCGGTGTCCCCGGCACGATGAAAGGAGTAAGCATCTTTCATAATGAAGGTTTTTCCTCTCATTACACCAAAACGGGGCCTTATCTCATCTCTGAACTTCAGACCAATATGATAAACAGTAATGGGCAAATCTCTGTAGGATTTTATATTATCTTTTAAAAGAGAGGTAAAAACCTCCTCATGAGTAGGTGTGAGCACATAATCCTGTAGATTTCTGTCTTTCAACCTGTAGAGCTCTGAACCCCAAGTATACCAACGTTTGCTCATTTTCCACAGCTCGCCAGGAACAAGAACAGGAAGGAAAAATTCATTACCGCCAATTGCATCCATCTCTTCTCTGATTATATTCTCAACCTTTTTGATTGTTCTGTAACCCAGTGGAAGAATCGAGTATATTCCACTGGTTACCTTTTTTATAAATCCTGATCGAATCATTAAAATATGGCTCTGAATTTTTGCATCTTTAGGAACTTCTTTAACAGTGGGAATAAACAATTTACTGTAGAGCATACTGCTTTCCTCGCACTTTTATTACGCCAAAAGATAATAAGCTCTGTTTCAAGAGAAAACTGATTTTCTCCAAAGTAACAGTACTTTTATCCCTCTAAATAGCACTTCTCATATTCTATTTGATAGTGCCAAGAAAAAATCGAAGTTTACATTAAAAGTAAGCTATTTGATATTCTATTTTTTTTAAATAGTGAGATTATAGAATAAATGTGGAAGGTAGCTTACCAGAGGATTTTAAATGCTTAGCTTTAGAATTAATATTTTTATAAAGTTTATCAACCACTTCCAAAGGAGGCGGCTTTCTTTTGGTAGTGTTTAAAGATTCATCCTTCTTTTGAATCTTTCAAACTCTATCTTTCTTTTTTTCAATAAACTTCTGGGAACTTTGCGTAAAGCCCTGCTCCTCCTGATTACATTATTAATCTTCTTAACCAGTTTCATATCAATTGAATGCCCTGATTTATAGGCTATAAAATGTCCAGTAATCTTATGTCCAGTGAGCGATATATCTCCAATTAGGTCTAGTATCTTATGTCTCACACATTCATTTTCAAATCTTAGCTCATTGTTCATAAGACTCTCTTTTGTATAAACCAGGGCATTATAAACAGACCCCCCCAAGGCAAGATTATTTGCTCTCATAGAATCTATATCTTCAAAGAAGCCAAAAGTTCTTGCAGGGGCTATAGAACTTTTAAAAGTATCACTGTTTATGGAAAAATGAGCAGTTTGTGTTCCAACCGCCCTACTTTTTGAGGTAAAATCAATTGTGTATGTTATTTTTAAACTGTTATTAGGAAGGGCAATCAGATAACCCCCATCCTCCTCAATCCACACAGGATAGGGAAGATAAAAAATATCATAAAAGGCATTTTGAGCCTCTATACCAACATCCTCTATTACACTCACTAACTCCCTAGAAGAGCCATCAAAGATTGGCATTTCATGGCCTTCAATTATAATGTACAGGTTTGTGATATCAAGAGCATAGAAAACGGCCATGAAATGCTCAATCGTTTTAATCGCATAAAAATTATCACCGATAGTAATGGCATTATTAGTGTCAAGAAGATTGTTAATGTGAGCTCTAATTCCGTGAGCCTTGTCTTCGTAATGGGGAACAAAAACAATCCCTGTATCTACTGGTGCAGGAAGAAGAGAAACCCTTGCCTTTTCCCCGCTATGAAGCCCTATCCCTTTTAACTCTATCTTTTTTTTAATCGTGCTCTGAAAAAACAAAAGATCTCCCCTCTAACATCTGTAAACATTATTGCAAAATATATACCAACAATACCTAAAGTCTAAATTGTTTATTTCTTATATTTAAGGAGTTAAAGAGGCCTTTGCTTAACGGGCGAGCAATAATTTTCATTATGTTGTAAAATGTACACAAATTTGTAGCTTTTAACACAAAACAGATTAATTAAGTTCTGTAAAATCTTTCAAAACAGTACTGTCAATAGAAAAGGCATTATCATCTATACTCGTATCTATATCTATTTCAGTGTAATTTATTTCCAAAATACGATTTTCATTTTTGATTGTTATCCTGTAAGGAAAAAGAGAATCATTAACTACATTGTATTTAGAAAATGTAACAAGATAGAGATCGTCATGAAAGGTATAGTGGATTTCAACAGGGAAACTATCATCATTAAAAATAACCCGCTCGCTCCCCTTATCTCCCTCGATATACAGCTGTGAATATTCAGCTTGTGACACTTCTGTACACGAACCCATGATATACACCTTTGCTAATAAGGAGTTCAGTAAAACATCTGTAGGGATATCAAAGCCTATAAGGCTATTAAAATCCATATCCTCTAATCCGAAGGAGTGGTATGCTTTTTTTAAATATATGACAGCTAGAATATTATTAGATTTTTTTATCACTGATACAAGGGGGTTTTTAAACACAAAATCACATAAATCCAACCTGATATTTTGTATTTTTCTCTGAGCTATTACCTGTAACTTAAAGCTCAAAGCTTCCTTGCCATCCCTGTATACAATAAAAGCATTTCCCTGGAGACTTTCTACGGTTTCATTGTAAGCATTTAATTTTTCGAGTAATGATAAGCTTTTTTTTCTTTCTTCTATTACTGCTTCTTGCCTTATAGCACAGGATAAAAAAAATAAAACGAAAACAGAGGTTGAGAATATTACTACGATGTTTCTCACCTATTCATTTCCTCTTCTGCCTTTTTTATTTTAAACTCAATTTCTTCAATATATTTCATTTTCAGAGCCTTTTCCCAGGTAGCACTTGCCTCAGGAAATAATCCAAGTACATAGTAGACATCACCCAAATGCTCATATATCAAATAATTCTCTTCCTCCGCTATATCAATATGTTCTATGGCCTTTTCAAGATACTCTCTTGCCTTACCATAATCCTCCATCCTGTAATAGACCCACCCCATACTATCGAGATAAGCGCCATTTTCTGGATCAAAAGAGAGAGCTTTATGAATAAAATCTTTGGCCTCTCCTAACCTAATTCCTTCATCTGCAAGTATATAACCGAGATAGTTTAAAGCAACAGGATTAGTATCATCCAGCTGGACAGATTTATCGAGATAGATTATGGCTTCGCTAATTTCTCCAAGCCTTTCGTATGAAACACCAAGGTTAAAATAGTAGTGAGCATCCCCCTCTTTTAATTCAACTGCCCTTTTAAAGGCTTTTATTGCATTTTTATAATCTTTCATTATCCTGTATTCTAAACCTAGATAGTAGTACAATTCATCATTATCAGGGATCAGTTCTATTGCATAAAGAAAATTCTTTATGGATTCTTCATGTTTTCCAATTTCATCATACAGAATACCTAATTTTATATATACATCTCCCTTTTCATCTGCATTTCCTGCAAAGTATTCATACTCAGCAATCGCCTCTTCTATCAATCTAAGTGATTGATAAATATCACCCAACAAATATCTATTTTCTATAAAATGGGGATCAACTCCTTTTACTCTCTTTGCTTCTTTTAATGCATTTTCGAACATTTTATAATTGTAATAGTTACCGGCGAGAACAAACCTCCACTTCTTCTCCATATCTATATTTTTTTTCTTTTCAGCAATTCTAATCAATCCGATACAGGCTACTATGCTTCCAGGCTTTTCTGTAACGGACTTCTCAAAGAGCTTCTGTGCCTGATCAATATTACCTTCTGTGAAAAGAGTTATTGCCTTTGTTACATTTGTTATCTTTTCAACCTCTTTAATCCTCGCAAGAACAGGTGAGGGATCCTGGTCTTCAATAAAGAGGTTTACCGCATAATCTTCTAGCATCTCATCATCTAAAAGGTTTCTGTTATCGAGTTTTTTGAAAAGGATGAGAGCTTCTCCCGTTTTTCCTGTACTGAGGTAGATATAGGTGAGATAAAAGATTGCCTTTTCATTATCAGGATCTAATTCTAGAACCTTTTGGTATTCTTTTTCAGCAAGACCGAAAACAGCTCTTTTAGTATAGATATAACCAAGATTTAAGTATGCACTAACCAATGATGGATTAATCTGAACCATTCTGTTGTACACATCGATTAATCCATCCTCATCTCCTAACCTATCGTATACTTCAGCAAGTGAGAACAGTATCGAAAGATCATATGGTTTCTTATCCCTTAACCTTTTAAGATAGACAAGAGCATCCTTATAGTTTTGCTCGTCAAGCAGTATTATCGAATATAGTTCAAGCAACTCCTCATTTTCAGGATTAATTTCAAGTCCTTTAGCCGCATACCTTTTTGCCTCCTCTTTTTCATCAAGCCAATCTGAAACTTTACAGAGAATAGTGAACAGTATAGAAGGCGGCTTTTCCTCATAATACAGACATAGTTTAAACTGGGATTTTGCCTTTTGAAGATCCCCATTATAGAGATGGTAATAGCCCATAGAAAAAGAGGTAAAGGCATCGGGTCCTGAAGCGGCTTGAATAGAGAGAGGAATAAACAGAATAATAACAATTATCATAAAAAGGAAATATTTTTTCATTATATTATTGAGTATTGTATTTAATTTAATGTTATATAGATCGAATATCGAGCTTTAACTCGATATTTGACCTGACCTTAGAATCGATAAAGCAATAAAAAACAAAACTTGTTATGATTAAAAGATCGCTCTTACGAACCTCCCTGCCAATGGAAGCTCACCAACGAGAGGACTCGCATATTCTCTAAATATTCTTTCATCTATCCTTCCATCTTTTGTAATCCACTCCTTCGGAAAGCTCTTTGTATGTCTCTGAACACTCCTAAGCGGTGTAATGAAAGTATCTATATTATATACACCATCCCCATCTACTCTTCTTATCGCTATACTTCCCTCATCAAAATTGTTTCCTGTTGCAGCGATAACCGCATCCACACCAACTTTATAGGCCTCTGAAGCGTCAACCTCAGATACTGCCAATGGAAAAGAACGCTGAGGATATCCAAGTGTATCAGACCGAACCCTCTTAATATTTAGCTTAGATTTAACAATAATAGACAGAATGTCTCCCATCATTCCAGTACCGCTTAAACTTACATTTCCATGAGAATCAACTTCTACAGTTTTGCGTTTTCCATTTGGCATATATTTTTCAGGAAGATTTAAGCTCATCATAGAGTTTAACCATGTTGATATATACTCTGGCTTTTCTCCACTCTCCAGATTGAATATACCCTGTTTATTGATCCCTTCGGATATAGCAACAAGGGCTCGGTCATGCTCACGGAAGGTTTCTTCAATATCACTTAAAAAAGCATCAATATCAAATGGAAGTTCTGGGATATATACCAGATGGGGGCCATCCTTTGGATACTGCCTGGACAGAAGACTTGCTGCAGTTAAAAATCCTGCATTTCGTCCCATAACAACGTTTATCTTAACCCCTTTAAGAGCACGGTTGTCTTCATTATCACCGATAAATGCACAGGCAACGTATTTAGCAGCAGATCCATATCCTGGACAGTGGTCAGTGACAAGAAGATCATTATCGATCGTCTTTGGAATATGAACAACTCGTAAATCGTAGTTCTCATCTGCAGCAAAGCCATTTATAATATACGCTGTTTCAGCTGAGTCATTTCCACCGATGTAGAAGAAATATCGTACATTCATCTTCTTAAAATTGTCAAAAATTTTTTTACTCTCTTCATCAGTCGGTTTATGTCTTATTGAACCCAGTGCTGCAGCAGGTGTCTTTGATATTTGCTGAAGAACAAAGTTTGGCTGTTCGAAAAGAGGAACATATTCGTTATTCAGCATTCCCTGAATACCATGTCTCGCACCGTATAGTTCAAGAATCTCTTCATGCTTTCTCGCTTCAACAATGGCACCAATAAAACTCCTGTTTATAACAGCTGTTGGTCCCCCTGATTGTCCTATTACAGCATTGCCTTTTATTCCAGGCATAGTTTACTCCCCTCTACTGCATTTCTTTATAAATATATAAAAAACTAACTGAACAAGAAATATTAATTTCAATAAATTAAAACCTGACATTCCGCGAAAAGAGAGGAAAAGAAACTGAATTGTAATAGAACTCAAGATGTGCTGTTCTTGGAAGATCATCTTCATTCAAAAGGAAAATAACTGAACTGCTTTCGCCAGAGTTTAGAATCGTATTCTCTTTAATAGCTTTATTAAACATTAAAACATCATTGCTTTTACTTATTATCTTAATTGAAACAGGAACAGGTTCGGAGAAGACGATCTTTTCATCTTTTTGACTTTTTATGGTAAACCCTATCAAAACCTTCTTACCTCTGATTCCTGTAACGTTGAGTTCATATAAAACTCCATCTCCATCTTTTTGCATAAAAACATTTATCGGTCTATTCATTAAATAAATAACAATAGATATAAGGATTAGGTCAACGAATATGATGAGAAGGCTTCTGGTTCTCCTTTTGGAAAGAAAAAGAAAACGCGATCTTTTTGTACTGTAATCTCTTTTAATTTTCTTTAATCTTTCTTCCCTGTTATAATAAAATTTTACGGGCTTCTCTCCAGATTCATTTAAATCCTTACTCACACTCCTATCTTCGGTCTTTTCACTATCCATATACTAATTCCCAGTTAACTGCTGTTGCAATATAGCCAATTAAACATCAGGGGCTTAAATGATAAATCCCTTGACATCAACGATTTGCATTCTTAAACTCCTCAATTTTTTCCTTAAAAAACTCCTTTACTGTCGCTTTTTCACGTTCACCAGTAATCAATTTATCACTTCTCCATCTGTAAAAATGGATAAACCTGTCATCAATCTTGAGTGCTGATACCGAACCATCTACATCAACATGAACATTTGTCCAAATTCCGTTGTCTTCAAATATAAAGCTTCTTTTTGCAAGAAGGGTACCATTAGATTGAAAGATTGTAATAATAGACTTAGTACTATTTACGAATTTCCATAGAAAACCGTGCATTTCCCTGTCAATACCCAAAAATTCTTCAGTAGATTCAATTTGATTCCCTATTCTGTTTTCCCACGTGTAAGATCTATCAATTTCCATGGATTCCAGATCATAGTAGAGAAGCTTATAATATACTAGATCTCTTATATACTCCTTTTCTAGTAATTTCTTCTCCTTATTCTGTTTTTCAATATTCTCAATTTCAATCTCTTCTCCCCACAAGTCCTCTTGCTCTCTAGACTCTTTTGTATCATATGTAGTTTCATAGAGTGAAATCCAGAAGATAAGATAATTTCCACTATATACTGGAACCAGATCCATAACAAACAGTGAAGTATCATCCGTCTCTTTTGAGGCAACAATATCATCGCTTATTAATTCACGCTTAAATATAAGATTCCCTTCCTGGTCAAACTTGTAGAAGATCCAAGATTTCCAATCATCATCTGTTGTCAGCACAATGAGCTTCCCGTCTTCATCCACATCTATTCTATAGATATTATAGAAAGGCTCAGAATTTATTCCACCTTTCCCGAGTTTATAGATAAATTTACCCAACCTATCGAACTTCATAATATTTGACATATAAACATCGCCATCTTCATCTTTTAAGGCAATCTCAGTACCAAATAGATCAATTTCAGTTTCTTCAGGTTTCTTTTGAAGAAACTTATCCTCTATGTAGATACAGTTCTCATTATCTACTGCGATCATACCTAACTGATTGAATCCAAAATAGTTCCTCTGTTTTGTTCTTAATACATTCTCTTCTTGCTCTTTTTCCATTAATCCTTTTGATAGAGTCAGAATAATATCTCCGGGAGTTGTAATTTTTAATATTTTTTGATTTACAGAATCTACAACATAAAAGAATCCATTTTTAAAAAGAATGGATTCAGGACCAAGAAACTGACCATTCTCCTCCCTGCGGACTCCAATCTCTTCCTCTCCTCTTCCAATTTGGATGGAAAATAATCGTTCTTTCTTTAGTTCTACTACCCTATCTTTAGAACATCCGTAAAAAAGGGAGAAAATGATAAATACCAAAAAGATAAACGAAACCTTAGCTGTAATTTTCAAGACTCTAACCTCAAGAATAATTTAAATACAATATGATAAAATTGCACTGTACACCCTATTAGTCGACAGGAATATAACTATATTACCGTGATACTCATATATAATATATCAAATTTAAAGGTTTATTACAATTTCCTTGTCCTGAAATCACACTCTAATCAATTTATTTAAGCCTTGTAAATTGCTTTGCTTTTTTAATTATCAAATATTAAATTGTTTACATGCCTAACCCGCTTGCAAAGATATTTGGTAGTAAATATGAAAGGGATATCAAGACATACCGTCCATATGTAGAAAAAATTAATAGTTTTGAGCGGGAAATCAAATCTTTATCAGATGAAAATCTAAAAAATAAGACAAAAGAGTTTAAAGAAAGACTTGGGCAGGGCGAAACCCTTGATGACATCCTATGTGAAGCCTTTGCAGTTGTCCGGGAAGTGGCGCATAGAACTATTAATATGAGGCCTTTTGATGTTCAGCTTATGGGAGCCGTTGTTCTATATCAGGGCAAGATTGCGGAAATGAAAACCGGAGAGGGAAAAACCCTAGTCGCCACCCTTCCCCTGTACTTAATTGCACTCGAAGGAAAAGGTACCCATCTTGTAACAGTAAATGATTATCTTGCAAAAAGAGATGCAAACTGGATGGGACCTATATATGAGTTTTTAGGATTGACAGTCAGTTATCTTTACCATGATATGCCCTTTGAAGAGAGGAAAAAGGCATATCAATCTGATATTACCTATGGAACCAATAATGAGTTTGGATTTGATTACCTCAGAGACAATATGTCTGAGGATACTGATTTTATGGTACAGAGGGGACACTACTATGCAATTGTAGATGAGGTTGATAGTGTCCTTATCGATGAAGCAAGAACACCACTTATTATATCAGGTCCAGCTGGATCTGCATCGAATCAGTATTACGAACTGAACCCAAAGATTGCCAACCTCGTAAGTAGACAAAAATCTATCGTAAACCGCTATTTAAAGGAAGGGGAGGATTACCTCCGGGTAGAAAATATAGAAGAAGCAGGTAAAAGGCTCCTGCAGGCAGAAAAAGGAGATCCTAAGAACAAGAGGCTTTTAAAGCTGAAAGAGAACCCAGAAAATATAAAACTTATCCAGAAAACTGAGTTTCTCTATAACCAATCGAAAAGCATCTCACAGGTTGAGGAAGATTTATACTTTGTTATAGAAGAAAAAGGACATTCAGTAACACTTACTGAAAGGGGCCGCGAAGCTCTGGCGCCAACAAACCCAGAAAAACTAATACTCCAGGATTATACAGACAAGCTTTCAGAGATCGATAAACTAGATATTCCACGGGATGAGAGATACAGAAAGAAGGCTGAAATCGAAGAGGAATACCTAAAGGCTAGTGAGAAGCTTCACATCATTAACCAGCTCCTGAGGGCTTATTCCCTCTATGAGAGGGATGTTGAGTATGTGATTCAGGATGGAAAGGTTATTATTGTCGATGAGTTTACAGGAAGGCTCATGCCTGGAAGAAGATACGGCGAGGGACTGCATCAGGCAATTGAAGCAAAGGAGGAAGTTTCTATTGAGAGGGATACACAGACACTGGCAACAATTACCATACAGAACTACTTTCGTCTCTATAAGAAGCTTGCTGGAATGACAGGTACTGCAGATACTGAGGCTGAGGAGTTTTCTAATATATATAAGCTTGAAGTTATTGTAGTTCCAACAAATGAACCAGTTATTCGAGATGATTCCCCTGACAGGATCTACAGAACAGGTAAAGAGAAGTGGAAAGCGATTGCTGATGAGATTGAAGAACTACATACAAAGGGACAGCCCATACTCGTTGGGACAGTCTCAGTGGAAGCGTCTGAACTTCTTTCAAAGATCCTGAAAAAGAGGAAAATCAGGCACGAGGTACTTAATGCCAGGTATCATGAGAAGGAGGCTCAAATTATAGCAAAGGCTGGACAGAAGGGTTCAGTAACTATAGCCACCAATATGGCTGGAAGGGGCACTGATATAAAGCTCGGCGATGGGGTTCTGGAACTAGGCGGTCTTCATGTACTGGGAACAGAAAGGCACGAAGCACGTAGAATAGACAATCAGCTACGAGGAAGGAGTGGAAGGCAGGGAGACCCGGGAACATCTCGCTTTTACCTCTCCCTCGAAGATGACCTCATGAGATTGTTTGGTTCTGATAAAATATCGAATGTTATGCTCAAAATGGGCATGGAAGAGAATCAGAATATCGACTCTCCCCTTGTTAGTAAGGCAATAGGAAGTGCTCAGAAAAAGGTTGAGAACAGAAACTTTGAAATAAGAAAGCATCTCCTTGAATATGATAATGTAATGAATGACCAGAGAAACTATATCTATAGCAGACGGAATGAATTTCTAGATAATGAAAATATACAAGAAAAGATAAAAGATATGGTAGAAGAGCTCATAGAGTTCAAGTTTGAAGAACTTGATTTACCGCGGTCAGGAATATCGAAAGAGCTAGTGCAGTATGTTGAAGACTGGCTTTCCGAAATATTCAACAGAAGCGTAGAAATAGATTTTGGAGGAGAAGAAGAGTTAACTTTAAAATCATTAAAAGATAAGGTTTTAGATTTTACAGGAGAAGCACTTGAAGAAAAACGGCTTGAACTTGGAGAGGAGGTAACACCTCACATAGAGAGATTTATTGCTCTGCAGTCGCTAGATTCAAGGTGGAAAGAACACCTCTATGAAATGGATGGACTGAGAGAAGGTATTGGTTACCAGGCTTATGCCCATAAAGACCCTCTGATAGAGTACAAGTTTCAAGCTTTCAGTCAATTTCAAGAACTCATTAAAAATATAAATACTGACATAATAAAAAAGATATTCAGAGTACATATTGCTCCTGCTGTAAAGAGGGATAAAATATGGCAGATAAATAAAATAGATCATGAAGAATATGGTCAGTTCCAAGCAGGAAAGCGATACAGAGAAAGTGGGTATCAAGAGGGAAAAGCTCCACAAGGAGTGGCTGTACGTAGTCAGGTTATTGTTGGGAAAAAGGTAGGGAGAAATGAACCATGTCCCTGTGGAAGCGGCAAAAAGTACAAGTATTGCTGCGGAAGGTAATTCGTTATTACCTATGCTCTAAAACAGAAACGCCAGTTATGAATGTTAAGTAGGAAGGTATCATAGGTAAAACACAGGGGGATACAAAGGATACAAATCCTGCGACAAGTGCTATAAGAATTGAAATATTATCTGATTGAATGGTTGAAATATCAGGAATGAAGCTAAATCCCGCTGTAAACCTGTGAAACTGCCCCAAAACGAGCACTAATCCCAAAGCCAGTAGCAGAAAACCACTCAAAAACTTGATAGCCTTAAAGTGCCTTTTTATAAAATTAGAAAAGGAAATAAAATATCCAAATGCAAATGCTGAAAATAGAAAGGGGATCCCCAATCCTAAAGAATAAAAAATGAGAAGAGCAGCTCCCCTAAATGCAGTATCTTCTGTAGCCGCTAAAATAAGAATACTCGCAAGAATTGGTCCGATACATGGTGTCCACGCAGCAGCAAATGTAATACCAATAATAAATGCTCCAAAAATCCCATTTGGCCTATTTCTTAATGAGGTTCTTCTTTCATAGCTAAGGAATGGTATATTGAGTATCCCCATAATCTGGATGGAAAATATAATAATTATTGAACCCCCAACTATAGAAATTAATCCCTTATATCTATTCATAAACCCTGATATAGCTCCTGCACCAGAACCGAGCAATACAAATATTAGTGTAAAACCAAATATAAAAAAAAGCGTGTTCACTACAATCCTCAATGGAAAACGCTGGTTTTTCATATTTGTCTGTCCTTTCTTAACCACAGGTAATTGCCAATACAAAAAAACTAATCAATTTACAGATAAACTTTATCATCTTTTTAAAGATATAAACAATAATTTAATAGACAAAGCTCTTATTAATAATTTTATATTTGACTGTAACAGTGTCGTACCATATCATTGAAAATATGATACAACCTCAGAAAGGTAGTATTCCTATCGATATACTGGAAGAGATCATTGCACTTGGTGAAGGTTACAAGACAGAGTTTAAAGAGACATTGCCATCTCCTAAGGCAGTTGCAAAATCGCTCTGTGCCTTTACAAATACAAAAGGTGGAAGTCTCTTTGTGGGCATAAACGATTCCGGTAAGCCTACAGGAGTTCTTGATATTAACTCTGAGCTCTCAAAACTCGAAGAAGCTTTGCCTCTTTTGATACCAGAACCTGAAATAATAGTCCAAAATTTCTCTTTTAAGAGAAAGGAAATTATCTTTATCGAGGTAAAGGAGGGAGACAATAAACCCTACTACGTAAGGGACGATCATGGCACTCATGCATATATAAGGGCAGCAGATATAAACCTTCCAGCAACAAAAAAGATACTGAAAACTTTCATAGATAGCCATACCCTTTCTCGCAGACATAAAAGAGCTCTCAAAAAGGATGAAAAGATTGTCTTTGATCTCTTTGAGCGGAATAAGCGGTTACATATAACTGAAATAAGGGAGATGCTGAACTATTCAGAAAGGAAAAATAGAAGAATTCTAATAGCGTTGACGAAGCGCGGTTTAGTTGTTCCTTCCTATAATGAGAAAAATATATACTACAGAACAAAAGATTAATATGAAAATGCAGGTAAATAGAAGACAGATAGAACATTAGGATATTCTGTAATTAATAATCATGGCATTGCCAGCTGGATATACAGGATAGGATTTGAATGTAGGCTTATTTTCAAAATCCTCCTACTGCTGCAAAGCAGCAGTCAGTGTTGCAAAGAAGCAATCAGTCTTGCAAAGAAGCAGGCACAGCTAATTAGATTTTAACATACTTCAATAATTTGGGTACAAATGGTTACTATAATAATTCCCACATACAACAGGGCTTCGGTTATCAGGAGGGCATTGGAATCTGTATTTTCACAAACCTTTACCAATTACGAAGTAATTATTGTTGATGACGGTTCAACTGATGATACGTCAACCTTTATTCGATCCTTGAATAAAGAGGTACGCTATATTTCTATTCCCCATTCAGGTGTCAGCAGAGCAAGAAATACTGGAATTGATTTTGCCAAGGGAAAATGGATCTCGTTTCTCGACTCTGATGACTACTGGCTTCCCCAAAAACTGGAAAAGCAGATGCTATATTTAAACAAGCATACTGAGTATAAGGTCTGTCATACAGATGAAATTTGGATCAAGAATGGGGTGCGTATCAATCAAGGGAAAAAACATAAAAAACATGAAGGGTGGTTTTTTTCCCCATCTCTTAACCTCTGTCTTATTAGCCCTTCCTCTGTTGTTATTCATAAAAGTGTATTCGATAATGCTGGAAAATTTGATGAGAATTTTGAATATGTTGAAGATTATGAGCTATGGCTAAGGATTACCTCTAGGTATCCTATTGGTTATATAGATGAAAAATTGGTTGTAAAGGTTGGAGGACATAAAGATCAGCTCTCAAAGAGAATAGATGGAATTGAAAGGCATAGAATCCATGCACTTGAGAAAATTATTACCACAGGGAATCTAAAAGAGGACTTCTTGAAGAAAGCGGTTGATGTGTATAAAAAGAAGTGTACTATATATATATCTGGATGTCAGAAGAGAAAAAAGCTCGATGAGATAAGAGAATTACAATCACGGATGAATCATATTCTCTCCCGAGCAGATGATTTTACTTTTCGCAGGAAATAAGGTTCTCGGTTTTCATAAAAGGTATCAGTAAGATGATGAGAATCAAAATAGTAAATCAGACACCCTAAAACCTCGAGTTCTCGGGTACAACAATTCCTGAATGCCTATTTATCGATTTTCATAAGATATCGTTATTGTAAAATAAATTTATCATTTGCTACAACTGACTATATTGATTATTTTTTAAATACAAACACATTTTCATTTTAAGAAAACTAGTAAAAACTTTTTCAAGTAAGGAAGAGTAAATGAAATCGATTCTTGTTATCGATGATGAAAAATCCATAAGGGATATGCTGAGAGATGGATTAACACAGTATGGTTATGCATATCATGAAGCAGACAACGGTGCTGAAGGGATCGAAATGTTTAAAAAAGTAAATCCCGATGTAGTGCTCACTGATGTAAAAATGCCTGAAATGTCAGGCATTGAGGTAACAAGACACCTCAAGGAGATCGAACATGATACCGATGTCATAGTCATGACAGGCTATGGCTCAGAGGACCTGGTAATTGAAGCATTGAGGTCCGGTGCTTCCAACTATTTAAAAAAGCCCATCTACCTGAATGAACTTTTTCATATCCTCGATAACTTGATCCTGAAAAGAGAGAGGAGGAGAAAAAGTGAAGTTGTCAAGGATGTAGTTGTTTTTGAACAGAAAAACCTTATTATGAACAACGATATATCCAAGATCTGGGGTATTATTAATCAGATATTATTCAATATACCAAGTAGCTTTGATGAAAATTCTATTGAGGGAATCCGAGTGGGTCTCTATGAAATAATCCTAAATGCTATTGAGCACGGTAATCTTGGATTATCATATGAGGATAAGTCAGAGGCACTTCATAAAGGAACCTATTCAGATTTAATTACTAAGCTTTCTAATGAGGCAGATAGAAAGGGTAAAAAAGTTTTTATAAATTGTATCTATAATTGTAAAGAACTGTCAATTGAGGTAAGGGACCAAGGTATTGGATTCAACTTTAGAGGACTCGCTAATATACAGGATCAAGATAATATTCTCAAGGCTCATGGCCGGGGCATTTTCCTCGTCTCTCTCTATTTTGATAAAATTGAGTATAGAGACCCCGGTAATATTGTAATACTAACAAAAAAATTGGATCATTAGTAAACAACCACCCAAACTCTTTCTTATTGTACTCCAAGTTTCTCCTTCCCAGAGACCTGTATCCCTTTCTCCCTTAAAATTGAAATTACTTCGTCAGGATCCTCAAACCTGAAGATGAGCAGAGCCCTATCCTGAGGTTTTTCAAAAAATGCATACATATATTCTACGTTTATTCCCTTTCTACTGAATACCTTCAGTACAGAAGCTAATCCGCCAGGTTTGTCTGGAACCTCAACTACAACTACATAAGACTCCTTTACAATAAAACCTTTTCCTTTCAATACAGTCACAGCCTTTTCTGTATCATCTACTATCATTCTTAGAATACCAAAGTCCGAGGTATCAGCAAGAGAGAGTGCCCTTATGTTGATGTTATTTTGACCGAGGATCTCTGTTATCTCCATAATCCTCCCGACCCGGTTCTCCAGAAAAATGGAAATTTGTTTGATCTTCATTTTTTATTTCCTTTATTCTTTTTTTTAGGTTCATCTAGAAATTGTTTAACTAATACTAATTAGATCTGTCTCTTATCAATAACCCTATTCGCCTTACCCTCTGATCGAGCAATCGTTTTTGGCTCAACAAGTTTTACGCCAACTTTAATCCCAAGTATACTTTCAATCTCGTTTTTGATATCCACCTCTATTCTCTCCAGGCCTTTAATCTCATCAGATATAAGTTTTTCATTCATCTCTACATGTACTTCCAATTCATCCAAAGCACCTATCCTATCAATAATAATTTGATAGTGAGGCTCTATACCCTCGATATTAACAAGAACCTCCTCTATCTGCGATGGAAATACATTCACCCCCCTGATAATCAACATATCATCTGTTCGACCCATTATTCTTTCCATTCTAATTGATGTTCTTCCACATGCACACTTTCCAGGGATTAATTTCGTAATATCTCTCGTTCTATAGCGAATGAGAGGGGTTGCCTCTCTTGTAAGAGTTGTAATGACAAGTTCCCCTACCTCTCCAGGCGGAATAACCTCACCGGTTTCGGGATTAATAACTTCCGGGTAGAAATGGTCATCGCATATATGTATTCCATTCTTATATTCACATTCATTCCCTACACCAGGCCCTATAATCTCAGTTAGACCATAAATATCCAGAGCCAAGAGCGAGAGCCTCCGCTCGATCTCTTTTCTCATATTGTTGGACCAGGGCTCTGCACCAAAGTTACCCGCTCTTAAAGGCAGCTTTGAAAAATCAACTCCCATCTGTTCCCCAACCTCAGCGAGGTAGAGTGAATAACTTGGTGTACATGTGAGTATTGTGCTTTCAAAATCCTGCAGAATCATAACCTGCCGTTTTGTATTTCCGCCTGAAATTGGGATAACCGTTGCCCCTATTCGTCTTGCCCCATAATGTATTCCCAGTCCACCTGTAAACAGGCCATATCCGTAAGCATTCTGGATGATATCACCCTCTGTAGTACCGCTTGCCTGCAGGCAGCGAGCCATTACCTCACTCCATATATCGATATCCCCTTTCGTATATCCACCAATAACAGGCTTTCCAGTTGTTCCTGAAGAGGTGTGGGTTTCCACTACCCGTCTCATTGGAATTGCAAACATTCCAAATGGATAATTGTCCCTCAGATCGTTCTTGGTTGTAAACGGAAGCCTCTCTATATCCGATATTGTCGAGATCTCATCTGGCTTTAACCCGATAGCATCTATTTTTTCTCTGTAGAAGGGGATGGAGGCATAGGAACGCTTTACAAGATCTTTTAAAAGCTCACTTTGAAGGGCCTTCTTTTTTCCATCGGATAGAGTTTCTCTTTCCATATTCCAGATCATCTGGTTCTCCAGTTAAATCAATTTATCTCTTTAATGTGCTATACAAGCTGTGCCTGCTGCTTTGCAGCACTGACTGCTGCTTTGCAGCAGTAAGAGAATTATGAAATTATACTTCTAAGGTGAACTTCAAGTTTTCAAATTTAACAAACTTAATCCCCATATTTTCTATAAATGTTATTTTCCCCAATGATAATAGAAACGAAGTTCCCTACAACCTTTGATTGTACAACCAAAGGTTGTCAGCACTGCAATATTTTTTCTTATGCGTTCACATATTATTTTCTATTTTTCTAAAATTCGAAATGATTGCCATAATCTCTTCGAATCCTGTATGTCCAGCTGGCAATGATATACAGAAGATCCTAATATTCTATCCATCTTTTAATCAACCGTATTCTCCTATTAGCTTTTTATTGCAAGTCCTAAGGCATACTTTAATTAAAAAAACATTGTATTCTATAAAAATTATACTCTTTTCGATACTTTTGTATAAAAAGTTCGCTACAACCGAAGGTTGTCAAGCATTACCTTATTTCTTATAGGTATTTACACACTATTTTCTACTTCTAAAATTATAGAAGTTAAACCTATTTTCCAATCCTTTCCTTCAACATTTCATTCACCACTTGAGGGCTGGCCTTTCCCTTCGTCTTCTTCATAACCTGTCCCACTAAAAAACCAAAAGCTTTATTCTTTCCCCCTTTATAATCTGTTACAACTTTTTCATTTTCCTGCAGAACCTCATTAACAATTGAGACAATTTCATCTTTATCTGTAACCTGTTTTAACCCTTTTTTTTCAACAATATGTCTTGCCCATTCACCAGAGGAGACCATTTCATCAAATACATCCTTTGCAATTTTACCTGATATCGCACCACTATCCATTAGATCAAAGAGTTCCCGCAGCATAGGTGGGGTTACAATACACTGATCAACCTCAATCTTCTTTTCATTCAATACCCTCATAAGCTCACTTATGATCCAGTTAGCAATCTTTTTCGGTTTATTGTAGTCTGTTGATGCCTCTTCAAAGTAGTTTGCTAACCTGAAAGAGGAACAGAGAATCCCGGCATCATAATCTGTTAGACCATACTGCACAGTAAATCTCTTTCTCTTAGCTTCTGGAAGTTCTGGAAGTGATTTCTCAGTTTTTTCAATAAGGCCACTGTTGATAACAACAGGAACAAGATCCGGATCGGGAAAATACCTATAGTCATGAGCTTCTTCTTTTGTTCGCATGGGCAGGGTTGCGTTTTTCCTCTGATCAAAAAGTCTTGTCTCCTGAGTCAATGTCCCTCCACTTCTGAGGATCTTAGTTTGCCTTTTTATTTCATATTCAAGTGCCCGTTTTACATTTGCAAAGGAGTTCATATTCTTTATTTCCTGCTTAACTCCAAACCCTTCCTGTCCTTCCTTCCGCAGAGATATATTCACATCAACCCTGAGCTCTCCTTTTTCCATATTACACTCAGAGACCTGTGTATACTGCATGATCTCCTTTATGGCCTGAAGAAACCTGTATGCCTCATCAGCTGTTCTTATATCAGGCTCGGTTACAATTTCAAGTAGAGGTACACCACAACGATTAAAATCAACAAAGCTAGGGCCTTTCGGATCTTCATCATGAACAAGCTTTCCCGCATCCTCCTCAAGGTGAGCCCTTGTTATGCCGATCTTTTTTTCTCGCCCATTATCATCCTTTACAATAACAAACCCCTTCTTACTTAAAGGAGATTCATACTGAGAAATCTGGTAAGACTTGGGCAGATCGGGATAAAAATAGTTTTTACGTGCAAAAACAGAGCGATCAGCAACCTCACAGTTAAGCGCTAGCCCTGCCATTATCCCTTTGTGAAGTGCCTCTTCATTTAAAACTGGGAGTGCACCAGGCAGACCCAGACATACCGGGCAGGTATGAGAATTGGAAGCATCTCCATATTCTGTACTGCAGCTACAGAAGGTCTTCGTTTGTGTATTAAGCTGTATGTGTATCTCAAGCCCAATAACTGCCTCGTAGTTCATTATGCTTCCTCCTCAACAACTCGTGCTGCTCTAAATATATCTGCCTCATTAAAATGGCTGGCTATCAACTGAAGTCCTACAGGAAGTCCTTGAGCCGTCTTGCCGCACGGAACAGAAGCTGAGGGCAGACCGGCAAGATTGACCGGAACTGTATAGATATCTGAAAGGTACATTTCAAGTGGGTTGTCTATTAATTTTCCAATCTCCCAGGCTGGTATTGGCGAAACCGGGGTTACAATGATATTTACATCTTTAAAAGCCTCCCTAAAGTCTTCACAGATTAACGTTCGAGCCTTCTGCGCTTTTAGATAGTATGCATCATAGTACCCTGACGAAAGAGCAAAGGTTCCCAGAAGAATTCTTCTTTTTACCTCTCTCCCAAATCCTATACTTCTATCTTTTTTATACAGAGTTTCAAGATCGTTGGTTTCAACGAACCTGCCTCCATACCTAATTCCATCAAAGCGGGCCAGGTTTGATGACGCTTCTGCTGTTGCAATAATGTAGTAGCTAGCTATTGCATACCGTGTATACTTCAGGTTGATATTCTTTATAAGAGCTCCGGCTTCTTTTAAAATTGTTATCCCTCTTTCAACATTATACCTTATTTCATCATGTAAACCTTCTCCAAAGTATTCATCCGGTACTCCGATTTTCAAATCACTTACCCCTTTTCCAACATAATCCATAAATTTTACGGGCCTCTCTCTTGCCGATGTTGAATCTCTTGAATCGTATCCCGAGACAGCATCAAGGAGGATTGCACCATCCATAACAGTTTTTGTTATCGGACCGATCTGGTCAAAGGATGAAGCATAGGCAACAAGCCCATAACGGGAAACCCTTCCATAGGTTGGCTTGATTCCAAATATACCGCACATAGAAGCAGGTTGTCTTATAGATCCACCAGTATCCGAACAAAGAGCTGCAATAGCAAGGTCCGCAGCAACAGCACTTGCCGCCCCTCCGCTTGAACCGCCAGGCACCTTTCCCCTGTCATGAGGGTTTCTCACTACACCAAAATAGGAGGTTTCATTGGAAGACCCCATTGCAAATTCATCCATATTCAGCTTTCCTGCGGGAATTCCTCCGTTTCTTCTCATGTAGGTAATAGCTGTAGCATCATAGGGAGATTTATAATCCTTTAAAATCTTCGATCCACATGTTGTGTGGGTATCCACAACGTTTATAATATCCTTAATTGCAATGGGGACTCCTGAAAGGAGGGATTCTTCGCCCACTTTAAAATTGTCAACTTCCCTCTTAATCTGATCTATATCAAAGCTTATGTATGCATTAAGGGGGAATACATGCTTCTCTTCCTGATCAATAGCGTTCTTTATATCATTAACGATATCCATAGTAGAAATCTCTTTTTTATTAAGCATCTCTTTAGATTGCTCGATCGTTAATTCGTTTAAACCCATCCCTCCTCCTATACTACTCTGGGTACAACAATATGACCATCTTCCCATTCAGGGGCGATTCCCTGAACCACATCAACCTTGAAACTTTCTTTTACTGTATCTTCTCTTGAAACATTGGTATAGCCGAGTGTATGGGCTGTTGGCTCTATACCCTCCAGATCAAGCTCATTAAGAAGATCCATATAATCCAGAATATCCTTTAGCTGGCTTTCCATCTCTCTTTTTTCCTCTTTACTTAAAGAGAGGTTGGCAAGATTTGCCACACCCTCAATAGTCTCTTGATCAATCTCCATTATCTTTATCCTTCATAATTGGTGTGTAATTTAGCATAAACTTCATCACTTTCCCATCATCAAACTTAATTACAGCTACCCCCCCATCTACTTCTAAAACCTTTCCCCTTCCATAATCTCTATGAATAATTCTGCTCTTTGCCTTGATGTTGCCGTTACATCTTTCTGCATTTCGATTTTTAAACGGTACAGCTTCTTTTCTCTCCCTTCGAAAATAAGTACTCGCCTTTCTGTTAACAATATCATAATATGAGATGCTACCATTCTCAAGGCCGTTTTCTTCATTGTAAATTAAAAGCTCAGCAGGTATCTCATGAACGAAGGTCGAAACACCCCTCTGTATACTCCTTCCATAAAGTTTTCTTGCTTTAGCAGCAGTCAAGTATAACTTTTCCATTGCCCTTGTCATACCAACATAGCACAGTCTTCTCTCTTCCTCTATGTCAGATGACCTCTGGCCTGAGAGAAAATGAGGGAATGTCCCATCCTCCATACCTGCTATAAAGACAACAGGAAACTCAAGCCCCTTTGCATTATGGAGAGTAATGAGAGAAACCCTATCACTTTGAAAATCCTCTTCTGGAGCCCCTTGATTAAGACTTACCTCCTCTATAAACTCCGAAATTGGTGCAGAAGGATTTCTTTTGGAAAACTCTTCAACAGCGTTGTATAGTTCATCGAGGTTTCTTATCTTTTCTTCTCTTCCCCGCCTATTAAGCCATTCAATATAACCAGATGTATCGTAGAGTTTCCTCAGTAATTCAGGGGGATATGTATTATCTATCATTTCACTGAGTTCATGAATGAAATCTATAAACTTATTTACAATACGAATGCGTGATGATGGAACATCGAGATCTTCAAGAGCTCGATAAAAGGGGTAACCTCGTGCAATAGATGATTGAATAAGCCCCTCAACAGTCTTCTGTCCCATTCCCCGTGGCGGTTTTGCTATTACCCTTCTTAAAGAGATCTCGTCCATCGGATTCATAGCAAGTCTTATATAAGAGAGGATATCTTTAATCTCCTCCCTCTCATAAAATCTGAGTCCTCCAACTATGGTATAAGGGATACTACACTGAGAAAAAATAGATTCAAAGACTCTGGACTGTGCATTCATTCTGTAAAATACAGCAATATCTGAATATACATACCCTTTATGAAAAATGAGGTTCTGTATCTCTTCAGCAATATACAGAGCTTCGTTAAAGTCAGTGGATGCATGATAAAACAAAAGCTTCTCTCCGGTACCTTTTCTTGTATACAGTGTTTTACCGAGTCTGCCAGAGTTTCTGTCTATCAGATGGGATGATGCTGTTAAGATAGTCTGGAAAGATCGATAATTTTCTTCAAGTTTAATGATCTTTGCATTTTTATAACCTTCTTGAAATTTCAGGATATTTTCAACCCTAGCCCCTCGAAAACCATATATTGACTGATCATCATCTCCAACAACGCAGATTTTACCTTCTGGAAGTGAAAGTCTTTTTATAAGAACATACTGGGCATGATTGGTATCCTGAAACTCATCTACAAGAATGTATCGAAACCTATCTTTTAAAAGCTTTAGTGCTTTACTGTTTCGATCTATTCCCTTTACAAGCTTAAATAAGAGATCACCAAAATCAAACAGATTATCCCTATTGAGGATATTTTCATACGTGTGGTATATCTCATAAAATACGGAATCAGTTGAGAAATCCTCTTTCAATGCATCATCTGCATTCAATAGACTATCCTTTGCCCTGTTAATCAGGTATACATACTTATCTGCTTTGTAGGTATCAGGATCGATTTTCATGTTCTTTACTATCTTATTCACCATTGTAATCTGATCATGCTCATCGATAATTGAAAAGCTCTTCTGCACTCCAAAATAATTTCCAAATACTCTTAAAATTTTGGCTGAAGTAGAGTGAAACGTCTTTATCCATATATCAACATCCGTGCCTAAAAGAGTTTTCACCCTGTCCTTCATTTCATTACTTGCTTTATTGGTAAAGGTAACAGCGAGGATATCCCTGGGATTAAAACCGCATTCATTAATGAGATATGCTATTTTATAGGTAATAACCCTGGTTTTCCCACTTCCAGCCCCAGCTAAAACTAAAAGCGGTGATTCATTGTAGAGCACAGCCTCAAGCTGAGAAGGGTTGAGATCTTGTTTATAAGGTATGGAAATGCCCATTTCATTCTATTTTTTTGAAGATATTAAAATTTACCTCTATCATCAAGTTTTGCTCTCTATATTTTCGTATAAATGGATTACGAAAGGTAGTTCCGATGTTTAAAGATTTACAATAAAAAACCTAATCACCTGTAAAATTCCATTGGAAATAGTGCCAGATGCTATATCATCGAGCATAATTCCCATACCACCCCTCAGCTTTTGAAGATTTCTAATTGGCGGTGGTTTTACAATATCAAAAAACCTGAATAATATAAAACCTACAACCAAATAAAATAGACCAGTAAAGTTAAATGTGAACCTGAATGTCAGGTATGTAACCATAATCCCTGCTATTTCATCAACTATTATCTTAGAAGTATCCTTTTCAAAATAGATATATCTTTCAGCATAATCACATATAAAAAAGCCAAGAATAGCTAAAATGCCAGTAAATACATAGTAGCCAAAATGTCTTGACAATAATACCCATATAACGCTCCCCAGAAGTGACCCGAAGGTACCTGCAGCCCAGGAGATATATCCTATAAAAAGTCCTGTTGAAATGATTTTAATAAGTAGAATCATATTTCACTGGAAAAGATGCTTATTCCTGCCCTTTTCTTTTGAGTATGTATTAAGGCGAACTTCGAGTTTTCAAATTTGACAAAATTAACTACAATTTTCTTCTAAAATGATAGAACTTTCAATGCCTTATAATACGAATTTTCGCTACAACCAAAGGTTGTCAGCACTCCATTATTTTTTCTGCATGATCACCTTTTCTTAGTCGTTGGTGATAGAATCACCAACTCAAAAATTAGTTCTTTCAGAAGAACTAATTTACTACTTTTCTAAAACCCGAAATGCGCTCTATTATTTATTAAAAGAAAAAAGAACTTCTCTATTCTTCATCATATACTGAATCATGGAAAAAAGAGCAATAGATGCCGAAACCATCACGAGGATGAGTGGCAGGTAATAAATAATAACTCCAGATTGCTGTCCAAAAAGCCGTATCCAGGTAATTTTACCACTTTCATAGGCCACATCTGGCCTTATTGAAAGGAGTAACTTTTTAATTAAGAGTAATATGAGGATTATGATAATAGTACACATCTGAAATGCAGTTTTTATCTTACCTGAATATTCAGTTTTAAGCGGTCTTGATTTCTTAAGAGCAACTACCCTTAAAAGAGTAACAAATATTTCACGTGCAAGAATAATAAAAACAAGCCAGAATGGGATATTAAAATCTGGAAGTATTGCAAATGAAATGAAAGCTCCGCCGACCAGCATCTTATCGGCTAAAGGATCAAAAAACTCACCAAACCTGGATTCGATCTTATACTTTCTTGCAAAATATCCATCAAAATAGTCACTAATTGATGCTAGTAAAAAGAGGATTAGAGCGATAAAAGCTGATATAACGTTCCTTCCAAAGATCGAATATATAAAGAAGGGAACGAGAATTACTCTAAACAGTGTTAAAATATTTGCAATATGATATATGCATTTCAGTTTATTTGACATTACCTATTATTTCAATCACCCTTAGACTGCAAAAGTCAATAATGTCTTCGATTTATTAATATCCTCTTCAAGACTATCAACGAGCTTCATGATATCATCTTCAAATACAGGAAGTCTTTTAAATAGAGCTTGATCTAAAACCGGTGTAAAATTCGTTCCGTCACCATTATTCCCGTATCCCCTTATTCTCACCCCAACATCAGCAATACGAACTATATCTATAAATAAATCAGAAGATACAGAAAGCCCCTTTCTCTCTTCTACCTCCTGATGGTGGTGCCTAATTGTAGCTACAATATGCAGAGGAAGCTTCCATGTCCGTGCTATCCAATGCCCTATTATTGCATGATCAATATCGAATAACTCACGTTCTGTATCGAAAAATGATATATCTTTTTTGTTAGCGGTCTCGATAATAGTATTAAACTCTTCATGTAAATAACAGTCCATGAAAACCTTCCCTAAATCATGTAACAGGCCTCCGGTAAAGGTGTCCTCAGGGGATGAATACATACAAAGCTCTGCAATCTTTACACTCATTATTCCAGTAGCAATGGAGTGAAGCCAAAACTCCTCTCGATTAAAAGAGCCTCTCTTTGAATCTTTCAAAGTATCAAACACAGCTAGTGTCATAACAATGTGGGAGATATTTTTATAACCCAGCAGGGCAATTGCCTGTTTAATATTGGAAACCCTTTGGGGGAGAGCATAGTAGGCTGAATTAACCAGTGTAAGAACCTTTGTTACTATACTCTGATCGTTTTCAATGATTTTTGATAAATCCGAAGCGCTTGATTTTGGATCGTAAAGGAGTTCATTCACTTTATTTGCAATTACAGGTAATGTTGGAAGCTCTCTTACTTTTTCGAGTGTTTTTTTTATCTTGCTTAGCTTCATCTCTTTACACCTTGTTTCTTGTATTCTACTGCTACCATTGCAAGATCATCATAAAATTTACTCTTATTCATAAACCTTTCGACATCAGTAATGATTAATTGAAGCATTTGATCTACAGGCCTTTTCTTATACTTTTGAAAGCTCTTTAGTAGCCTATTTTCGCCGTACTGTTCATTTTTTTCTTCAGAATAGGCCTCTATTATTCCATCTGTATAGGCAAGGAATCTATCCCCTTCAAAAAAATCTAAAACTGTATCGCTATAATCAGCCTCTTCAAACATACCTATAAAGAAACCTTCAGAGGAAAGAAGTTCCACTTTATTACTATCATTGTGTAAGAACAGTGGTTTAGGATGCCCTGCCCCGCTATATTCTATTCTCTTCTTTACTGTATCAAAGATAGCGTAGAAAGCAGTTACATAATCGCCAGTTTGAATCATGTTGCAGTACTCTCTGTTAAGTTTCTTCAATACATCTGCAGGTGAACTATGTTCCGGAGCATAATTCGTAAATGATATCTTGAACATTGCTGCTATAAAAGCAGAAGATACTCCATGACCTGAAACATCAGCAAGGATCACCCCTTTTTTATTCTTATCGATATCGATCACATCATAATAATCCCCTCCCACATGCCCCATAGGCTCATAGTGAAAGGCAAAATTTATATGCTCATGCTCAATCAAGTTATCAGGAACAAGGGATTTCTGAAGAATTGCTGCGAGTTCGAGCTCATTGTTAAGAGTTCTAAACATATCTTTTAGTTTCTGATTTGCTACCTCCAGTTTTTTCATTGCAACAGCCAGAGAAACTTTCCGATCACCTTTTTTTAAGCCTGAATCCCTAATTCTCTTTTCTTCATCCAGTAAATGTATCTTCTCCTTCAACCGCTCTACTTCCCCCTGATAGGATTCAATCTCCTTTAAATCTTTGCCTACGAGTACAACCTCACTGACTTTATCTTTATCCAAAACAGGTATAAGTGAGATCTTGAAGTGATGCCTATTCACTGCTTTTGCCTTATTCTGAGCATAAACCGATTGAACAATTTGAGTATTCCTTGAGGATTCAAGGTGTGAGGCAATTCCTTCAAATATTCTATCTATTTTATTGCCTACAATTGAAGAACCCATGATACTGAGTGCCTTTTCATTAGCAACGAGCACCTTTCCGTCGAGGTTTATTATTAGCACTATATCATTTGAGTATTTGAAAAGAGCTTCATACCTCTTTTTTATATTTAGATTATCAGCCATCGGTACAACCATTATACATGATACTGAAATCCATCAATTTTATAGCAGTTTGAAAGTTATATAAAAATACCTCTTTAATACACATTGTACAAGTAAATAAAGACAGCGGTGTTAATAGATTGAGAGATAACGATTCAACTCCCAGTCATGTACCTGAGCAATGTACTCTTTCCATTCTTGCCTCTTTGCGTTAAGAAAGTGGTAATAGATATGATCCCATAAGGTCTCTCTAACAAGTTTATCTTTTTCCATGTAATCAAGTGCTTCGTTTAAATTACCGGGAAGAGCACTGATTTTTAACCTCCTCCTTTCCCTTAAAGAGAGCATATAGAGGTTTTTATTCACAGGTTCGACCGGGATAAGATCGTTTTTTATCCCATCGAGTCCAGCAGCAAGCATGACCGCTAATGCAAGATATGGATTGGCCGATGGATCAGGGGAACGGAGCTCTGCCCTTGTGCTTTTTCCCCTGCCCTCTGGTATCCTGCATAGTGGTGATCGATTCCTCTGTGACCATGCTACATGTGTTGGAGCTTCATAACCGGGCACGAGCCTCTTAAATGAATTAACGAGAGGATTTGTTATTGCCGTAAATGCCTTTACATGTTTCAACAGTCCTGCTATATAATTGAGTGCGATCTTGCTGAGCTCATACTTTCCTTTCGGATCATAAAAGGCGTTCTCCTTACCCCTGAATAAACTCTGGTGGACATGCATCCCGCTCCCATTGATACCAAAGATAGGCTTTGGCATGAATGTAGCATGTAAACCAAAACTGTGAGCAACCTTTTTTACAACAAAACGGAAGGTTGAGATATTATCCGCTGTTTTAAGGGCATCTGCATATTTAAAATCTATTTCATGCTGCCCCGGTGCTACCTCATGATGGGCTGCTTCAACTTCAAACCCCAAATCTATTAGTGTATCAACAATTACTCTCCGCGCTTCTTCTCCTTTATCAATAGGTGCAAGATCAAAATATCCGCCAGAATCGTGGGTCACTGGCGTAGCTTCTCCATCAGTCCTTCTCTCAAATAAAAAGAACTCTGCTTCAGGCCCCACATTCATAATAAAACCCATCTCTTTAGCTTCATTAACCACTCTCTTTAATACAGAACGCGGACATCCATCAAACGGTGTATTATCAGGATGGTAAATATCACACACAAGCCTTGCAATTTTTCCATAATTCTCATTCCACTGAGAAATCACAAAGGAGTCAAGGTCAGGCACGAGGAGCATATCAGATTCCTCTATTCTAGCAAATCCCTCTATTGAAGAGCCGTCAAATAGTATCCTTCCATCCACAGCCTTTTCAAACTGGGATTCAGGAACCTCCACATTTTTATTTACTCCCATAATATCTGTAAACTGGAGTCTTAAAAATTTCACCTTTTCTTCCTTCAATATCGTTAAAATCTCCTTTCTATCCATTACTCTCTCCTTAAATGATATCTCTAATGCGGACAAGCCGCATTTATAATTATAAAGATTTTTTTGCCCAAATGATGGCAAAAAAATCAGTATTAAGGTAATAATTAAATTAAAGTATTATGAAGAATACAATATGTAAAGTATTTTTATTACATTTTACTCAATTATTTAAAAATATGTAATAATGAGTACTATTTTTGTCACAATATGTAAAAATCAATGCACAAAAAATCCAATATGAGTGTGAGGACTCATATGGAAAGCTATTCTGGAAAGTAGTACTGGGTAAGAATTCTGAATCTACTTTTTAGGCAGTTAGATTAATTTACGATTATATTATTTGATTTTCTTCAAATTATTTGATAAGAAAAGTCCTTTTCCATTCTCCACTGTTATTCTGCGCGCGAAAGCGTGAATCTACTTCATTGTTACAATTTTTAGGATTCCTGTTTTTCATTGTTGTCTGGGGTTTTATCTTCTTCCTCCTCCTCATCTCCTTGAAAATCATAGTCAGGAAATTCATAGTAGCATTCCGGGCACCTCCAATCCGGGTATTCAAGTTTATAGCCGCATTTCGGGCACTTTACTAAAGGTTTTTCCTCCTCCACCTTCTTTTCCTGAACATTATATATATTCACCGTAACATCGATACTTTTCAATTGAGAAGAGAGGCTTTTTGCATCCTCTTCAGAAAGCCTTTTCACTTCAATGGTATCAGTAGACTTGAAATACTCTTTTAGGGTTTCATAATCCTTTTGAATATAGCCTTTTACTTTTTCAATAACAAAATCTTCCTGCTCTGGTTCATAAATATCAGAAACCTCTACATTAAAAACTCTCTGCTTTTTTGGCATAGCATTTCCTTGAATTTTAAAAAACAAAGTTTTATTCATGCCTCATTTACAACAGCTTCCTCAACTGCCATCTCCCTCTCCCTCTTCTTTGTGACAACATGACAGATCCATATACCAACCAGGTAGAGGATAAGGATGGGAACTGCAAGCATTATCTGGCTGACAGCATCGGGAGGTGTAAGAAAAGCTGCAACAATGAAGATAATAACAATAGCATATTTTAACCCTTTTTTCAGTGATTGAGGGGTAACAAGTCCAAGTTTTGAAAGCAAAAGAATAACGAGGGGCAGTTCGAACATCAATCCAAATGCTATAATCATCTTAGAAAGAAAGGAAACATAGGCATTTAGTGTCCACATTGGTGGAATATCTGCACTTGAAAATGTGAGGAGGAATCTTATTGCCAGCGGTAGTACTGCCCTGAATGCAAAAGTGGCTCCACATAGAAAGAGGATATACGATACAGGACCAAAAAATATCAGATATTTTCTCTCATTCTTCTTAAGGGCAACGCCGACGTACTTCCATATCTGATAGAAGATGAAGGGCATAGCACCCATAACACCGGCAAGGATACAGAGCTTAACAATTACAAAAAAGGCCTCAGTCGGGCTTATAGTTACAAGGCTCTCGATGTTTCCAGCGGCCATGATAAAACTTTTAATCTCTACACGAAAGTAACCCGCAATCGCAGAAGTAATTGCTACGCTTATCAGGATATAGATAACCCTTCTGCGAAGTTCACTGAGGTGTTCAACAATGGTTAAAGGCTTATCTTCCATAAAAAAATTATACTATTATAATATCGTCATTGTCAATGTCTATTAAGACAGCCAAATATTTCAGGATTAACAATGTATCTCGGGCGTTTTCCACCTAAAACAGCTACTACCTCATCCATTCCCTGTACCTTGGCCCTTTCTATACTCTCTTCTGAGTACCAGGCAATATGAGGTGTAACAATTGTATTATCAAGTTTCAGAAGACCATCATCCTTCAAAGGAGGTTCCTTACTCAAAACATCAATACCTGCTCCGCTTATTATATGCTTTTTAAGGGCATTGTAAAGAGCCTTTTCATCTACTATTCTGCCTCTGGCTGTATTTATCAGTACAGCACTTTTTTTCATTAACTCAAAAGCCGTTTTATCTATAAGATGATGGGTTTCAGGGGTAAGAGGGGCATGAATGCTTATATAGTCAGATTCTCTTAAAAGATCATTGAGCTCGTACCTTCTTTTTACATCCAGGAGCTGAAATATGTCATCATCTACATATGGATCATAGGCCTGTACCCTGATTCCAAAGCCCTTTGCTTTTGGGACAAGTGCCCGCCCTATTCTCCCAAGTCCTATAACACCAAGCGTTTTATCCCTGAAAGAGTAGATCGGTTTAGCTATATTATAATCCCAATTTGCCTTTCCTGTTTCTGAAACAAGAAGCTTTATCTTTCGGCAAACAGCAAAGAGGAGCGTCATCGTATGGTTAGCAACGTCATCTGTACAATAGGCAGGTACATTACTGACAGGTATCCCCCTTTTTGTTGCAGCATCTATATCAATACAGTCGTATCCTACAGATAACGCAAGGATAAGTTCACAATTTTCAAGAATTGCAATGGTGCTATCATTGATCATTCTGTCAATTACGATAATTGCAGAAGCATCTTTTACTGCCCTTCTGAACTCATCTTCACTTTTATCCCTTACAGGGACAATTTCAGCACCAGCCTCCCCTGCTCTTTTTTCAAAGTATTTCACATTATTCCATTTCATGAAAAATCTCTCACCAGAAACAACAATCCTTTTCAAAAATGCCTCCTGATACCGTTTTAGTGTAATCCAATATAATATGTATAAAACTAAAATCAAATCGGTATTTAAATCCAGATCTAAAAGTTTCATTAAATTAAAAAAAAAATTGATTCCTGGATAAAATTATATTATAATATATAGAACAAAAAACTAAAATAGTCGAATATTACAAATGAGAAATAGAAAAAAAGAGAAGATTGTTGAAATAGCAACTAAAATTTTTTCACGTTTTGGCATGAAGAAATCAACCATGGATGAGATTGCCCAAAAGATCAGGATAGGTAAATCAACACTTTATCACTACTTTAAAAGCAAAGAAGATATCTTTCTCGAAGTAGTGAAAAAAGAGGCCCAAACCTTTAAGAATTATCTTAAAGAGGCACTAAGCAATGCTGATACACCTCAGGATAAGTTCAGGGTTTATGCAAAAGCAAGGATGAAGTACTTAAAGGAGCTAATAAATTACTACGCAACCCTCACGGATGCTTACCTCGATATGTACTCATTTGCAGAGGAGGTAAGGAGGGATTTCTCAGACTTCGAACTGGGAACCATTAAAGGAATATTTCAGGAAGGTATCGATAAGGGTGTATTTAAAATGGAAAATATCGATGTCACTGCAAAAATGATAACTATTGTATTTAAAGGATTTGAATATCTGCTCATCACAAAAGAGTGGCCCCCTGAGGTTGAAGATCAGCTCGACATGCTGATTGACGTATTCTTCAAGGGAATAGAGATAAAGTAAAAATGTGATCCTGTTTTGCTAATTTTTTTTCGAATTAATTAGAATATAAAACTAAAATGGTCGAAAAGGACAATTTTGATGAATAAGTTTGCCGAGCAAATAATTAAATGGAGAACATTAATTATTATTTCTACAATTTTGTTGACATTCTTTTTCGGTTTTGGTCTGACAAAGTTAGAAATCAACAGTGATATTACATCATACTTAAAACCAGATGATCCTGCCATGATACTTTTCAACAGAATCGGAGATGAATACGGTGGGAACCATATGGTTATGGTTGCCTTACGTTCAGATAACATAATTTCATACCAAACTCTTACCTTTTTAAATGAACTATCTGAAAAATACTCCAAAATTGAAGGGGTTTCGAGCATAACCAGCCTCATAAATATTATTGACATAAAGAGTACAGATTTTGGACTTGAGGTGGGAAAGCTAATAGATAAAAATAATATCCCTGAAAACAAAGATGATCTTCAGTTATTAAGAGATTATATCCTCTCAAAAGATACCTACAGGGGAAAGATCATCTCTGAGGACGGTACTACGACACTTATTATCTGCAGATTGAATCCAAGCTTCAATAAGAGTGAAGTGGCCGAAGATATAAAGGATTTAACAGAAACTTCAAGAGGTGACTATGAAGTTTTCTATAGCGGTTTTCCGCTTCAAATGGTCGAACTGAACAGAGCCATCGGTAACGATTTAAAAACCCTTATCCCGATTGTTATCGCTGTCATTCTTATGGTTTTATATTTTAGTTTCAAAACATTACGGGGAGTGATATGTCCATTATCGATTGTTATTATATCTACAATCTGGACAATGGGTCTCATGGGATATACAAATACACCACTCTCAATACTTTCAAATGTGATACCTGTAATACTTTTAGCTCTAGGAACAGCGTACGGTATACATTTCCTCTCAAGGTACTATGAAGATATCAATAGCGAGAGCACTAAAATCAAAGATATTAAAAAAACCGTTCGTCATATTGGAATACCAATACTCCTTACAGCAGTTACCACAATTGCCGGTTTCCTCTCCTTCACCGGGGCATATATAAAAGCAATCAGCGAGTTTGGCATATACACAGCCTTTGGAGTTCTTATCGCTATGATTCTATCCCTCACCTTTCTTCCAGCAGTACTATCATTGCTGAAAGTAAAAGCGGGGAAGGGATCTAATGATAGCAAACATCCTTTTAAGAGAATTATGAACAAAACTGCAGGATTTGTTCTTAAAAATGAAAAGCTCATAATCATCATAAGCTTAATTATAGTAGTACTATCAGCAGCTATAATTCCCCGTATCAAGCCAGAGACAGCTATTACTAACTTCTTTCCAAAAAGATCTGATATTCGAAAGGCTGATTCTGTAATTAAGAACAATTTTGGAGGATCTATCCCTATACAAATCGTAGTAAATGGCAATATCAAAGACCCTGTTGTTCTTAAAAATATAATACTCATGGAAAAATACTTGGAACAACTGCCTTTTGTGAATAACACACAGTCGCTGGCAGATTTAATCAGTCAGATGAATAATATTATTAATAATCATGAAACGATTCCTGAAACAAGAGAGGAAGTTGCAAACCTCCTCTTTTTACTTGAAGGCGATGAAATACTGGAACAGATGGTTAATGGAAATTATACAGAAGGAATAATCCAGGCAACATTTGGAATAGAGGATAGTAAAATCCTGAAAGATACTCTGAAAAAGATAGATACATACATATCCCACAATATCAATAATACTTTTATAAAAATTTCAAGAGAGAGTCTGGATTTTTCTCAGAACAGTCCTGTGGATAATTGGGTATATGATCTTGTCTCACAATCGATCTATTTCGATACAAAACAGTTTGATTTTGACAAGAATATAGATATGAGCGCCATCAAAAGGGTATTAAAAGATCTTCATGATAATGAGGATATCCTTCTTACAAACAGCATAAAAAATGCATTGTACGATGATCTTGAGATCTTCTTTGAAGAGGAGTCAGAAGTTTATATTGATTCTCAAGTATACATTGAATCAACAGTCCATGCATTAGTTGCCTATGCTGAAAACAATAAAGCTATACAAAAAGAAATCAATGCAACTCTCAGCAACATTATACCGGAGAAATACTGGATCTCCTCACCAGAATCAATATCAAATACTGGTAAATTTGTGTATTCGAAAATCATAAATGCACAGAATGAATCCGCTATAGAAAATATTTCAAATTTATTTATAGCAAAGCTCTACCCCAGGTTCATAAACAACAAAGATTTCACAAAGATGATAAGAGATGATCTCTGGCTTCTAACAGAAAATTCATTCGCTATACCAGAAAGCTTATTGAAGAATCCAGGTACTGAGTATGAAAAGATTACTATAAAAGCAGAGCTTTCAGGTATGATAAAGATTATCAACCACTTAAATGATAGCCTCATAAAAAGCCAGATTCAGAGCATTATCATTGCAATAATTGTGGTTTTTATAATTCTCTCATTACAGTTTAAATCAATTAAGATGGGTGCTGTTGTTCTATCGCCAATAATACTGGTAATTCTCATTAATTTTGCAATCATGGGTTATATGAATATTCCTCTTGATTATGCAACAATGCTTGTGGGAAGTATTTTGATAGGAGTAGGAATTGATTACTCAATTCATTTTTCATCACGTTTCAGGGTTGAGTATAAAAATGGACAAAATGAAAGAAAAAGCCTTGAAAAAACCTTAAAAACAACAGGGCTGGCAATTGTCGCAAATGCACTTATGGTAGCTTTAGGCTTTTTTGTACTTATCGGTGGCAACATTATACCGGTAAAAAGAGAGGGGTGGATGATTGGAGTACTCATGATGATCAGTGCTTTTGCAGCACTCGTTTACCTTCCCTCTCTGATACTGATACTAAAGAGGTTTTTAAGGCTCAATAATAAAAATTGAGGGGGTATTTATGAAACAGTTTATATTTGCTCTAACAGTTATTATCTCTTTTTTAACAGCTTGTCACATTTTTGCAATAGACGCTTTAGAGATTGTAAGAAAGGGAGATGAAGTTGTAAATGCTCCCAAAGATGCTCATATCTTCTCAACAATGGTTCTCATTGACAAGAACGGCCAAAAGAATGTGAGAACCTCAGAGATGTATCAAAAAGGAACCGAAAAGAGACTCATACGGTTTCTATCACCCGCAGACCAGAAGGGAATTGGCTTTTTAACACTTCCCAATGATATCATGTATCTGTACCTCCCGGCTTTTCATAAAGTACGGCAAATTGCCTCTCATGTCAAAAATCAAAGCTTCGCTGGAACAGATCTGACATATGAGGATCTCAGCGAGTTCGAGCTATCAAAAGCTCAGAAAGTAGAACTGATACAGGAGAAAGAAGATGTTTATATAATAAAACTTTCGCCAAAAGAGACAAAAGGTAAGGATTACACTCATCTATTCATTTATTATAGAAAAGATAATTATTACCCTGTAAAAGTTGAATTCTATGACAATACAGGAAATGTCTGGAAAACCATTGAGAGAAAAAATCTGGAGAAGGTAAAAGGCTACTGGATAGCGAAAAAATTGGAAGTTAAGGATTTTAAAAAGGAGCATGCAACTATAAGTACAATGGACAAAGTGGATTTTGATGTCGGGTTAAAAGATGACATCTTTACAAAAAGATACTTAATGAGATCGAGATAGGAGGAAAACATGAAAAAGAAAATAATAGTAATTCATTTTACAATCATTTTTTCTATATTGTTTATTGCCTGTAGCGCTTTTGGAGAAGTTTCCATAAATGGAAGAATAAAAACTGATAACAGTTTTGTCTTTAATAACGGTCAGCTACGAAACAATCAGAACACATTTTCTCTCAAATTCGAATATAGTACGGATAAATATTATCTCTTTGCAAATCCTGAGATGAAAATAAGCTTCCTTTCCTCTGTTTCAAGCCTATCCAACCTTCAGAATATTGAACAAATTTTTCCCTATAGCCTAAACCTGAAAGAGGCGTATGTCGATATCTATGAGTTTCTTTTACCAGTACTAGATGTAAGGATTGGAAAACAGATAATCGTATGGGGAACAGGGGATAAGATTAACCCTACAAGCAATGTATCCCCATCAGACCTATCGGATCTTTTTAATTTTGGTGAAAAACTGGGTATAAATGCTATCTCAATGAACCTATATATCGGTAATTTTATCTTTACAGGTATCTATACCCCCGGATTCACTCCAACATTGTTACCTGATAATTTTCAACAAATGGCTGGAGTGAGTCTGGGCACGCCTACACTTGACTATCCCGGTCAAACGCTGGGAGAAAGATCACAATTTGCCTTAAAGGTCAACTGGCCCATCTTTACATATGATTTTTCTGTAAGCTATTACTATGGAAGGTATACCATTCCGGTTGTTTCTGAAATATATATACAAACTGATTATTCTATAGATTCATCAAAATCAAACTTTCCCAGAATACACGTTCTCGGACTTGATTTTTCTGGGAATATCTTTGATGTGGGAATATGGGGAGAATTGGGTGTCTTTATTCCTGAAGCATATACGGTGAAAACATTCTACAATCATCCAACTTTCGGTTATATACTTACAGATGAAATATCTTCCGAATACTATCTACGATATGTTATTGGTACAGACTATACATTTAAAAATGGCCTCTACCTCAACTTTCAGTTCGCCCACGGATTCGATCATGAAATCGGAAAGGACCAGCTCAACGATTATTTTATCACAAGAGTGGAAAAGAGCTTCTTTGATGATAAGCTTAAAATCATACCGCTGGCCATTGTATTTACAGTCAACGAGTGGAGCGATATATCGAATAACTATGGTGTTGCATATATTCCTGAGCTGCAGTTCTTCCCAGCTGACAATCTTGAACTTGATTTAGGCCTCTATATTATACATGGAATTGGCAACAACCTATTCGATAACCTGAAAGATGATGACGCACTCTTTTTTACAGCAAAGGTAAGCTTTTAACCAGTTAAATTATAAAGTCTAATCTATATATTATTTTGAAAATATAAAAACTCCTCTTATATTTATTCTTAATCTAAAAATAGGAACCTCTTTCAATGCCTAAAAAAGAGATAGAAATTACTGACGCCCTCAAATCAATCGAAAAATATTCTTCAGCATTCACACTCTCGGATATGGAAGTATTTATCTTTCCTCAATTATTATATGCCCTGGTTCTGGCCAATATCATGTCCCCGATAATATGGGAATGGAGGAATGATCCATGGTTTAAGGGTTTGGAGAAAAAATCCCCTGTGCAGAGAATAAACAGGCTTAAACAGTTTATTATAGATCATTTTGTCTTCAATCTTGATCTTGAGACCTGGGGTCTCACAACTAAAGACAGGGAAATATCGAGGTTTAGAGATTTTATAGATGAAAAAACTATTTCTAAATCCAATGCACTTTTTGGATATGAGGGGGACAAGTACTACTTCAGCATCGATATAAGAAAACATTTTGGATTGGATAAATATACAACTGATATTATCCCATACTGGAAAACTGAAACAGTGGAAGCCATGGAAGCCTTCAAGAATAAAAAAGACTACAATACTGGGGCAGGAGAATGCGTATCATTATCCGCACTTTATACAGCAGCACTTTTCATAATAGCAAGGATACCCCTGAATAACATATTTCTTATTGCCACCCCTCTTCATTCACAAAACTTTATAAATATCAAAAAAGGTATTCTCACAAATAACAGACGTATTATTACAAAGAATATGTGGTTCAACGGTACCTCACTTTCAACAAAGGCACGACGAGCTCTGGAAAATGAAGAGGTTACAATAGTATCACATGCCTCTGGGTATATCCATACTGTTTATCACGAGGCAACAATCAATCAGGAAAAATATATGATCTTTCAAGAATCACTTGCTAGGTTTTTAAAGGCCGATTTTAAACCTGAGATTATCTCAAACTTTCTAAGAAAAGAGAGGGATTTTCAATCCTGTTTTCAATACTGCCATGTGATACTCGGGAAAAGGATGTACATTGAGGTTGAGAGAATCTATCAGTATGAACATACAAGCTCCAACAACTTTTCCGGGGGTTCAAGATCAGCGCTGTTAAATGAAATTGATAAAGAGGAATTCAGCTTTACTCCCATTCCTGAAAGAATAATGCTGAACGAATTTGAAGATTTTATAAAAAATAACCCTGATTCTTCAATTGAAGATTTAGATAAGGTAGTGATAAAGGAACTTATGATAGAGATATGTCCCAAGATAGAGAATATGCTTGAGAGTTTAAAAGAGTTTCTCAAGGTAAAACCGCGTCTGCCAAAAATGGATAAAAAGCTTATACAATCACGAAGTATCGATATTCCACTCGAACATTCACGTGAAGAGATTATTGATTATATCGATAAAGAGTCAAAGTACAACGAGGTTTGTCATCTTGCCCTCTATGCATACAGAGAGATGAGCAAAATAGAATGGCTGCCATTTATCAGTGCTGCAGTCGAAAGAAACCCTGTTTCAGTTGAAGCTCTTAAAGGAAAGAATATAAATGAAACAGTTAAAGTTATAGATTCCTTTAGCAACGAATCCATCTATGATGGAAACAGACTTGCCCTTCCTGATGAGGTCTGGAATTACAGAAGAGGAGATGGTATTGAAAAAGCAATCCTTCTTGCCAATATCATTAAGAATAACCACTCTAAAAATAAGATTAAAATAAGGATACGGGAAAAGGCCGTAGAGCTGATATCAAAAGAAATTAAACACAGCTTTGTATCAACAAAGGATTTGGTGAAAGAGATCGATATTTAAGGTAAGAGAAAAAATTCTTTATTTATCTTTTGAGACGAACTGGTAATTGTTTTTACCTAGCCTTTTAGCACGGTACATTGCTGCGTCAGACTTTTTTATCAATGCCTGCCAATTCCTATCGTCATCTGGATAAACGCTTATGCCTATACTGATTGTCACAGTGCATTCATGCCCATCCAGAGTGAAAGGTTTAGCTATAGTCTCAATGATCCTTTCAGCAACTGTAACTATATCTTCCAATTGATATGCATCTTCGAGTATGATAGTAAACTCATCACCTCCTATGCGAGAAACAGTATCGTTTTCTCTTACACACTCCAGTAGTCTCTCTGCCACTGCTTTGAGTAACAGGTCACCTATTTCATGTCCTAGCGAGTCATTAACATCTTTAAAATCGTCCAGGTCCAGGTATAAAATCCCCAAGAGCTGGTTGTGACGATGAGCCCGATACAGGGCGTGCTGTAGACGTTCCTGAAACAGTCTGCGATTTGGAATTTTTGTTAACTCATCATGTGTGGCCAACTTTTGAAGGCGTAGTTCTGTTTGTTTATGATCAGTAATATCAAAAAGTGAGGCTATACTCTTTTTTGTGCCAGGTATGAGTTCAATAGTAAGTAATGTGTGCTTAATCTTGCCATCTCTATCAATAAAGCTAAACTCATATCTATTTGGAACGGAATTAGGTCTTTTTCTACGCAATCGAAGTAACTCTTTTATCCATTCCAAATCTTCAGGCTTTACAAAAGTTGACAGGTTTTTCTTACCTTCTATTTCTTCTCTTGGAAAACCAGATAATCTTTCAAACTCTTCGTTTGCAAGAGATATCCTATCATCTTCCTCTATAACAACCGAAGCAATTACTGTATTTTCAAAGATCTTCCGATAATGCTCCTCACTTTCACGTAATTCCTCCTCTGCCAGTTTATGTTCTGTGATATCACGTCCAGTGGCTACGATACCAACGACCTTTTCATCGCTATCCCTCAAAGGAACTTTGATGGTCGAAAACCATCTTTTTTCCCCTTTAGAGGCAATCATGTGCTCTTCTCTGTTGATCACCGGTTTGCCCGAACGGATTAACTTCTGTTCGTCATCATAATGTTTTTTTGCTAGTTCCTGTGGATAAAAGTCAAAGTCAGTTTTCCCGACGATCTCGTCTGGTGCTCTAACCCCTAACAGTTGCGCAAAAGCAATATTACAGGTAATAAACCGGCTTTCTCTATCTTTGACATAGATCAAATCTGGAAGGTTGTCTATCAGATTACGCAATAGATTGCGTTCTTCCAAGAGCCCCTTCCCTGCATCCTCACATTCGATTTCTGAAATCCTCTGCCGGAACTCTTCCACATCATCTTTTGCTTTCTTTTTATCTTTTTTCAATATTACTATCCGTTCAAAAAATGAAAGTAAATCAATAATTTTTAAAAAGTATTTTTATGGAGATAACAATGCGAAATAATAAAACTTTTTTAATATATTTATATTATAGAATATTCTACAATAAATACTATAAAATTTCAATCTAAAATAATGTACTGTCTTATCAAAATGTTTGATTAACACCTTATCTAATGATATCTGTCAAAAAAGGGGTTATAGCAACTAATGGATTGAACGAGGTAAGATGTGAGAATCTTAAATACTTTTTTCAACATTTTCAGTTTTTCGAACAATACCAATTTTGGAAAAATCAATGATCTTGAGGCTTTTATAAGTTCTAAGCTCAAGGTTTTATGTATACCAGCATTAAGAGACAATTACATCTACATGATTCTCTGGAAAGATACAGCAGCTGTTGTAGATCCATCGATATCTCAACCCGTAGAGGCACTATTAAAAAGGCATCAATTGAAGCTAACGCATATCCTCTGTACCCATCACCATTACGATCATACAGGAGGCAACCGTGGTTTAAAGGTAGCAACACAGTGCCAGGTCATCGGACCTGACGATAAGAGAATTTCAGGGTTGGACCTTTCAGTAAAAGGGGGAGATAAATTTCACATTGGGCCAACAGAGTTTCATGTTCTATCCCTCCCAGGACATACGAGGACACACATCGCTTACTACATTAGGGAGGAAAAAATTCTCTTTACAGGGGACTTTTTATTTGCAGGCGGCGGTGGCCGTCTCATTGAAGGAACCCCAGAAGAGATGTGGACCTCTCTTTGCAAATTGATGAATCTACCTGACGAGACTATAATTTTCTGTGGTCATGAATACACACTGGAGAATCTAGAATTTGCTATGACGCTTGAGCCGGAAAATCAAGCGATTAAAAAGAGACTTGAGAGTGTAAAAAAATTACGCAAACAAAACATCCCCTCAGTACCAAGCGTATTAGCTGAAGAGAAGCAGTCAAATCCTTTCCTCAGAGTTAATGATCCAATGCTTAGAAGATCTCTTGGAATGGAAGAGGCATCCGAGGTAGAAGTCTTTGCAGCCATTAGAAAGCTAAAGAACAGCTTCTAGTTAAGAAAATCAATAATTTAAATTATGATTAATTATTCAAATACATTGGCGAAAATTTTATCATCTGTAGTCGACGACCATACAGCAATTGCCCTTCCGCCAGGCCCTACACCGATCTGAACACCATATATGTCATAGGGGGATTGGGATGTTAATTTGACATATTCGTCCGAGATTGGCTCTTCTGTAGAAAATGCTGAAGCAGACCACTCTGAACCGGCTTGATACCTTCTTGAATAGACTCTATAACCATCAATAATAGATTTTAACCAGACAACAATAGCATTCCCGCTGCCATCAAGAACAACCCTTGGAGCATAGTTATAATACTCATCTGTCAGCTGGATCTGTCCCTCCCAAGCTGGCCACGCAGAACCAGCTTTGAACAGGTTTGCATAAATATGGTCGCCCTTCTTCCAGACCGCTATGGCATTTCCGGCCTTATCCACGGCAATTTGCGGGAAATACACTTCTGTTGCTACCGAATCTGATATCTGTGTATCACTGTCAGCCCATGAACCGGATTCGAATCTGTCCGCATAGATATAATACGAATAGTAGCTAACCCCGCCTCTCCACACTGCAAATGATACTCCATTCATATTTGAGGCAATCCGCGGCGACGTTTTAGATTGCGATTGGTCATTGCTTGACCTTTGCTCTGCTGCTGACCAGCTTGCGTAACGACTTGACAGTGTGTAGGCATAATTACTGGTATCCTCATTTGACCATACAACATTTGCCTTTTTGATATCATCAAAAGCAACATGCGGAAACCGCGCATATACCTCAGTCCAATCTCCATTATCAATTACCACTGGATTTTCCCAACTTCCTGTTTCACTATCATAGAAACTGCCATATGAATAATATC
>CAYRKG010000007.1:0-93339 GCA_964424795.1 uncultured Spirochaetota bacterium
ATGAGGCCGAAGGCCTCAATTTGAGCGAAAGCGACATGAGGCCGAAGGCCTCAATGTAAGCGAAAGCGACTAATCGAGAATGTTGCTTGTCCACATTGGGTGTATTAAAATAATTTTGAGCCTGGAAAAAACTTTAGCTATTTTCTTGGCTGTTTCCCGGGCTTATCTTTAATACATCAACTTTTGTATATAGATCAAAATTATAAAGCTCGTTGTTAGTAAAGGATGCCGAGAATGCTGAACTTTGTTATTGTTTTTATTCTACTACTTATTTTTCCACTTGTTGCTGAGAGCGCTTCAAATGTGCCAAGATTGGGATACACTCAGCTCTGGCCGGTTCATACTATACTAATGTCTCTATCATTTGCTCTTATGCTTTGTGGAATGTGTGTCTCCCGGTTATTCAAAAAGAGGCGCTGGTGGCTCATAATACATAGACGTCTTCAATTGGCAGGGGGCATAAGTGGAATTGTAGGATTGGCAGCATCTATTTATATGGTTTCTGTTAGTACAGGAGTTCACTTCAGAGTTTTACATTCTATTTTTGGGATCATCGTAATAGCTCTGATCATTTTCACACTAATCCTGGGATACAGCATCTTTAAAGTAAAACCAGAGAGAAAGAGCGGTTTGAGGCTGCTGCATCGTTTGACAGGGCGGACAATCCTTCTCTTAATGGCGGCAACAATTGTGATGGGTCTACTAGTAGCAGGAATTCTGTGATCTTACAGGAACAGATGATGAGGTCATATTGTCATTAACTGTTGAGTAGGAGAAGTGAAAAGCTGAAAGAGGCATTTAATCTGAGATTGATTGGAAAAAGCTCTATAAAAGCCGAGATGCTTTTAAGTATATGATTCCTATCAAGAATTCAACCTGATTGTCGCTTTTTGTAAAAGTTCCAGATTACCATACTCTTAGGGTCAAGATTGGTTAATCCATATTTTTTTGCCCATTCCATTGCTCCAAGAATGCCTTAGCAGTAATAGCGCGGGTAATTTCCGGATATTCATAGGCCTTGTACCCAACATGGTATTGAGACATGATATTCACATAGGTTGCTTTTGGAAGGTTATCAGCCACCCACTTTACGAATTCTTTACATCGTCTTGGGCAGAGCTGACAACGCTGAAAGATTTCATAGGCCTGTTCTATCCTTTGAGCCGGTTTCCCCTCTCTTTCCAATCTCTCATAAGCTGGAATCCATCGTTTTTCTTTCTTCTTTATTAAAGCATAAATTGGGGAGGAAGAAAGGAATAACTACCCCCTAGGGGCTTTACAGAGACCTTCTATCAGGGACTTTGCAGCGGCTATCCTGCGCCTGTTCTTGAAACATTGAAGATTCTGAAAAGGGAGGGGGTATACCTCGAGATAACGAAACTCGTGATCACTACAAAGAATGATGAGATGTCATTACTGAGGGAGATATGTCTATGGGTAAAGAGAGAATTGGGTACAGACACACCGATCCATTTCTCATGCTTTTATCCATTGTATAAACTCGAGATCCTTCCTCCCACTCCTGTTTCGACTCTTGAGAAAGCAAGGTCCGTTGCTTTTGATACCGGGCTTGAATATGTCTATATAGGTAATGTTCATGGCCAAGAGGGTGAAAACACCTTCTGCCCAAGATGCAAGAGAATGGTTATTCAGAGAGCTTGATACATGGTAGTTGAGATAAATACAGAGGGTGAAAAGTGCAGGTATTGCGGAAAACCTATCCCCGGTATCTGGGAATGAGTCTTCAGGGTATAAATCCGATTATTTTTCAGATTGCACCTATACCGCATAGACCAATGAAAGATTTTGAATATATAAGGAAAGAGCATCCCGTTGCGTAAAGAGCATTCCGTTGCGCAAAGCGCATCCTGACGTGCTTTCATTCAAGCTGTTTACTCTGGCCTGGCAGGCAATCAGCACAGTTTTCCAGTCAATAGATAAATTGAAAACCAGCGATAACAGCAAAACCACCAGGTTTGCTAAAGCTGAAAAGATCCGTCTCTTCACCAGCCTGTAGCATAAGAAAGCTTAAGAGCCTGAATCCTTCATATATATTCCAGTTTATGCCTGTTGCGATTAATGCAGAAAGATCAATTGGTGACACTATATTACGAAGGAGAATGGTTAAAGACTGGTTAATAGCCCAGGATATTTCAGGATAGAGCATCAGACCGTACTGCACATCTTCTATGCTGCTATCCATCTGTTCCCAGTATGCGACAGGCCTGAGCAATCCCTCAAGCCTGAATGAGATACTGCTTGAGCTTGTTTGCTCAAATCTCTGCAGATGGAAAAGCCCGAAGCTTATAACGAGGTCTTCGCTCAGATCAAGGGTTCGGGCAGAGCTTTGTGGAATGGAAACGGATCCTGAAATGTGCCAGTCAACTAGAAGATGACCCTGGAAACTGAGGTACGGTAGATGTGCCATTTGTATGCCGCTGTAAAGATAACCAGTCTCAGCTTTGATGCCTGAGATCTTGGTAACTACCCTCCCACCAATAGATGTATCTTCCAGACCTGGAGGGGGAGCATCGGGATCAGCCATAAGAGTTGAAAGGTTTAACTCCGGCGCCAGGATAATGGGTTCAATAAAGGAGTATGTGCCCAGAGGAAAATAGGCGGAGGTCAGCCAGACAGCATCGTCCCTGAGCACATCGGCAGTCAAATCCGCTTTCAGGGGAGTGGCGCCAAAAATTACATCTCCAGCGTTATAGAAAAAGCCCTCGCCCCACGATACCGTATCCTTGCCCATGGTAACCCGGAGGCCTGGAAAGCGTACCTTGAGGTAGGCCCTTGATACGTCCAGCAAAACTGAGTCTGCTATGATTGTATCCAGAGAGAACCGGGCCTTTACATTTTTATTCCCCTCAGATTTGAAGGTGAGCCTCCCCGTTCCTATGGCAGACAGGCTCCAGTCTCCATCACCAATACTTGAAAGTGTGCTCATCAGGGTCAGCTTTACTGAAGAGGACATTTCGGCAGTTGCAGGAAGAAACATGGATATGAAAATAAAGAAAAAGGCAAGGACCTTTCTTACCATGTCAGCTCCTCCAGTGAAAATAGTTCGTTTTTAAGGGGGATATCAATTTCCATATTTCTGACGATAAAATCTGTGCTGGAATTTCCTTTCATGGTATCCTTGAGAACCATATGGAAGGGTACGTACTTACCAGAGACCTTCCTTATATCATCGACAATTATCTCCTTTAGAATCTTTCCGGAACGGGAGAACTTATGGACCTTGCGATATATAAAAAGCTCGCTATCGATCCACATAGTCTGTTTATAATATGGAACGTCCTTATTCTTGGCCTCCATGCTCACTTTATAACATCGGCTCCCGTTTATAACCTCCATACCTTCCAGCTTCACCATGTAGGATTTGAGCAGGCTCTTCCCCCCAGTCATATCCTCGTAGGACATGTCTGAGCCAATTACTGCTTCCTTTAGCGCTGCTCCCTGCATCCGGATAACCTCTTCAGCTTCAGGGAAAAAGAGGTATAGCTCATCTTTGGTTCGCAGGATCTTCATCCCCTCCTCCTCAACGCTTGTAAACTCAATGAGCATATCATCAGTTCCTCTTGTGTAGGAGATGAAGGTGCTCTCTTTGGTTCCGAAGCGGTCTCGAATTATCATCGCTCCATCGACACGAGAGCTCTCAGTGACCATATTCTCCTCCAGTTTTTCCATGATCTCTTCAGCTGAAATGGCAAAAAGCAATGACGGAAAGCTGAAGATGGCTAAGAAAGAAAGGGCCCATTTTTTCATACTGACACCTCCAAAGAATTTTAAAGTGTCTTTCTTCAAATTATGTAATATAATCACTTAATTGGTTTTTGGTGAATCCCTCCACTGTAAAAATTATGTTACAGAATCAGCTCACCAAATTAGTTTCTTAACTTATTAAAAATTAATATTTATTCAAACTATACTAAAGCTGCTACACGCTTCTTAGGGCTTCCACAGGCTCAATTCTGGCAGTCTTGCTGGATGGTATCAGTGATGTCAGTGCCGCCACTGCAACAGAGTACAGGAATGCCAGGATCGAAAGCCTAACGTTCAGTGCAGGATAGATCTTGTTGGAAACCTCCATACTTACCTCCTGAAAGGCTCTGCTGAAGTCTATTCCTGTGTAGGAGAGCGGAATGGTTATCCCGATTCCCAGAATCACTCCAGCCAGTGAACCGATGATGCCCAGATAAAGGGCCTCAAGAAAGAAGAGCCGCACAATCTCACCCCGGGTCATGCCCATAGCCCCGATGGTGCCGATCTCCCTCACGCGCTCAAATATGACCATCATGGTAGTGTTTACAATCACAGAACTTGCCAGAATGAAGAGGAAGAGAGCTATAAAGTAATAAAGTGTCGAGGCCATTTCCAGCCAGGCGTAGGATGCGCTGCCCTCCTCCCAGGATCTGATCTCGAAATCCACCATTCCCTCTGCCTGAAAGGCCGTTTCGAGCTCGTCTGCTATATCAATGCTCGAGGAGCCGGCTTCCAGTTTCATGAGAATTTCAGTGACCCCATCACCCATACGAAGAAACCTCTGGACCCTGTCCAGCGGTACCAGAAGCCAGCTCTTGTTCAATGCCTGTACAGGGAAGCGCACAAGACCTGTGATCAGGAAGGTAACGGCGTTGGTTCCCCTTCTCATGGTGGTGGTAATCACCGTGATCTTATCTCCGGTTTTGACCCCTATATCTCTCGCAAGATCGGTCCCGATCAGAGCTTCATTTTTTCCGTTCTCAGGGATACTGCCTTCTATGAGATACATTTCCAGGTTCTGGTATGCCCTTTCAAGGTTGAAATCAACCCCAAGGCCCATGGCCTTGTATGTATTCTCCTCCCGGTAGATGCCTGCTGGAAAGCTTATCCTCGGTGATACAAACATCACTGACTCGTTCTTTTCGATAACTTCTATGACATGCTCGAAACCCTCGATGCGAAGGTGCAGGGGATTGAGATATTCATATTTCTCATAATCCTTGTGCTGAACCCTTATCTCTCCGGTGTAATAGGTCTGCAGGTTGCTGATGAGGTCTCCCTTCATCCCCATGAGAAAGGAGGAGTAAAAGACGATACTCATGACCGCAACCCCTATGGCAGTCAGGGAGAGAATACTCCTTCTTTTGTTCCGGGCGATATTGCGAGCTGCAATGCGGTAGAGTTTCATCATCGTCCTCCTTTACTGATGTCTGAGACAATCGGAGATACCTCTTCGCAGGGCCTTTCGGGTGGAAAAAAAGGCGACGATAACGGTCAGGATGATGCCGAAGAAAAAGGCAGTTACCATAGCCTCAGGATGCCAGGCTCCCCGGGCAATGCCGGAAATGCGGTATCCTATATCCATGTCTTCTATAAATGAGCTTAAATCAACTCCCCAGTTAACAACCCAGATGGTGAGGATAACACCCAGCACTATTCCCATGAGAGACCCTATAAATCCAATCCCCCCGGCCTCTAAGAGAAATGCGAGTCTTATCTGTGAATCCTTCATCCCCAGTGCGCGCATCATTCCGAGCTCCCTGATCCTCTCGTTAATGGCCATGAGCATCGTATTGGATACTCCTACAGCGGCAATGATAAAAACCAGTAACAGGATTATGTTGCTCCCGGACTTTTTCATTGTGGCAAATGCAAGATAGTCCTGGGCCAGATCTCTCCAGCTCAGAACTTCCAGCTCGGGAAAATCTGATTTGATCGTGCCCTCAAGTTCAGCTGCAAGCATATCAGCATCGGAACGACCGGGAAACCTTAGATTGATCTCTGTCACCGCTCCCTGCATCTCGAGGTATTCATCCGCTGTATAAATAGGGATAAAAACAGTTCGTTTGTTGATTGCCGGATTGGGACAGTTGACGATACCCACGATCTCCACATCGATAGTCTGATAGTAGCCATCCCTGGTTCTGGTAACGATGGTAAGCGGATAGCCCACCTCCGCGCCCAGGTCTTTTGCAAGCCAGGCTCCCATGAGGATACCATCATCCCCAGGCTCGAGGTAGCGTCCGGCCTCAACCGTCTCCTTAAAACGGAAGACAGAATCGTCTTTCTGCGGGTCAATGGCCACTATCCTTAGCATAATAGAGCCATCCTCCATAAAGGGATCCCTTCTTAAAATCAACTCACCTCCAAATACGGTTCGAGGTGCAGCGGGTATCTTCAGTTCTTCTAGCTTTTCCAAGACTTCCAGCGGATTATCGATAGTGTATTTCAATGGCAGCAGCTCTCTTTCGTTCCAGTACTGCTCGTTCAATATTCTGGCAGAGCTCGATTCGTACCAGATGAGATTGCGCTCCGAATCCTTCTCTGCCCCCAGTAACCAGGAGTCCATGAATATGTAACTACCAAGCCCCACAGCGAGCGCTGCCGCTGTTATGATAGTGCGCTTTCTATACCTGGAAAGGTTCTTCCAGGCCAGGCTCAAAAGGAAGCTCATTTTTTCCTCCTTTTGTCACTGACAATCTGGCCATCGTGCAGAAGCACCAGTCGGTGTGCATAATCCATAACCATTGGGTCGTGGGTGGAAAAGATGAAGGTAGTATGATGTTTTTTATTCAGATTCTCCATGAGCTTCAAAATATCCTCACCGGTTTTGGAATCGAGGTTGGCTGTCGGCTCATCTGCAAGTACAATGCTGGGCTTTTTTACCAGGGCTCTTGCAATGGCAACCCTCTGCTGCTGCCCCCCTGAAAGCTTGTTCGGCAGTACATTCTCCTTACCCTCGAGTCCCACTTCAGCCAGAAAAGCCAGGCTCCTTCTCTGAATCTCTTTATCTTTTAGCCCGAGAAGTGAAAGCACAAAGGAGACATTCTCATAGGCGGTAAGCACAGGAATCAGATTAAAGGTCTGAAAGACAAAGCCAAGCTTCTCTCTTCTGAACAGCGCAAGCTCCTTGCTGCTCTGAGTAGAGACTGCCTGGCCATTAATGAATATCTCGCCCGAATCCGGGTGGTCTATACAACCTATGAGGTTTAAAAGGGTGGTTTTCCCCGATCCTGACGGCCCGGCGATCGAGAGGAACTCTCCCTGTTCTGTATTCAGAGATACATCCTGCAGTGCTCTTACCACAATATCCCCGGTCCAGTAGTTTTTAGACACCCTATCTATCTTTATCATCCTCAACCTCCTTCGATTTCCGCAATAATGCTATAAACTCGTCTATTTTCTGCCAATCAAACAAATCCATAGAGCCTATTTCGGCACCCAAAATCCTCTCCGTTGCATGTACAAATATCCTGAGCTTTGTATGGAGGATTTTCAGATTTTCCGGCTTTTCCTCCAATCCCAAGAGCAAGCCGATAGCAACATCACCCATACTGTACCACAGGTTGAGAATAAGCTCCCCGACCTCGTCTGGAAAAGGAGTATTAAATATACCTTCCTCCACTCCCTGCTTGATTATGGCAGCATAAAGCGGGCCCATCTTTTCTATGACTCTTCTTGCCATTTTGTGGCGGCTGATCAGGTCTTCATCACGAGACATGTGTGTGAATGCAGAGATCAACATTTCCCTGTGTTCGAACTTTATCGCTCCAGCGATATCAAAGAGTTTCCTGAACTTCTCCAGAGCTCCGGCTTTGGATTCAATGATAGATTTGCTCGCCTCCAATATTTTGTTGCTCATTCTATCGATGAGTTTTTCTAAAAGATCGAGCTTGGATTTGAAATAGTAGTAGAATGTGCCCTTGGCAATTCTCGCTTCTGTAATAATAGCCTCAATTGTTGTTTGATCATATCCGAGGCTGTAAAAAAGGCTCTGAGCAGTATCGAGAATCTTGTTTTTCCTGACATCGTATTCCATAACAACTCTTGCCAAGCTTTTATCTTCCCTACTATAAATTTATAGACCGACCGTCGGTCTATAAATTTAGCTCTATCCACCATATATGTCAAGCCTTTTTTCAAGTCAAATGCTTCCCGGCAGCCACGAAAATTATACCCTCACAAATTTGTGTTCATTAGCCTGCGACCCTTTAATTTCCATTTTTTTAATGAAAAAATAATTCAGGATATTATTTTTGTATATTTTAAGGGATTTGAATAATTAACAAAATCATCATTAAAATTTTACATTGATTTAAAACAATCTGTAACGTTTATCGAGATAATGTTAATATCATAAATCCCATCTCGTTAAGAGATAAGAAATTAAAAGATGTCAAAAATATCAGTACTTTACTCTGCCAGAAGTCAGATGGCTGAGGCCTTTCTAAATCATCTGGCAGGCGATAAATTTGTAGCTGAAAGCGCGGGTCTGGAGCCTTTAGAAATTAATCCCTTCGTTGTTGAAGTCATGGCTGAAAGAGAAATCGATTTAAAAGAGAAAAAACCAATAGTGTTTTTAATTTTTACAAAGAGGGGCGTAACTACGACTATGTTATTACATTATGCGATGAGAGCAGTGGAAATAAATGTCTACTTTTCCAAAAAGGGCTATAAAATTACGCTGGAGCTTTGATGACGCTTCGGCATTCACAGGTCGAAATGCAGAAATAAAAAATCGGGTAAGAGTCATTAGTGATCAAATCAGGTTAAGAATTGAGAGATTTATACTAGAGGTAAGCTTGAATCGTGCAAGACAATGATGTTTACTTAAAACAGCTGATAGGCAGAGGTATGATTAATGAATGAACTTACCTTTTGCCAAATTTAACTTTTTATCTAAAGGGTATAAAAAGGTTCTTATAATTTTACGGGTAAAGAGCTTAACCTCCTCTTCAGGGGTTCTTCTTATTTTTGGTACCTTCTTCTACCGGCAGGTTCAGCTTGTTTATCTTGAGGTACCTCTGGTTCAAGGACTTCTGGATGAAATCGATTAATTGGAGAGTCTCCTCGTATAACTTACGGCCAAGATCCCGGCTGGCCTGAAAATGTAATCTCTCGTAGTCCTTCTTCCTCTTTTGCAGCCGGTTCTCGATGATCTCCTCCATGGATCGATTAACAGCTCCGACCATCATTCCACGAAGCATCCCCATTAATCCCAATCTGTCGAGGTCATCTGCATCAAAGACTACCTTCTCAGCCACAGTCTCCGGGGGTAACATTGAAGTTTCAGTATGACGAACAACAATACGGACTATCTGTTCCCGGATTTCAGGCTCTATTCCAACAGCCCGCAGATATTCCTCAGCAATGGTGGCCCCTCGCAGTCCATGCAGCCGTCCGGTTACAGTCCCTACCCGACCAATATCATGAAAAAGAGCTCCGCAGATCAACACGAATGGATCCACGGGGTCAGGTATTTGCTTGGCTATATCTATGGCGTAGTTGGAAACAGCCAGTACATGGGAGTAATCATGACCCTGTAATGTATCGTGCTTATCCCGAACGTACAGTTCTATCTCGTGAATAATTGCTACTTCCTCTTCACTCAAATTTCTTGTGAACATTTAAAAACCTCCTTCCTTAAAACCAGGTTATGGCTAAATGCAGATTAATTGAATTATATTTTAAGCACATAGCGGGGCACCAACTTGGCCACCAGTTCGCACATATTCAGCTCCAATGTTTTAAGCACTACTTCCCGACCCCGATAGGTGTATGGGATTTCCCGAACATCGGACAGTACCTTTTTACCCCGATCGGTGAGTTGGTCTACCTCGAAATATCTATTATCATCATATTCCATGACCCGGCAAACATTCAGCAGGTCAGGGAAGTTATAGCCTGCACCATGGGGGATGATGTTGGCATTCTTCAATCTGTCATATACCCCTAACCTCTGTGATCGCTTTGTAAAGCCGAGGGTCTCGATTTCGCTTTCACCCAGATTGAGTTTACCCTTTACCAAATAGGCGGGTATGTCTGCCCTCAATACAAGGGGCAAAACACATTCCGGTTTATCCTTATGCAACAGGTGACAACCCAGAAGAATCTCATTCATGTTCACCAGTCCCTGGTGAGCTTCGTTAGAGATGAGCTCAAACTCCCCGAAAAGTGACTGGGCTGCTAAAATACGTTTCTTTTTGGAATATTCTTCTGCATAGCGGTAAAACTCGTAGTATTCCTTTGCCTGAGAGCCGGTTAAAAAATAGAGAGAACCAAAGGGGGTATCTAACATCTGGGCCATGTCCTGTAAAAGCGAGCTGCTGTTATAGTAGAGCCCGAACCCTTTTTTATTGTCACCCTTTAATTCCCGGGCTGATGAATGAATGATAAAAACATATTCGGGGAATTTGACCTCACCCAGGGGTTTAACCCAAAAGATATCGATGAAGTGGTTTGAAAGGTGGAAGTCCCACTGAATCTCAATCCCATCGATTTCCTCCTTTCGGCTCCTAAGCTTATCGAGCTTATAGACCAACTCTGAACTTTCAGGGAATCGGTCCAGTCCTCCAACCAGCATCCCGCAAGTGTTGGGCTTTGTATTGAGAATTATGAGTTCAGTGTCTCCATTGCCCCAGCTGACCTTCCCACCATAGCCAAATCCGCTCTTCCACCTGGATACATTACGACTGATGGTCATGTCCGGGGTTGAAATAAAGGTGGCATCTGACTTAAGGCCCAGCTGTTTCTGAACACAGTGGATTTTAGCCAGACCATACTTCATATTGGCCTTACAGAGGTGAGTTGCCCCATCCAGCAGTCCTGTTGAGAATATGTGAGCCTTAGCCCGGGCCAGAAGGTCATCCCTAGAGTCCATGTTTCACTCCATGATCTGATTATGTAACTGTAGGCTGTTTCCTCTGCCATTTATCCAATTCCACAAGAGGGGTCGTGGGGTAGATTCTGGCGTGGCACCAATGCAAATAGCCGGCCTCATATAAAAGATCCCTCAAAGCCTCGATATTGGGTGACTTGAAAACAAGTATTGCCCGGTGTTCAGGATCCAAATGATAGTCCGCAATCATCTTGATATTCTTTTCCTCAAGGAGCTTCGGAAGAATCATGTAGGTATGTTTAGCCGTAAATTTTCGAGCTGCAGAACTGCCGAGCGGCGATGCCTGAACTTCATGCCAAATTTCTACCACGTATGTGTTTATGTCCTTTTTATCTCCAATCATGGATCTCCTCCTTTGCAGTTTGAATTATTAGGATTGCCATCCTATCACGGCAATGGTTTTTTCTCATCTATCCAGACATGTTATAAGTATACTGTTTTTTCTATTACATCATACTATGATTTAAAACTATGTCAAGAAAAAGCAAAGGATAGAGCTTTGTTAGCGTGATAATTTGAAATTACCAACATATTTATTTGCTTTAGCTATCGTTTTGTTGGAATACAACCCATAGTAACGTGCAATATGAATTCCGGTCGTTTCAGGGGATTGCCAAGGCGCCCTTAACTTGGGTGTAGGTGCTTTGTTAATTCCGATAAACATTAAACATTGTTAAGATCTTTTTGAGATAATAAAACCATCTTTAAGAAAATAAAGGTGACTTTTTTGAAATTTTATTTACTTTGTAATATCTTATCACATAAGAGGAGCATTATATGGAGATGGATATGAAGTTTAGAGATCTAGGTTCGACAGGAATATCAGCATCAATAGTCGGTCTTGGAACATTTGCTATCGGTGGTTGGTTCTGGGGAGGTACGGATGAGAAAGACTCGATCAAGGCTATCCATGCGAGTATTGACAGCGGCATAAACCTGATCGATAGTGCACCAATATACGGGTATGGTCGTTCTGAACAGATCGTAGGAAAGGCAATAAATGGAAGGCGCGACAGTGTATTGATCGCAACAAAGGCCGGCCTGGTCTGGGATAGCAAGGAAGGGGAGTTCTTCACACACTCTGACGATAAATGGCCTACTGATGAACCATCAAAGTATGAAGTGTACAGGAATCTTCGTCCAGAATCGATCATGAAGGAGGTTGAGGCGAGCCTGAGACGTTTGGGTACAGATTATATCGATCTTTATCAGACTCACTGGCAGGATCCCACAACTCCGATCGATGTTACTATGGAAGCCCTTACCAGGCTAAGGGATCAGGGAAAGATTAGGGCCATCGGTGTATCAAACATAACTGTTGCACAGCTCGAAGAATATGGGGAGATTGCTTCTGCTCAGGAAAAGTTCAGCATGCTCGATAGAGAGATAGAGGAAAAGGGTATTGTTGAATACTGTGTTGATCACAATATTGCCATTTTGAGCTATTGCACCATGGAGCGGGGACTGCTTACAGGAAAGATGTCCCCTGAGAGGGAATTTAAAGAGGGAGATAAAAGAAAGAACGATCCTAAGTTCTCCACAGAGAATAGAAAGAATGTCAATGAAATGCTGAAGACCTTTCAGCCGATAGCTGAAAAATCAGGTGTAAGTATTGCCCAGCTTATCATTGCATTGACAGCCACCCAGAGAGGAATCACGCATATGTTGATAGGGGCACGGAATGCAAAACAGGCTCAGGAGAATGCTGTAGGTGGTTGCATCACGCTTTCTGATGAAGATGTACAATTCATGCAGGAAAGGATAAATGGCTATCTTAAGGCTTGATCGTTGCTCAAAGTATCACTTATAAAAAACAGGTATCCTGGCAGGACCGGTATCAAATAGTGGTCGATTAACTGGCTTTCACACCACAATTAATTGTCCGACGTACAAGATAACAACCTCTCTAAAAATACCGGCGTACTTTTACTTATATTTCCGATATTGGGATGTTACTCCATTTCCATCTTATTTCTGTCTACAATCCTACGTTGCCGATCATAATCATTTCCCACAATTGATTTTTCCCTGTTTCTCAAGATAGCGCTGGTGATATTCCTCAGCTGGATAAAACTCCGTAGCTGGATAGATATCTGTGACTATTTTTCTTTTAAACACACCAGAGCGCTGAAGACGCTCTTTTGATGCAAATGCAACTGACTCCTGTTCGGGTGTGTGAAAAAAGATCACGCTCCGGTATTGCGTTCCGATATCCCAACCCTGTCTGTTTATCGTGGTAGGATCATGGTTTTTCCAGAACACATCAAGTAACTCTTCGTACGATACTTTATTGGGATTGTATTCTACCTGTACCACTTCTGCGTGTCCGGTTTTGCCAGAGCATACATCTTTGTACATTGGATTTTTCATTGTTCCACCGAGATAACCAACAGTGGTATTTACAACACCTTTCACATTGCTGAACGTCACTTCAGCCCCCCAGAAACAGCCCATGCCGAAGGTGGCAAGCTCTGTTTGCGCCTCTTTATCTGCATCAATAGTAGTTCGATTTTCAAACACGGAAAGATATTCTCCATAGCCTTCCTTTTCCAGGTCCTCAACCGGAATAAAACGCAGTGCGGCTGAATTGATGCAATAGCGTAAACCTGTCGGGGCAGGTCCATCTGTGAAGACATGCCCCAGATGTGAATCTGCATGTTTCGAACGGACCTCAGTCCTCAGCACGCCCAAGCTCATGTCATTTTTTTCAACAATATTGTCCGGTTCAAGCGGTGAGAAAAAGCTTGGCCAACCGGTTGCAGAATCAAACTTTTGTTTTGAACTAAAAAGTGGCTCACCTGAAACAATATCCACATATATTCCCTGGCGATGGTTGTTCCAGTATGCATTTTGAAACGGTCTCTCAGTCCCATTCTCCTGTGTAACGCAGTACTGTTCTGGTGTAAGTTTCTTTTTGAGTTCTTCATCGCTATTTGGAAACTGGCCAAACTTTGAATTATCCTGCCTGCTGATTGAAGTCTTATCTTTCATGTCGCCTTCCTCCTTTTGATTCTGCGCTGCCAGAGTATATACTCCTAATATTAAAGCAACACCTGTTAACCATAAGATAGTAGCCTTTATGATTCTTGAATGTAATCTTTTCATTTATTCCTCTTCAATATTTATATAACAGGTTGAAATTCATGTTCTTATATTACCAAAATTATACTTTTTATAATATAATATTATTCAAACAGTTTGACCATCGAATTTCACTGTTTTACAGATCTGCTTTTATCTTACTTTATTCAAAGATCAACTGCTCTTAGTAGCTTATATAGTACTTGTAAGCTTATTTATTCCTGAGGTCTTCAGCAAATCTCTCAGCCGCTTTTAAATCCTCAGCATTTGGTCTTCCTATATTAATTCCTTTTGATGATAAAGCTGTATCGAAACCAAGGCAGGAAAACTCTCCTGCAATTTCAAAGCCTTTCTCTTTTAGCTTTGATTTAAACAGGTCATGGCCTCGAGCACTATAGATCTTTGATCCAGTAGTTGAGAAAACAAACGATTTTTTCCCCTTTTGTATTGGTAGTTTATCGATAAAACTGTATAATCTTTGATGGAATTTGCCATGGTAAATGCCTGACCCAAAACCGATCAAATCATATTCATCGATATTATTGATATCTATATTTTGTGATCTCGTTAGTTCTGCATCGATTGCAGTTGAAATTACTTTCGCAATCTTTTCAGTATTGCCATGGTGTTCAGAATGATAGATAATTAATGTTTTCATTGCCCTTACCTCCCTTAATAAAGTTAATTTCAAAATCCACTATCAGTGTGCCTTATATTACATTTTATATGCTAATTAGTCGTTGTTAATAGTATATTTATAAAAAATTATATTAAATAAAACGAAAAAGCTGTTTTAAATACAGTTTCAAAATGTATAGGAGGAAAGTATGCCCGTAGCTACTTCTTTGAGGGATTTGCTTATTATAAGGAATGCTAATCGTCAGTATATCGATAGCATAAACAGGAACCTTGGTAGCGCTCTTGGCTTTAAAAAAGCCACAGGACAAGAAGTTTCAGAAAAACCAGCGATCTTGATTTTTATCCCTCGTAAAATTAATACAAAGTGGCTTTCAGGCAGCCAGGTGATCCAAAAGGCATTACAGGGACCGAATGGGCTTGAATGTCCGGTTGATGTTGTGGAGGGAGAGGATTACGAGGAGACCTATCTTTGGTCTCAAGATCATGGCGATAATCCAGACACCTCAAACCTCTTTCTTACTCCATGGCGTAGATTGCGTGGCCTACCGGTATTGGCCGAAGAAAAGATTCTGCTTCGTAGCAGACTTCGTGGATGGACGGAAGGGCTTATGCCAGGTTGCCAGCTTGCTGGATTCGACAAGAATGGGAATGGGTATTACGGTACGCTTGGTTGTTTTGGGCGCGATAGAGATACCAATAGTCTTGGTTTCATTACTAATCATCATGTGGCAGACCATATTGGTAATGTATTGAGGTTCCCTGAGCATGGAGCTCGCAGGGTTGGTCGTGTAACAAAGATGGTAGAGAATATCAGGGATGAACAGCGTCTTGCCGGGTTGATCGATGAGCCCAACGCCTTTTTTCGTGTTGATTGTGCCTTTGCTGAACTACACCCTGACCTTCCTGTGGCAGATATCGACACTATGATACCTATTATTAACCATGAGGACCAGGTGCAGATGCAACGGATAGGTGAACCAGTTCCCCTCGATCTTGACACTATGGGACCAGTGGGCCATAAAGTACTTGGCATTGGGCGCACTAGATCCTTGCAACGAGGTACCATTTCTGCATTTGCTTATGAGTTTCGGGACGCAGATTACGCCTCATACTACACAGATTTCCTCATAATTGGTGAGGAAGAGGGCGGGTTCAGCGCTCCAGGGGATAGTGGAAAGCTAATAGTGACGGATGATCAAGAGTATCGCCCTGTTGCTTTGCTATGGGGAGGATGGCAACAACGTCTAAGACATGGCAGGGAACAGGAGAAGTGGAGCTATGCCATTGATATCAATTTTATCTTGGACCAGCTCAATGTCGATTTGGAAACATGAGCCCTGTGAGTTTTTAATAATACCCCCAATTTTTTCGAAGAGGAGCTTCATTCACTTTTAAGAATTGCCCCTTGGATTCAGTACCATTGATTTTCTTGCGTAAGCTTATTTCCGCATGTTATTCAATGGATAGCCAAAAAGAACATTTGTCCTTAAAGACCAAAAAGAGTATTTTTTATGATATCCTTTGTTTTTAGGACCCTGTTACTTCGTGACTCTATGTAAAAAATCCTAAATAAATAAAGGGGTCCTGACAAAGGATTTTTATTTTTATAAAAGAGAAAATAATGAAAACAAAAAAGAAAAAGCGGATTTTCACACGCATCGGTATTTTTCTATTGACAATGACAATCTCATTTTCAGCCTGGGTATCAAACGGACTTTCAGAGGATGTTGTTGCACTAGTAAATGGTAAATCGATTACCAGGGTGGATTTTGAAAGACAGGTCCGCATTACCCAGCAGCAGCTTTTACAGAAGGGACAGTTTCTTAATGCAACCCAAATGGAGGATTTAAGAGTCAAAGTCCTTGAAAATCTCATCGATAACGAACTCCTCTATCAGGAAAGTCAGAAAAGGGGCTTTAAGATTGATAAGAAAAAAATCAGCGAACGATTTGAGGCTGTGAAGGATCAATTTCCAGGTGAAGTGGAGTTTAAAAATGCTCTGGATAGGATGAATTACACAGAAAAGACTTTTAAAGAAGAGATCAAACGGAGGATAGCAATTCATGATTTTATTGACAGTGATTTTGCTAAGGTTATTACTGTATCAGATGAGGAATCGCATGAGTACTATGAAAGCCACTCTGAATATTTCATTCAACCCGAACAGGTGCGTGCAAGTCATATACTAATAACTATTGATGATCCCTCTGATGCATCTCAGAAAAGTGAAGCCATTAAAAGAATTGAAGAGATAAAGCAAAAGCTTAAAGATGGTGAAGATTTTGCAGCTCTGGCAAAGGAATATTCTAAGTGTCCCAGTAGCTCTAAGGGCGGAGATTTGGGCTTTTTTCGACGAGGGCAGATGGTAAAACCCTTTGAAGATGCGGCATTTGCACTTCAGCCTGGAGAGGTAAGTGATATAGTTGTAACCCGTTTTGGCTTTCATCTGATTAAAGTTACCGATAGAAGGGCAAAAGTCGTGATGGCTTATGAAATTATGAAAGACAGAATAGATGAGTACATCAAGCAGAACAAGGTTATGAATGAGGTGAATATATTTCTTGAAAAGGCGAGAGCTGAGGCAACGATTGAAAGATTTCCAACAGAGGTTGAAAAGAAAAGCGAACAGGATTAAAATATCGGTTTACTCTTTTCTAATTATAGCCATACTGGATTGACTTTTTTTAGACATTTAAATCGACAATAAGTATATTGATATATCTTTTCTGTTAATAGAAAAAGAAACTTTTATTAAAAAGCTCAGTGGCCGTTCAATATTTTACATTTTTTATGTAGTCGACAATTACAGTGGCAGGGAAGAGGCTGCTAGAGTCCTGCTCTCCCTTACACACTCTGCTGGATTTTGGGCCGGCTCTCTTAGAGGATATTTATCCGATCGAATAGTGAAAATAACCGCACTACTGTTTACAGGTATGATTGCAGGTCCGTTAATACATCTTTTTAATCATGTTTAACTAGGATGGAGCATCTCATTAATACTGCTCCTCATCTGTTAAAAATATTTAAAATAGTTTATGAACAGGAACCAATTATCTATAAAAATAAAAGGACAGTTCGCGACGGAGTTACTGAGATTTATTGTGCAGGCTCGAAGCCGGTTTTACTATCATTATTGAAAGTTAAATTCAGAAGGCCCTCGAGGGACCTCTTTTCACAAATTTTCCGTAGCCCTTCTCAGAAATGCATCTACCTTCTTTGCCCACGGTCTTTCCTCTAACCATAGTAAGATGGGGGTAACCCTTCAATTGCTTGCCCTGAAACGGATTCCAGTCACAATTTGTTTCCATTTTTTTATAGTCCACAGTAACTTCCTTCTCAGTGTCAAAGATTACAATATCGGCATCAGCACCGATGGTAAGGGAGCCTTTCTTGGGGTACATTCCAAAAACTTTTGCCGGGTTGGTGCTTGCAACCTCGATCATTTTGTTGAGGCTAATTTTTCCAGTCCGCACACCATCATTGTAGAGCAATGGAAGCATCAGCTCAGTACCCGGTAGACCAAAGGGTATTTTGGTAAAATCTCTTTCCCACATGGCCTTCTGGTTGGTGTTAAATGTACATGTATCAGTTCCAATTGTTTGAATGGTACCTTCCTTTAGGCCTTGCCAGAGTCTGCGACCATCTTTCTTACTTTTTATTTGTGGGCATGTAGCATAGAGGTGACCATTTTTACCTTTAAAGAGCTCTTCATTCAAGATTAAATACTGTGGGCATGTTTCTGCAACAACATTAACTCCACGAGTCCTGGCAGACTTAACAAGATCAGCTCCTTCACCTGTGGACATGTGTACTATATAGAGGTGCCCGCCAGTGTACTCAGCCCATGTAATAGCCCTTTGTATTGCTTCGGCTTCAATAATGTTCGGTCGGGTTACAACATGTAACCATGCTCCATGTTTTTTCATCTCTTTTTCTGTGTGATGCCTTGCAATTAAAGAATCCAGAAGGTCTACTGATTCTGCATGAACTTGAATCATACCACCAAGATTCTTTGTTTCTTCCAGAGCTTCAATAAGCATTGGATCAGTGGCCAGCCATCCTTCACTTTTATAGATCATAAACATCTTGAAGGAGCTTATTCCCTGATTGATAATTTCCGGAAGCTCTCTTCTGGTTTTTTCATTCCAATCTGTTATACCTCCATGAAGTGCATAATCTACATGTACTTCCCCATCAGCTAGGCCTTTTCTATTCTTTATGGCTTCTTTGATTGTACTTCCCTTTGATTGTATAGCAAAATCGATTATTGTTGTGATTCCTCCGGCAGCAGCTGCTCTTGTGCCTGTATCAAATGTATCTGCTGAAACTGTTCCACAAAAGGGCAGGGAAAGATGAACATGAGCATCTATCATGCCAGGCATCACTGTTTTTCCAGTTGCATCTAAAATTTCTGTACCATTATCTGGGGTTAGATCTTTTCCAATGGACTTAATCTTCCCATTTTTGATACCTATATCAGCAACATATTTTTCGCTGGCAGTAACCAACTTACCACCCTTAATAATTGAATCTATTTTCACTAACTTATCCCTTTTAATCCTATAACATACAAAGCTTGGTTAATAGCTGTTATCTACAATCTAATCCAGATTTATATAGAGATAAAAATAGCCTGTATATTTCTCTTTGACAATAATAATAATTGAAATGTAATTTTTTAAACCATATTTAAATAAGCGGATAGAGGATTCTCTTTTTGTCAGCAATTGGGAAAGGAATGCTTTAAGAGTTGGACGATCTTTCTTCCCACGGAACAATTGCACAGATCTATCCAGGCTTTGGAAGTTTCTAAACAAGGTTTTAATTTCATAATCTTTATGCTAGAGGGGAATAGTTGGTCCACGTGCTACTATTGTGCCACTACCTGGCTGGCCAATTACCTCATTATCACGATAGACAATTTCACCACGGCGCAATGTAAATAAAGGCCAGCCTGTCACCTGCCATCCATCGTAAACGGAGTAGTCAGCGTTGGATTTGAGCATCGAGCCCTCAATCGTGATCTTTAGTTCTGGATCGAAGATTACCAGGTCTGCATCGCTACCAACGGCAATTGTGCCTTTACGTGGGTAGAGGCCAAAGAGCTTTGCAGCATTGGTGGAGGTCACTTCGACAAACTGACTCAATGTAATGCGCCCAAAGCGCACCCCTTCAGAGTAGAGCATTGGAAGCATTGTCTGAAGGTTCGCAACTCCTGGCCGAAGGTTTGTAATGTTATGGGCAGGATCCAGCTTGGCGGCCAGTGACCAGGGAGCATGGTCGGTACAGACGGTATGGATGAGGCCACGACGAATGCCGGCCCAAAGAGCGTCTATGTCCTGCTGCTCGCGCAGTGGTGGTTGTCCCACATACTTTGCACCATCTTTCTCTTCAAAACGCTCTCTAGTAAGGTGCAGGTAGAGTGGTCGTGTTTCGACATAGACCTGTATATTGCGATACTGGGCTTCAGCACAGACCTCAAGGGCACGTGCTGAGGATAGGTGGACGATATAGATTGGCGCGCCTGTTACCTCAGCAAAGGCTACTGCCCTCTGCGTCGCTACAACCTCCGAAATTACTGGGCGGCTCTGTGCATAGTAGCGAAGCGAGGATTTCGATGCTGCCACCAGGCGTGCTGTAGCCTCTTCAATCAACGAATAGTCCTCACAGTGGATCAGGGTTATCAATCCATTCGCGCCAGCGAGTCGAATGGACTCTATATAACCTCGAACCTGAGAGTCAAACCATGGGAGAGTAGTGAAGAGCTTGATACTGTTGCAGCCTGAATTGAGCAACATGGGGATTTCTTCTAGGACCTCAGGAGTTATGGTGTCAAGCACCGGGTGTAGAAAGAGGTCTGCTATGGTTTGCTCTTGGGCCATTTTTATCTCACGATCAAGCGCTTTTAAGGGTGTTTCATCAGTTAGTTGAAAGGTCATATTACCAAGCGTTGTGATACCGCCAGCAAGTGCTGCAGCAGATCCTGTGGCAAAATCATCTACCCATCCAAGGTTTGCATCCTCCTTTCCGGGAAAGGATAGATGCACATGGGCGTCCACACCGCCTGGCAGGATAAGCTTGCCAGATGCATCGAGTTCCTGACGTCCAGTTAGTGCACCTCCGATTTGTATAATAGTACCATCAGCTATTCCAATGTCGGTGCAACCAATCGAGCCAGCAGCTGTAACAATCTCTCCATTATGAATTACTACATCCATTTTGGTCATTCTGTACCCCTAATGCGGACAAGCCGCATTCTCATTGTAAGAATTTTCTTGCCCAAAAGGCAAGAAAATCACTATTAAGGTACTAATGCGGACAAGCCGCATTCTCCATTAATCGCTTTCGCACAAATTGAGGCCTTCGACCTCACGTCGCTTTCACTCAAATTGAGGCCTTCGGCCTCACGTCGCTTTCACTCAAATTGAGGCCTTCGGCCTCATGTCGCTTTCGCTCAAATTGAGGCCTTCGGCCTCAATGGGGGGGGATTCTTGCAAACTATAGTTTATGCCAAAGATACAAAAAAATCACTATTTCAGATTGTCAAAAATCCATAAGGTGCCAGGCTGGTTGCTAACATTACCATATTGATATCACGATGATCAATCCAGCTTTTGGCTTTTCTTGAGCTGACTTCAAGCCAAAAGCTCTCAATTATTTCAATCAAGGGCAGGAAATTTGTCAACATCTCAAGGCGCTTATGTAATAGATATCTCTTTTTGAAAAGGTCCGCTTTTTCCTCAACTAATCTTTGTAGCCTTTCAACAGCATGCAATCCAATGGACAGTCCTAGTTCCCGAAATGCAAGACGGTATTCAACAGGAAGCTGCAGGGGATTCATTCTCCCGAAAGGTTCCAGGCCCAGTAGGGCAGAACCCAATACAGTCTCCAGCAGGTCAATCTGTTCAAAATAACTTTTAACAATCATCTGCATCACTCTGTAGGCGTCACATAAAAGACCACCGATTCCAAGTGGGTCATCTGTAACCCAGTTTTTTCCTTTACAAATAATGGCCATCTCTTTGATCTCTTCTGAGAGGTCAGGATACTGTGACTTTTTCGAATCTTCAGCCAAACACATCTGAAGTTGATTGTATGTTATGAAGCCATCGAGAGGGTCGTGCTGCCCCATGGAAGCGACCAGAGGGCGGGAAAGATCTATGCTCATTTTCCAGTACATGCGTTTCTGTCCACCTGAAGATGGAACATAGGTGAACCTGGCATGGGCTGTTTTTGCAAGCTCTATAGCCCACATATTGTAGGTTTTATCTCCCGTGACTCGACCTACACTATTAAGAGCGTGCATCCATTTCGTCAGGTAATGGTAGTACTGCCCGTCACGATCCCACTCCAAACTTTCGTCAAATGGATCGGAAGGACCCCTTTCGTTCATATTCTTTCCGATCCTCAAACCACCCTTTGTAGGATGCATTTTTCCTTCCTGCTCATTCAGACCACTGATCCAGCCTGTTCTGGTATCGTCCTCACGATGGCGGCCCAGTATATTATGAACCTGATCTACCAGCATCAGGGCCGGATTCTTGTATTTGTCGTCACTCGTTTGACGATAGAGCTCCAGAAAGTTGCAAACAGCAAAAGCATCTGTCCACAAGTAGCGTCGTGGGCTCCTCTTGGCCGGCGAGAGTCCGGTCAGATTGGCAAATTCTGTCATAATTTCATGGACCATAGAAAGCGATGAGTTATGTTTCATCTTCTCTCCAAATTAGAAAATATAATAAGTTAGATGAAAATGTCCCATTTGAACCTATTTTTTATGTACAATAGAAAAAGAAGCATTTTTCTACTGCACGAATCTATCCATTTTCACCCATCATACACCTATCGATAAAATTATGTCAAGAAGTACACCTTTCCTGTGCTTTTCAATGAGGATTTAATAACTATATTTGTGACAGATACCAAGTGGTTTGAAGCATATTTTTAACTTAATCTTGTGATAATAACTGCTACCTATGTCTGTGACAGGTACCTGAATGTAAGAGCATTGCTGAGGAAATAATTTATGAGCCGGTTGATTTAAACAATGTTATTTTTCAATCCTTTCACCCATAGTGATAGAGACTATCATTCACACAGTATTGTCATCGTCTCTGGTTCCTTGAGAGAAGCAATGTAGTGACAAATCCAAAAATAAAATTGGAAGTAGCAGTTTCCAAAAGATGAGCCATACTTACAACACGGGGCATGTAAGGATTAGGGAGTATGTGCGCTGCGTTCATAAGGATTGCGAATAGAAGCCCGACAAGAACAGCTGTCTCTCCCCACCTTGCCCTGCTCATACGGATCACAGGTATGGCTATCCATACCCAGATCAATCCACGCAATATCTGCCACGGGTAGATCCAGGGATCATCCCTAATCATGGATGCCATATGAGAGAAGAAGGGGATCTTTTGGGTAGACCCAGAATAGAACTGTCTTCCCTCAGAGAACTGCCAGAAAACGAAATAGCCAAAGGAAAAATAGAGCACCGGATAAATGGCTACCGCTATAATGGCAATTCTCCCCCAAAGTTCCCGATGAGATTTTGCCAGCCTCATAGGGGTATGCACAGGGCCCTCTTTCGCTCTAAACTTACCTAAAATCAACGCAGCAAGAGGTGAGAAAATAATAGCAGTGATAAATCCTATGAGGAAAAATGAAATGATCTCCTTGGTCGGAATGTTCAAAGCAGCATTGAAGTATATTGTTTCAATCTGAGATAGAAAAGTATTTATACCAAAATAGATCAAAAAGATCGTAAGCACAAGCTTCCATCTCTGAAAGCCGGAACGGATAGTTGCGTAGCAAAGCACAGCAGTATTGCAGAAGCTTGTGGCGAGCATCAGAGCCATTGCAGTTGCTATAGTAGTCTGGATTTCAGGATGTACGGAGATGCTGAGAGCACTCGTTATTATTGAAGATACAAAGAACCAGATGATGAAATTGATTACCGACAGTCCAATGACTCTAGCAATCAGTGATACTATCCTCTTTGATTCCATAGTATATACCTCCTGTACAGATTATTATAGCCATGAAAATAGATATCTTCCAAAAAATATACAATTAAAATATACAATCTTTTAATCTAATTTTATCTGGTTTTCAAAGGCCTCTGTGGTTTATTCAATATTGCCCTCATTGTAGCATTTTTACATTTTGAGTACAATTCTTAACTCATCAGTCATTTATGACGAATTGCAAGCTATTTATTTATCAATCACAAATTTATAATATCCATGGCAATTAATTACACGCACCCCATCAACCATGACATCTCTATCTTCTTTTTTATAAATTTCATGATTGTGCCCGTGTACAAGAAACTTTGGCTTTAAGTTTTTCATCAGATCTCGAAAGGCTGAAAAACCTGTATGACATTGATCTTTAAGGTCATGTATACCCTTTGGGGGGGCATGGGTAACGAGTATATCAAGCGCAGCAAGTTTCTTGGCCTGCCTGGTAATTTTCTTAGCTCTTCGTGACATCTGCTTTTCTGTATATTGGAACTCCTTTCCATTATACCAGTTACTACCTCCAAGCCCTCCTATAGTAACTCCCTTAATATCAATCGCTCTGCCATCAATAGAATCGCATCCCTCCGGTGGATTATTCAAATATGATTGATCATGATTCCCGGGAACATAGAGGAGCGGCACATTAAAAACTGTAACAATGTAGGAGAGATATTTGGCATCAAGGTCACCGCATGATAGTACAAGATCGATATCTTTCCATCTCTGAGGATCGAAGGAATCATAAAGTGCCCGATGGCGTTCATCTGAAATTGCAAGAATGTACATTCATATCTTCCCTTCTCAATGTTCTACAAGAATTGATTCATAAAAAAGATACGCCCTTTCTTCAAAGGTAATGGCATCTTCCAATATAATTTTGATAAAAAATCTTCTGAATGGTTTTGCCATAACAAAACCTTCCTGCTTTTGCACGAGTTTATAGTAATTATAATATCGTTTGAATTAATACTGGACAATATCTGTATCCGTTAAAAGACTCTGAGTCAATTGATACTACTTGACTATTTTGTAATAAACTAATATAAGAAAGTGTTAAACACTATAACATTAATTATTATAAATGATATTGTCATGAGTTGTGAGAACCACAATCACCCAGATTCGAAAGAAGGATTAAAAGCCTTGAATGATTTGTAGAGGAGGTGTTGATTGGATATTTTTGATTTTGCAATGCAGATGGAAGAGGATGGAAAAAACTTTTATCTTGAGTTGGTTGAAAAGGCTACTGATAAAGGTATGAAGAGTATCTTTAAAATGCTCGCTAATGATGAGCTTAAGCATTACTACATCATAAAAGATATGAAGGAAAAGCAACCTGTAATGGCTGAAACAGAGGTTCTAGAAAACGCAAAGAACATCTTTGCTGAAATGAAGGAAAAGAATGAAGAGATGGATTTTCCCGCATCCGCCATAGATCTATACAAAAAGGCACAGGAGATTGAGGAGAGGAGTAGAAGCTTTTATCTTGATAGATCAGAAGAAATTGAGGGTCCGGGTCAGAAAGAACTCTTCTTGAAATTAGCCGAAGAGGAGAAGAAGCACTACTTTCTGCTTGAAAATATAATTGAGTTTGTATCAAGACCGCAGACCTGGCTTGAAAATGCTGAGTTTAATCGCCTTGAAATATATTAATTAATCTGTCCAGCTAACTTTTATGCTTGTTCTTGATTTCAAGATAATAATTATGGAGGATTATTATGTCTAAATTGAGTGAAAGTATCCAGCAAGCTGACTGGAAAACGGAGAAGCATGTCCCGGTTATAGAGTGCCCTGATGCGGTGAGTGGGGGTGAGCTTTTTGAAGTAAAGGTGAGCCTTGGAAAAGAGATTGCTCACCCGAACACGACAGAACATCACATTCGATGGATTACACTCTTCTACCATCCAGAAGGGGCAAAAGTACCTTTTCAGGTAGGTCGTTTTGAATTTTCATCCCATGGGGAATCCACCGAGGGACCGAATAAAGGACCTGTTTATACCAATCATAGCGTTATTGCATCCATGAAAATAGATAAACCCGGTACCTTAAATGCTGTTGCATATTGTAACATACATGGATTATGGGAAGGGAAAAAAGAGATTAAAATCAAGTAACATTTTTAAAAATCTATAGATATACATCAAATTTTGATTTTAATCGTTACTCCCAGTTTTGAAATGGTGAAATTCCAGCTTTCAATTCCATCCGGGCTAATTTTCTTGTTACGTGTTTAAGTCAGAGTCTTTGCCAAAGAAGTGTTCGCGGATGTATTCCCCATTTGCAATCGTGTATTTTTGAGATTGGCCATCAACAAGTTCTTCCTTCTGCTTGGCCAAAATGCCATCTTTGTTCTTTGCAAACAATGGATCCCAATCGCTGCCCCAAATCATTTTGATGAAATATTGACAGTATAGGCTCGATTCTTTTATCTTTTCCTTGACATTACTGATATATTGATTTATATTGGTAATTGTTCCGATTATTAATATAATAATAAGAAATATGGATACATTAAAAAAAAAGAATAGATTTAAACGCAGTAAACAGAGAGCTCGTATCCTAGAAATACTGAGGAGTACAGGATCACATCCAACAGCAAGCTGGATTTATAATCAATTGAGAAATGAATTTCCGGATCTGAGCATGGGCACTGTGTACCGTAATTTAAATATTCTGATTGAGCAGGACTTGGCTCATAAAATTGATTTTGGAAGTACCTTTGATAGATTTGATGCAAATACAAATCCCCACTACCACTTTATATGTGAACGCTGCAGTTCAATCAGTGATCTTGAAATGCCAGTTGAAGATAATCTGAATGAAAAAGTTAATAGAGAAACCAATTTAAGGGCCCGTCGTCATAGGATAGAGTTTTACGGATTGTGTGATAGATGCACAAGAGAAACCAGTAATAAATGGGAAGTTTAATTTTTTTAATTCAATATTAATATTCGTAACGATTATTAATATTGAATTTAAATGGCGATGTTATCGCCTTAAATCAATTTTTTAAGGAGGGAAAAATCATGGCAAGAGTTGCAAGAGAGATGGTAGAAAGGGCAGGAGTTAATGTTGATCAACTCGTTGAACTTCTAGTCAAGAATGCAGCAGCAGAGCTTACAACCTACTATTACTACACGATTCTACGTGTTAACCTCATTGGTCTTGAAGGAGAGGGCATCAAAGAAATCGCAGAAGCTGCACGTATTGAGGACAGGAACCATTTTGAAGCCCTTGTTCCGCGGATCTACGAGCTTGGTGGGAAGCTTCCTGATAATATGAAGGATTTTCATGACATTTCAGCATGTCCACCAGCATCTTTACCAAAGGATCCGACCAATGTTAAAGAAATGTTAAAGGTCTTGGTAGAGGCTGAGAGATGTGCAGTACGTGGGTACACACAGATCTGCAACATGACTGCTGGGAAAGACCATCGTACCTATGATCTGGCACTGGCAATTCTCAATGAAGAAGTCGAGCATGAATCATGGTTCTCTGAGTTTTTAGGCGAAGGTCCTTCAGGACATTTCTTGCGCAGGGGCGATACTTCTCCCTTTGTGTCAAAGTTTTTAAAGTAATGTATATGAAAGCGAGGGAGAACCTTCTTTATGGGAAGGTATCTCCTTTCGCTTTTGATTGTAACATTACCTGATAGTGTTTAAAGATGAGAAAATTTAGAAGAGAAGAGCTAGCAAAATATAATGGAAAAAGTAATTCACCGGCATATATAGCCTACAGAGGAAAGGTATATGATGTATCCAACAGTTTTCTATGGATGGGCGGAAAACATCAGGTTTTGCATGAAGCAGGGAAGGATTTGACAAAAGATCTAAAAGATGCTCCTCATGGTCCTGAGCTTCTTGATAGAGTACCTATTATTGGCATACTTGTTGAAGGATAAAAGGCCTCTTTTAGTGTTTATTATAAGCTTCACACATTTTACATTTCGTTATATAATAGATATTATCTTAATTTTCTTAAATAAAAGGAGCCTATCATGAAGGGGAATAAGAAACTTCTGGACACATTGAATTCACTGCTTGCCGATGAGCTTACTGCAATCAACCAATATATGGTACATTCGGAGATGTGTGATGACTGGGGTTATGAGAAACTTCACGAGCGTTTTGAAAAACGTGCTATTGAGGAGATGAAACATGCCGAAAAGCTCATTGGCCGGATACTGTTTCTCGAGGGTACACCCATTGTCACCAATCTTGGAAAGATTAATATTGGAGCGGATGTGCCCAAGCAGCTTGCCAATGACCATACGGCAGAGGCCGATGCAATAAAGGCCTATAATGAAGCCATCAAGCTTGCCGGTGAAGTTGGTGATTTTGCCACCAGAGAGATACTTGAGAGAATTCTTGGAGATGAAGACAATCACATCGATGGCATTGAGGAGCTGCAGGATCAGATTGAGCAGATGACCTTGTCAATTTTCTTAACCACACAGGTAAGCTGAACATTGAAAGGACAGGATCACAGTTCGTTCGTAAAAAGCTATTTTTCTATATCTTTAAAATTCTCCTGGCATTAAAGATAGCCAAAAGCGCAACACCCATATCAGCAAAGACAGCTTCCCACATAGTTGCGATCCCTGTTATGCCAAGTGCCACAAATATGGCCTTTATAATAAATGCAAGTATAATGTTTTCCCAAACGATCCTGTGAGTCTTTTTCGCTATACTTATCGCCTCAGCTACCTTACAGGGCGAATCGGTCATAAGTACTACATCCGCAACATCAATTGCTGCAGCTGAGCCCAATTCACCCATGGCAATTCCAACATCCGCTTGAGCGATCACAGGCGCATCATTTATTCCATCTCCAACAAAGGCGATTCGCTCATTCTCATCTCTTCTCTTTATAAGCTCATCAATAGCAAAGACCTTCTCTTGTGGAAATAATTCTGCTTTATAGAAATCAAGGCCCAGTTTTTGGGATACAGACTCAGCTACTGCCCTATTATCTCCAGTCAACATATGGATATTTTTAACACCCAGCTCTCTCAGTGAAGAAAGCGCCTTTTCAGAACTTTCCTTGATCTCATCACCAATTATCAAGTATCCGGCATAGATATTGTCAGCAACAATATGGACAACTGTTCCGTCCACGTTACAAAGATCGTGCTCAATTTTTTCTTCGTGCAGCAGTCTGTCATTTCCAGCAAGGATGGATCTTCCATTTGATATTACTTTTATTCCCAGGCCCCCTATCTCCTCATACTCATCAACTGATGGTAAATCATTTTTATCATAGGCCTTTATGATAGATTGAGCAATTGGATGGTTTGAGTGTGATTCTGCTACAGCTGCAAGGTATATTAGCTCTTCTTTGGAAAAGCCATTTCTGGGTATAACTTCAGTTACTCTGAAAATCCCTTTTGTAAGGGTTCCTGTCTTATCGAAAACGACTGTCTTTACCCTATTGAGTGCATCAAGGTAATTGGAGCCTTTTACCAGGATGCCTCTTTTTGAGGCTCCTCCGATTCCACCAAAATAGCCCAGAGGAATACTTACAACAAGAGCACAGGGGCAGGAGATAACGAGGAGGATAAGGGCTCGATAGAGCCACTGCGAAAAGGTTGCTCCTACTATAAAGATAGGCGGAAGAACAGCTATCATTGCAGCAACACTAACAACCACAGGAGTATAGTATCTTGCGAATCTTGTAATAAACTTTTCTGTTTTGGCCTTCTTATTGAGGGCGTTCTGGACGAGATCTAAAATCTGGGATATTGAGGATTCTTTAAAAGGCTTTGTAACCTGAACGGTAAGTAGCTTTGTTTTGTTGATCATTCCTGCAAAAACTATATCACTGACATTCACAATTCGAGGAACCGATTCCCCGGTCAAAGCTGAAGTATCAACCTGCGAGCTTCCTTCAACAATCGCTCCGTCGAGAGGGATCTTCTCTCCTGGCTTCACAACTACTTCGTCACCTACATTAACCTCATTTGGAGAAACTCTTTTTAGAGTGCTATTGATTTTCAAATTCGCGTAATCAGGATGGGTTTCCAAAAGTGATTTTATGGATTTACGGGAATTACTCACAGAAAGATTCTGGAAGAAATCACCAACTTTGAAAAAGATCATTACGCCTGCTGCTTCCGGCATCTGGTGTATGGCTATTGCTCCAATGGTTGCAATACTCATTAAGAAGTTTTCATCAAAAATTCTGCCATGCACAATATTTCGCCCTGCTCTGAGCAAAACTTTCCAGCCACTGAGTAAATAAGCAGAAAGAAATACAGCATATTCAGCCACAGAAAATGGAGTATTGTGTAGCCTTCCTTCAAAAACAAAGCCAAAAATAAATAAAAATATAGATATTCCAATAACGAATAACTCTCTATCTATTTTAAAATCTCTATCACCATGCTCATGATTTTTCCTCTTATCTGATATTTCAAAAATTTCTATTTCAGGCTCAGCTTGCTTTATTTCCTCCAATACTTCATCTATGTTTGCTGTCTCCAGGTTAATAGTCGATGAAGCAGAATCAATAGAAACTGAACGAACAGAATCCAGCTTTCTCAGACTTTCTTCTATCTTTGTTGCACAGCTCACACAATCCAGATTTTTAATTTTGTATCTTCTCATAATTCTTCCCCAACATTCTACTGCGGTAAAGACCAATCTTCATTCAGATGAATAAAGCCTTGTTCAAAGATTCTTTTGACATGTTCATCCTTAAGAGAATAATAGATAACTTTTCCATCTCTTCTGTATTTCACCAGATTAGCCTGCTTCAGTACTCTGAGCTGGTGTGAGATTGCAGATTGATTCATGCTTAGCAAAACCGATAGATCACAAACACACATTTCAGAGGAGATTAGCGCACACAATATTTTTATTCTTGTTGTATCTCCAAATACCTTAAAGAAATCTGCCAATTCATATAAAACTTCATCCACAGGCATTTTATCTTTGACTGTGGCTACAATATCCTCATGAACAACCGGTGATTTACAGATCTCATTCTTGTTGCTACTCTTCATCAATCCCTCCAGATTTTATATGAACAAATGATCAATTATTCATATAAAATATAATTTATTCTCTGATAGGGGTCAATAAAAAATTCTCTAATCCATCGTTATACGGAGTATATTAAAAGATGGTGGCTAAAGATTATAGATTACTGCCTAATCAACAGTTTTCTTAGAAAGAATATTAGTTCAAAGTTTAATAGTTATAGTATAGAATAGATTAGAATACTAAAATATTGGATATTGAAAGATGACCAAAAAAGAGAATCTTATTCGTACAATAAAGAGGAATAATCCGGTATGGATACCTTATAGATATGATTCTCTGACATTACTACGTTCTCGACACATATCTGTACAACCTTCAGATGGAGGGAGAGATGATTGGGGAGTTACCTGGATTCCAACGAATACGCCTGAAGGGAGTTTTCCAGATGATAGCCATCCAGTAATAAATGTTGACGGGGTTTCCGAATACAAAGCTCCTGAAACTGATTGGAGAGATGTTACTATCGATTTAAGGCAACAGATTGAAGAAATCGTTAAGAAGGATACTCTTATTATTGGATATAATGAATTGACTCTATTTAATAGAGCTCAGGTAATTCTCGGTACAAACAATTTTTTAATGGCAAGCATTTTAGATTCTGAAAAGATTGAAGTACTATTAGATAAAATAGTAGAATATCAAAAGTTATTTACTAAGTCTATTATGGAATCTGGTTGTGAGGGAGTTCGATTTACGGATGATTGGGGTATACAGGCATCGATGTTTATTTCACCGATACAATGGAAAAGATATATAAAACCGAGAATGAAAATTCTCTATGATATTGTTAAAATGTATGGTGGATTAGTGTTTCAACACTCATGTGGGCATATAGAAGAAATAATTCCCGATCTAATAGAAATGGGTTGCGATGTTCTTGATCCCTGCCAACCAGCAGCAAATGATATTTTTAGATGGAAGAGGGAGTATGGAAGTCATTTAAGCTTCATGGGCGGATTGGATACACAAAGCTATCTAAGCTTTGGGACAACTGAGGATGTAAAACGTGAGGTAAAAAAGGTACTTTCAGTAATGGGTGAGAATGGAGGTTACATAGCTGCTCCCAGTCATACTATCAGTATACCTGAGTCTAATAGAAAAGCTATGGTAGATGCAATCAATGAATTTAACGCGATGGGTAATTAGTTCTTGTTTTAACTCAATTAAAAACAGCTACCATTCTGGTTTCTTTATACTTCTCCCATAAGACAATATTTTTACTTAAAAGTTCGGGAATAACAAGATTATAGGGACATTTCTCAATACATTCCTTACATTCTGTGCAGTCTCTGGCTTTTTTCATCGCTGTGTCTAAAAAGGAGCATGCTCTATCGTATGGCATTCTCTTGACAATGCTCTTAGCAGTTAGAACGCGACTGATCATAATATCCTGAGGACAGGGCTGACAGTATTCGCATCGGTGGCACCAGCTGACACCCAATTCTTTTCGTATCTCTTCAATCCTGGCCCTTTCATTCTCTAAAAGTGGACGGGGATTTTGAATAATAGTGAGAATTTCCTTCATCTCATCGCTGTTTTCTATTCCCGGATCGGGAACAATATCTTTGAACTGCATTAGATATCTGAAGCATAGATTTGCATCATTAAGAAGACCCCCACCAAGTGGTTTCATACAGATAAATCCCATGTTTAATTTTTTGGAGAGTGGGATAAGCTCATACTGCGCCTCTGTATCAATGAAGTTAAAAGGAAACTGAATAGCTTGAAACTTTCCTGAAAGCATCATCTTTTTTGCTACTGGTAGATTGTGAGAACTAAAAGCAGGATGCCTTACTTTCCCGACTTCTATCGCTCGCGCAAGGCCCTCCATGGCACCGCCTGAACCCATGGCCTTCTCCATTTCTTCTTCACTGTTTATGCCATGCATCTGGTAAATATCGATGTAGTCAGTTTTTAATCGTTTTAAGCCCGTATCCAGATGCTGTAAAAAGTTTTTTTTGTCACAAGCCGGTGATTTGGAGGCGATGACGAGTTTTTCTCTGGAAAACCCTTGGATCGCTTCACCTATCTTTTCCTCGCTGTCTCCGTAGATATATGAAGTATCAATAAAATTAACTCCCATCTCTAGCACATCCCTCACAACTTTCACAGCTTCGTACCTTGTAAGACGCATAATGGGAATGCCGCCAAACGCTACTTTGGTAACCTTTAAACCTGTGCTCCCAAATGTAATCTTTTCAACCATCTTGAGACCCCATGCTCCACTATAAGGAGAGGAACCTTTCAATGCAAATTTATAAATCCTTCTCGAAATTTCTGAAATCCAATAATACAGTATTCTTTAAAGAGAGTAAATGATAATCTACTCTCAAAGCCACCAATCTTATTGAATGCATTTGGTATACGATGTAAATGAAAAATCCACCTGCAGAATATATTTAGGAATTCCTGCTCAATATTTATGCACTTAACTCCATAGCGACTTTCTAAGATATAGTATGGACATTTTAAATGTTGCTTCATTACAGGTAAAGCTATTAATGTGTTTATTGACAAAGATGAATAAAGAGTTTATTGTTTATTTGTGTAATAAATTAAAAATAATAGAATATTTTTGTAGAGTAGAGGTCTGAGCTATTTTTTAACACGGCTTCGAATGGATAAAACTATGGAAACTGTAAACGAAACAGCTATTTTTCTGTTAAGGCCTTTCTTTATAGGGCTCTATATTGGGTTGTTCTTCTGTCTTGTCATTTTCATTTTTGAAAAGTTCCAGGTTCGAAAGTTAAATAAGGAGATACAGAAGTTGAAAGAATACATACAGACAAAACTTGAAATAGAGGCTGAGTTAAATGAAAAGAAAAAAGAAGAAATTGATGATCTAAAGAGGCAAAATGAAAACTTAAGAATTACACTGCAATCATACTATGAAAAGCCAAGACGGAAAGAGATCAGGCAGCTTCTTATGTATCAAAAAGCGATTGAAGTTCTGACAGAAAAGGCCCCAGGATTTGCACAATCGTGGCAGAGCGCTCTCAAAGATGGAAGAGAGGAGATAGGAAGAATTGAAAGGGGAATCATTCCTTTTATGAAAAGGCTACTCCCCGGTAAATCACATACCTCTTCATCGGATAAGGATTATTCGGTAAAGTAATAGTTATTCGGATATACTTTTAAGACGATTTTCAATCCACCAGGCATTGTTTTCAAAAGCCACCTTCCCATAAAATCGAGAAAGTTCACGATAGCGGTTAGTAATATCAAATCCAATACTGTAGTAGAGTTTCCGAAGACAAACAGGGCAGAGATGGATAGGCCTGGAATCGGACTCTTTCAAATGGTTAGAGCCATTCATACAGCATTTATAATATATACAGTGGTATAACCCGAACATATGACCTGTTTCATGAGCCAGGACTTTACAGCTTCTGAGCAACAAGATTTTGGCATAATCTTCTGTCCTTGCATCACCATAAAAGGCGGGATCATAACGTGCAAAACTGAAGACACCAACGCGTTCACGAAGAGATGCCTGACCAAAGACAAAATTCCATGTCAGATCTGGATACAGGTCTGCCATAGTTATAGCAAGAACGCAATAAGCATCAGAGGGGATATTCCTCTTAAGAAGGTCTAATATGTCTCCAGTAAGTATCTGCCGTTTCCCTGTGAAATTGTTGATACGGGTTGTAAAATTATGATCATTTAAAGCTAAGGCAGGGAGGATTTTGAAGTCAATGGCAAAGTAAGCTTCCCCAAACTCTTTCAGCATTTTTAATGAAGGACTCTGCTCTTCAGGAAATTTTCCTATAGGCTGAAGATATATTATATGGCGAATCTTATTCGGCTTAGCTGGTCTTGATTTAATATATTCGTTATATGTCTGACCGGGCTCCTTATGATGGGCGAGCCAGTCATGCGGCCCTGGTGCAGGCATAGGTTTGAAGTCATCCCCGGGATCAAAGGCTCTACAGATATGAACAGGAAGACCCTTAAGCGAACCGATAGCAGACATTTTTTCAGATTTGGAAGATTGTTTAAATTCTCCTCTTGGACATCCAAAAAGTATTAAAAAAAAAGTAAATGAAAAGAAAATTATTTTTATTGTTAATTCTTGCATAAATCAGTGCATCCAGTCGTATAATCCAATAGGGACTGTGCAAATTTCTTTATCTGTATAAGTATAAATACGATCAAGGTAAATTACTATATTTTTTCTCTATATAACCAAGAGTAACCGGCGTTGTGGTATCTGTTTTTATATATATGATATAAATAAACTTGCAGGCTTGTGATATTAGTAGTATAGTCTTTCGGTATGTATTCAAGATAGGAGGATCTTGTTATGAGTTCAAATGAAGAATCGATCCTTTCCAAAAAGGGGCTGTTTTCAGTTCAATCGAGGTCTGCTGCAAATGCCCGGGGTTCTATGAACAGACAGTTGTTGGAAGATTTAAGATCCTATTTAATCGATCAGGGAAGTGATTTTGTCGGTTTCGGTTCAGTCAGCCGGCTTGAGGGAGCTCCAGGAATCATGAGCCCCCAGAGGTATCTTCCGGATGCTGCAACTATGATCTCAATTGGCTTACGTATAAATGAGGCATGCTGTGATCTAATTTCTCGAAGTGTACAGACAAATCAGGCACCTCCCTCTTATTATTCTTATCAGATGTTTACACTGAATATAATTAATCCACAGCTCGATAAGCTCACCTATCTTGGCGCCAAGTTTCTGGAAAGTAAAGGTTATCGGGCTTACCCTTTTCCAGCAAACATGCCCCATACCCAGAAGCCTACGAAGGAGTATCCTGGCGGGCCTGGCGATATTTCACACAAACATGTAGCTGTTGCATGTGGATTGGGTGAGATAGGATGGCATAACCTGCTCATTACCAGTAGATACGGAACAAGACAGAAGGTTACCACCATTGTTACGAACGCGCCTCTTGAACCGGATCCAGTATTTGAAGGAACTCTGTGTGATCCAGAGGCATGTGGATTTCAATGTGCCCTGGCCTGTCCAACCAGTGCTATTCCAAAAGACATGAATAAAAAGGTTAAGGTCAAAATCGGAGGAAGGACATTTGGATACGCAAAGCTCGTGGGGTGGAGATGTCGATGGGGCTGCAGTGGAATGCTGAAATGCACTGGAGGCTACAGGGATATTCCTCTACCATTAGAAGAACCTACATCTGAGGAGCTACTGAAGTATAAAGCACAGATGGATCCATGGCAGGAACGATTGAAGCTTTATGCAGGGTTATTGCCTTATTGTGGCAGGTGTCTCTCTATCTGTCCCTGTCCTAATGAGATTAAAGCCTGAAAAAATTTCTCCCAGGTGTATTGGATGTTATTACAGCAGCATGTCTTTTACGACATTATAGAGTTCGCACCTGAGGATGAACACATCTTCGCAGATGTCACGGAAGATATAATGGAGCGGTAAGAACATAACTATTACAGAGGTACGATGACCGATTATGAAAGGGTGATGAGCTACTACGGGGAAAGGTATGGTGTGGAGGAGAGAAGGTTTTAACTGCTCTTTATAGATTCTTTGGATCAATAACATTAACGATTGTACTCCTCGTATTTATCGCTGTAACATCAGCTCTGGCCATACTTGTGCCCCAGGGGAGAGATCTATCCTTTCTTTGGAATCACAAATATCTTTGAATCTCTAATATTCTTTTCAGGAGTGATCGCCATTATCCTCTTCATTTACAGGATGAGGGCAAAGGAGAGGGCCTTACCCTTTATTATTTTCGGGGCACTGTTGTTGCCATTATTCAGCTGGCGATTGCCTCTTCTCCTAATCTGCCAAAAGAGGTTCTTTCACCTGTTCCAGCATTGAGATCTCACTGGCTTGTACTGCAGGTTACCTTCTCATTTATCAGTGAAGCCTTTTTTGCCTTTTCCTTTTCGGCTTATGTATATTGCCTGATAGCTAAGGATGAACAGAAGAAGAAATTGTCTGATAGGGCCATCTATACTTCAATCGAGATTGGTTATCCAATATTTACATCTGGCGCCCTGATCTTCGGAGCAATCTGGGCTCAGTATGCCTGGGGCATCTACTGGTCATGGGATCCCAAGGAGACCTGGTCACTTTTGACCTGGATAGTCTATACCGGCTACCTGCATACCAGGTTTGTTAGAAAAATGAGGGGAAAAATCTCAGCTGTAATACCGATCTTTGGCTTCTGTTTTACAATATTCACCTTTTTTGGTTTAAACTACCTGCTAATGGGACTGCACAGCTACCGTTGGCCTGCATTTCCCACAGATGTCTGTTATTAAGACAGATAGCTGTTTGACTCTACTTCGTAAATTGACCATTCTTTGGATAGTTGCCCCCTCTTCGGGCGTGACTCTCCTTCGGAGAGTTTGCGGTTTCCTCAACCCAGATGCATTCTTTGCTTAATATTGTAATATTAATAAACTTTTATATTTTTTAATTTGTGAGAAAACAACATTAGAGGTACTCAACTCCCTTTTTCTTCATAAAAGAAACAAGCGCTTTCCTGATTACTTCAGGGTTTATAAAAAAGTAGGGATAGTCTCGCTCCGGTATTTCATCGATGTAATAGCTTGCACTCATTACAAAGTATGGAGGTATTTCTTTTTTAAAAAAGCGTTCAATAATCCTCTCGTTGACCCATTCATAGTTTGCCCCTCCAACTCCATGAATAAAAATATCAGTCATGTACAGCCGGATAAATAGTGTTAGGGGGGATGCTTTTGGAAATATTGTGCATTTATCGATATCGGAAGGAGATATATCCCTCTTCTTGAACTGAAACCGCCTGCCATCATATACAATCCAGAAAGGGAGTTCATCATCCTTTAATTTTGGAAAGGGAAAGTTCCTGTAGCGAAAACGAAACTCCTGACTGTATTCGTCCAGAGCTTCATTATAAATGGTTCGAAACCGTTTATCATCCCTATAGACACTAAGTAAAAACTCTTTGAACTTTTTGCCCTTCGTTATATCAGATAAAAAGATATAATCACTATGAATATTGTTAAACTTTAAAAAACTCTGTGCGAGCTGCTCCTTGAAGGATAGATCTCCTAATTCTCTGAAGAATATCTCCTGAAAGATTATCAAGTTCTTCAAAAGCTGATCATGTTCATACACTATTCCCTTTCTGATTTCCTGTTCAACATTGTGAAAAAATCTTTTAAATCTCTCTTTATCAATAACCTCGATGTTACAGAGCGCTTCATCCTTCGCAATGAACTCGAGCCTTTTTGTTTTCCCAGTACCCTGTGGTATCCGAACCTCGATGCTTGTTTTATCAGTATCCATGAAAAAGATCTTTTTATTTCCCTTTTTCAGTAGATCGAGAAAAATGAACCGAATGGCGATACCTGGATGGAAGAATGAAAGCTGGTGACAGGTACCGATAGTAATGTTTACACTTAAGTACTGGGCAAGCTTTTGAGGTTCAGGGAGAAAGAGTATCTCTCCCTTTTTCTGAGGAGGTTTTAGAAGCCTTTTTTTCATTTTGCAATATTTATTCAAGTCGCAATCAATATGTTTCTAATATAAAATGCGCAGGATCGTCAATACCGAGAGCCTCTTCGCAGAAGAAGGGTTCAGCATACTTTTTTCTGATGAGAGCCCCGAAATATCTATCCCTTGTTTCAACGTAATCAAAGATGATTCTGTTTTTCTTGTTATCGATAAACTGTGATCTATAGCATTTTACCGCTTCTATTTTCTTCTCAAATTCATCTGATGTATCAACAAGGAAATGAAAGGTATTCGCCTTTCTCATGTGTGAGCAGAAATAGAAGAATAGATGAGATGTATAGTAAGGTTCACCCTCAATAGATAGTTTCGTATATTTTGCGTAAAAACGTGCCCCTTCTGTTATGGATGTAGTAGCGATATGATCCGGATGAGAATCGTCCGGATGGGGACAGAAAAGTATGTCCGGTCTGAATGCACGGATTTTTCCTGCAAGGAGCAGACGAGCATCTTTTGAATCGAAGAGGTACCTGTTTTCAAATCCCAGATTTATTCTTTCATCTACATGAAGTATTGCAGTCGCTTTTGCTGTCTCATTTTTCCTCTTCTCTTCGGTTCCGAAGGGAGTCGGCTCGCCTGAGGTCAGATCTACAATTGCAACTGTATACCCTCGCTTTTTCAGACCTAAAATGGTACCTCCCATACCCAATTCGGCATCATCAGGATGAGGTGATACTACCATGAACCGTCTTTTTGAAGAAGGGTCTACGCTCATTATTAAACTACACCTCTTTTGCATTCTAATTCCTGCATCTTATTTGCGATGATCTCTTTGTAGTAATTGAGCCTTTTAAAAGGATCATTCAAACCATCATAAAAGATGCGTGAATTATCTATGTATATAGGTTTAACAGGAATCTCGGAGGCTGTAGCTTTTGTACGTATTATCTCAAGAAGGATTTCCAGGCTGATTCCGTAACTCTGTTCATCGAGGCGGGTTTTTTTAAGAAAGCTCCTCCTGTATCCTCTAAATCCGCAAAAGGGGTCTGTAAACTTTATTGAATGATGCTGTGAGAGGAGCTCGCTGAGCAATGATGAGATATACCTGTTGATGATCAACCTTGACTTCGGGACATCGGATGAACGTAGGCTTCTTGTATACCGGGATCCAAGAACAACATCATATTCATCAAGCCTCTTCACAAAGCGATGTATATCTTCAGGCTGATGCTGAAGGTCAGCATCCATGGTTATAATTTTTTCATATCTGTGATTTAAAGCATACTGAAAACCGGTTATGAGTGCTGCTCCATATCCCTGTCTCGATTTATGGTAAAGAATATGAGTCCTGGTCTTCTCTTCATACATACTGTTTTTGAGTATTTCGATGCCCCTATCGGTTGAGCCGTCATCTATAAAGACCGTATCACCCATGTATTGACCTTTAAGGCGGGAACAGAACTCGTGTATATAGCTCTCTTCATTGTAAACAGGACACACAACAAGCGTATCACACATTCTATCGGACAATAGATCCTTCCTTCCCGGAAGACAGTAAGAGATTCAATAGCATAAAATTAGCACTTGGTCAGCTAAAAATCAATACACAAAAATGGGCAACCTCAGTCATTCCGCTCCCTTGGTTGTTACCACAACCTCTGTCATTCCCGCGAAAGCGGGAATCTACATCTCTTCATAAATTTTTTCCACTACTCTCACGATTTTCATTTCTGTTCTGCCAGTTTAATGAAGCGCTTGAGGACAGCCTGTGCTGGATCAGGTTGAGCTTTTATTGCTTGGGTACCTTCGATGTTATTATCCTTAATCATACGCTTTGCAAAGGCTTCCATCTTTTTCATCTTTGGCCAGGTCCTGCTCATCAAAGCAGACTTACTGCCAGCAAGTACTGGAGTGGTCATAATATCACTCATGAGCATTTTACACAAAACCACGCTGCCAGCACCGATCATTGCGATTTTTCTGCTCATAATTCAGCCTCGCATTTATATATTTTGTATAATGTTTTACACAGTTTATAAAATATTAGCCATTAAGCAATGAACATATGCACGTTAATAATCCTTGACAGATATATGCAATACATTATATAATCCGTAATCAACTCTTAATGAGAATAAAAAGAAAGGGGGTTTAAATGATGAGAGTAAAATATGCTTTGGTAGTTTTATTAATGGTGTGTCTCTTTTCAGCCTCATTCCTCTTTGCTGCAGAAAAAAAGGAAGTGGAGGTCGTATCAGACACATTAACCTACCTGCTCTATGGAGAGCCCGAAGCGCTCGATCCGGCGACTGCCTATGATGCCCGCTCTTGGTCATGTATGATGAACATCTATGACCGGCTTATCGAATATGATGGAGCTGATGCAACCAGATTTATTCCCATGCTCGCTGAAAGGTGGGATATGTCAGCTGATGGTATGGCTATAACATTTTATCTCAGAAAAGATGCCAGATTCCATGACGGCTCATCTGTCACAGCTGATGCAGTCAAATATTCCTTTGACAGGGTTTTAAAGATGAATCAGCCGCCATCGTGGATGCTTTCTCAGATGATGGATCTTGACAGCACCAGGGTCATCGATGACTATACTGTTGAAATCAATCTGACAAAGCCATATGCTGCAGCGCTGAGCATCTTTGTAACCATGGTAGCATCGATTGTAAATCCAGACCTTGTAGAGGCCAATGGTGGTATTGTTGAGGGAGAGGAAAATGCCTGGATGAACCGAAACGGAGCTGGATCAGGAGCTTTCAAACTGAGAGAGTGGCTTCCTGCAGAAAGAATCACATTGGATCGTAACGACAATTATTGGGGGAAAATGCCAAAACTCAAAACAGTTGAAATTCCACTGGTTCCTGAGATCGGTACACGGGTGATGCTTCTTAAGGCAGGCGATGCAGATATCCATGATCACTTCCCATCTGTGAATATTCCCGATGTACTGGGTACAGAAGGCATATCTATTAAGCCACTGCCCTCTTTTGATCTTAATTTCATCATCATAGGCTGCCGGGGAGCGACAGCAGAAAAGGAAGTGCGACAGGCCATGTCCTGGGCTTATCCTTACAAAAGTGTGCTTTCTTTTATCTATCAGGGCTATTCCCCCGGAAGTACTGGCGCAATCCCTGCTGGAATGTTTGGCTATTATGCCATTCCAGAAAACAAACGCTACAAGGTAGATCTGGATAAGGCAAATCAGATACTTGATGCTGCTGGCTGGAGATGGCCTGGAGAGCCAGGAACCGGATTTAGATCCAAGGGGGGTCAAGTCCTGGAAATGGAAGTCCTGCTTCCCGAAGGAGCGGAGAACAGGTTACAGGAATCCCTCATGTGGCAGAATAATCTGAAAAAGATCGGCTTTGACCTCAAGATCAGAGAGATAACATGGGCTATCGCTTACAAGGTCATCAGGGCTCATGAGACAGGCGGTATGTTCACAGGCTGGCTGCCCGATTATGCTGACCCTGACAACTATGCAGATGCCATATTAACTACTGCAAATTCCCAGGCTATATACGGTTCAAGCTACGGCAATCCTAAAATGGATGAGTTGATTGATCAGGGCAAATGGGAGACAGAGAGAATAAAGCGTGCAGCTATCTATAAACAGATTCAGGAACTGACATTTGAAGATGCTCCATGTATCTGGGTGGCTCAGGTTGCCAATATTGTAGTGATAAACAATTCAGTGAAAGGGTACTATTATAATCCTATCATGCCCATTGACTTCCGCACAATCTACAAAGTAACTGAATGATCTAATTTAAAGGGGCAGGGAAATTGAAGCTTCCCTGCCCCAATGTGGACAAGCCACATTCTCATTATGAAGATTTTCTTGCCAAGAAGGCAGGGAAATCACTATTAAGGTACCAATTCTATCTGAACACCATCTCAAATTCAATACAAGAATACGGGATGAAGAATGCGCTTACGCACGTACATTCTAAGACGAATAATGCTCCTTTTACCAGTCATGGTAGGAGTTCTGATCCTGATTTTTTTCATCTCCTATGTGGTTCCTGCTGATCCAGCAAGAGCGTGGGCAGGGCCGCGTGCACGTCCAGCCCAGATAGAAGCACTTCGAGAACGATATCACTTAAACGATCCTTTATACCTCCAGATTTACTACTATTTAAAGAATCTTTTCCTGCATTTTGATCTGGGCATCTCTGCTACAACCCATCGCCCTGTATTGGATGATTTAAAGACTTTTTTTCCCGCTACATTTGAGCTCGCCTTTTGCGCATTCCTCCTGGCTGTAATCATCGGAGTTCCCCTTGGTGTTATATCTGCCATCAAGAGGAATAAGATGATCGATCATTTTTCAAGGGTAATTTCCCTGCTGGGGGTTTCCACTCCCCTGTTCTGGTCCGCCCTATTGCTTCAATTTTTACTATACTTCAAGCTGGGATGGCTTCCTGCCTTTGGACGCCTATCTGTGGAGATTCATCGTTTTACAGGCTTTATTCTTCTGGACAGTGTTTTGAACCGGAGCTGGGTGGCTTTTGCAGATGGTTTTAAAAGGTTGATACTACCATCAGTTACTCTGGCTTTCTACACGATGGGCTATCTTGTCAGGATTACCCGGGGAAGTATGCTCGAAGTCCTCGAATCGGAATACGTAGCTATGGCAAAAGCTAAAGGCCTGCCAGAGAGGATCATCAATTATCGGCATGCTCTAAAAAATGCCATCATACCCCCAATTACAGTTTTAGGGATCAACTTCGGCTGGCTACTTGCTGGTACGGTGCTTCTGGAGACAATCTTTGCCTGGCCCGGTATGGGCAGGTATGCAGCTGGTTCGATAATTCAGATCGATCTGCCTGCAGTTGTGGGCTACTGTATGGTAGTAGCATTGGTAATGATAATATCCAATCTGATTGTGGATATAGCCTACAGCATTATCGACCCGCGGGTTCGGGTGGGAGGAAAGGTACAATGAAATCACCTCCCTTTGTAATGCTTTCTTCGAGGTACCGCATTCTCAAAAAGAGACTGCACCCTCTTACCAAGGAGTTTGGTCTGACATTGTATGTGCTCAGAAAGAGTCTTCTTGCTGTAATTGGAGGCTCTATAGTATTTATATTTATCTTTATAACCATCTTTGGGTCTCTAATATCACCTTATGATCCCAATGAAATCGAAATTGCCTCTCGATTTTCTGCTCCTACAACAGAACACCCTCTTGGTACGGATAAGCTTGGAAGGGATGTTTTCAGCAGAATTCTTTGTGGTGCTCGATACAGTATAAGGTCAGGTCTTCTGGTATTGGCCATTGCTGTACCGACTGGCATCATTCTTGGAGGAATAGCAGGACTATTGGGAGGATGGATCGATGAGGTGATCATGAGAATAACTGATGTTTTTCTGTCATTTCCCCCCCTGATTTTGGCCATGGCTTTTTCAGCAGCCCTTGGGCCTTCCCTGTTCAATGCAATGCTGGCTTTATCTATAGTATGGTGGCCCCTGTATACGAGGCTCGTTCGGGGTCAGGCACTGGCTGTGCGGGAGACACAATATGTGGAAGCAGCCAGATCCAAAGGGGCAAGCAAGTGGAATCTGATATTCAGGCATATACTGCCCAATTGTCTTTCTCCCATCCTTGTTACCTTTACTCTGGACATGGGCTGGATCATTACAGCAGCAGCTGCTCTGAGTTTCCTGGGATTTGGGGCTCAACCTCCGCTATCGGAATGGGGAAGAATGGTAAGTGACGGAAGGCAATATCTGTTTCAGGCCTGGTGGGTTTCCATGTTTCCAGGTTTTGCTATAGCCCTAACAGTACTAGGTTTTAACCTCTTGGGGGATGGTATCAGAGATGCACTTGATCCGAAACTTAGAAGAATCACAGAGGTAAAATGGAAAGAGAAGATAAGCTCCTAGCTGTTGAGAATTTACAAACTCAATTCTTTACTTACGGTGGAGTTGTAGAGGCCCTGGATGGAGTAAGTTTTGAGATATTAAACGGCGAAATATTCGGCCTTGTTGGTGAGAGCGGCTGCGGAAAATCAGTAACTGCGGCATCGATCATAGGACTGGTACAAAAACCAGGCAGGATTATCTCTGGCAAGGTTCTCCTTGAAGGTGAAGACCTTTTAAAAAAAAGCGATAGAGAGATGAACAGGATCAGAGGTTCCAGAATTTCAATTATTTCTCAAGATCCAACCAGCGCCTTAAACCCTCTGTTTAAGATCGGTTTTCAGGTATCTGAACCCCTAATCTATCACCAGCGGATAAAAAAGAAGCAGGCCTGGAAAGGTGCTACGCAAATGCTAAAGCAGATGGGCATTCCCGATCCATCGGGCAAAGCTCACAATTACCCTCATGAGCTAAGCGGAGGAATGCGTCAGAGGGCTCTGATCGCAATGGCTCTTTCATGCAATCCCAATCTACTAATTGCTGATGAACCGACTACAAATCTTGATGTAACGATCGAAAGACAGATCCTCAACCTGGTCAGAGAGTTACAGAGGAATCTTGGAACTTCAGTTCTCTGGATTACCCATGATATGGCTGTTATTGCAGAGATGTGTGATCGGGTGGCAGTGATGTACGCAGGAAATATTGTAGAGCTGGCAGATGTGCGTGCCATATTCAAAAACCCAAAACACCCGTATACGGTAAGACTTTTAAAGGCTATTCCATCATCAGAGGTTTCGATTAAGGAGCTGGATGAGATTCCAGGAGCAGTACCCCGACTGATCAATCCACCATCGGGCTGCAGGTTTCATCCGAGATGTGAGAAAGCAATGAAGGTTTGTAAAGAGGATAAGCCAGAAGGAGTAGACCTTGCAAGCGGGCACATGGTGGCTTGCCACCTCTATAGCTGACATGGAGTGATCGTTGCCAGAATTGTTAATTGAATGTAGGAAAGTAACAAAATATTTCCCGATAAAGGGATTCATAAGGGAGGTGGGCAGGGTACATGCAGTTGAGCATGTCACACTGACTATCAGTAAATATCAGACTTATGGTCTGGTTGGCGAGAGCGGCTGTGGGAAATCTACACTTGCAAGAACGATCATGCGCCTGATTCCACCTACAGAGGGAGAGATCTATTTCGAGGGTCATAATATAGTAACACTTGATAAGGATGATTTGAAAAGGTTCAGGCGAAATACCTCAATAGTTTTCCAGGATCCCTATTCTTCTTTAGATCCCCGGATGATTGTTGCCGATGTTGTGGGTGAACCTCTGTCGATTCATGGAATTAGCTATGGAGAGGAGAGGGAGAATCTGGTTCTGGGACTTTTGGAAATGGTCGGTCTGAAGACGGAGCACATGTATAGATATCCCCATGAGTTTAGTGGTGGGCAGAGGCAGAGAATAGCCATTGCCAGGGCTTTGGCAGGAGACCCTAAGTTTATTATCCTGGATGAGGCCACTTCGGCACTGGATGTTTCCGTTCAGGCAAAGATACTAAATTTACTCAATCGTCTTAAAAGGGAGCTTGCCCTTACCTATCTATTTATCTCCCATAATTTGAGTGTAATCCGTCACATCAGTGATGTGATAGGTGTAATGTACATGGGGCAGATTGTTGAGCAGGGCTCCAGGGAACAGGTATTCGATTCCCCCCTGCACCCATATACACAGGGAATCCTATCCGCTTCTCCTAAATTGGACCCGGATGAGCGATTTTATACTGATAAAACAGTCTTAACTGGAGAGGTTCCCAGTGCTATAAATCCACCCGAGGGTTGCAGGTTTCATCCGAGATGCAACAAGGCAATACCGCTGTGTTCTCAGAGGCAGCCGGAGCTGAGAGACATGGGAGATGGGCATCTAATGAGCTGTCACCTAAGCTAGTAAGAAAATGCGGGTAAGTAAAAGATAGGTAGAACATCAGTACCTTAATAGTGATTTTTTTGCTCTTTAGGCAAAAAAATCTATATAATGAGAATGTGGCTTGCCCACATCAGAATCTTCTGTAATTAATCATCATGGCAGTGCCAGCTGGATATACAAGATACGATGAGAATAGATGTTTACTTTCAAAATGTTCTGTGTACTGTATAGCAGCAGTCACAGATAGTACTACGGTATTAATTAAGTTGTTTATGATAACAATAGTGCGATTTCGCCACTCATAGCTCTTTAGGGCTGCGCCTTTTAGTCGCTAAGAATGATATGGTTAGCGATATTCAGATGCAGCAATTTTGAGTTCAAAGGGGTTTTCATTGAAATTGCTTAACAGATGGGCCAAGGATATTATTGCCTTTATTATTGCTCTATACCAGCTTTTTCTCCCATTAGTTATTGCCCTGGTTATTACGGGAGTGATAATTGCAGTGATTTTTCGCTATCTGTTTTAATATATCTAGTTCTGTTTGAAGATATTAATATGTAATATAACTCAAAAAACATGCTAAGGAGAAATGTACGCTATTATGATATAAGAGGGGGTTTCTATCTAATAAAATAGAGGTAAAAAGCCATGAGTAGAATCGAAAAGCTACTAAAAAGGATTGAGTCTATAGGTGTGGATGCATTTTTTATACTCAAACATGAAACTGTTTTAAAGCAGAATGTTCGCTATATCAGTGGGTTTACAGGTTCATCTGCCCATCTCATTATCTCGCCCGAGAGGCGAATTCTCCTTACTGACGAACGGTATACTGAACAGGCACAGGCTCAATGCCCTGACTTTGAGGTTATAGGGCATGAGCGTCAGCCTGAGAAGAAAATGAGAGAGGTTCTGATATCCCTTAGAATCAATAGAGTGGGATATGAAACGCAAGGTTTGACTGTGGAGCAGTTCAACCTGATTAAAGAGGGCATTCCGGAAGTCGAGTGGATTCCCAATACAGGAATCGTCGAGGAGCTGAGAGCCGTGAAGCAGCCTGAAGAAATAAGCCTCTTAGAGCAGGCAGCAGAGATAGCAGAGGCAGGTTTCGATCACATACTGAATATGGTGAAGCCAGGGGTCAGGGAGCAGGATATTGCCCTTGAGCTCGAATTTTTCATGAGGAGAAAAGGGGCCCAGGGTTCAGCTTTTGAAATAATCCTTGCTTCAGGTGCAAGGTGTTCTCTTGCACATGGTGATCCTTCAGAGAAGGAGATTGAGCCAGGGGATTTCATAATTTTGGATTTTGGGGCGCTGTATGAAGGGTATAGATCCGATATCACCCGCACCATGGCTGTGCCTCCTGTATCGGAGAAACAGAGGGAGATCTACAACATAGTACAAAGGGCTCATGATCTGGGGATCGAGCTCATCAAACCAGGTATTTCTACACAGAAGGTGTATGAAGAGGTTCAGAAGATCATCATAGATGCTGGATACCCTGATTATATCGGCAAGGGAATCGGGCATGGTGTAGGGCTTGAGATTCATGAAAAGCCCGGCATCCGTGAGGGTGAAGATACAAAGCTTGAAACAGGCAATGTACTGACCATGGAGCCGGGTATCTATATCCCTGGATGGGGAGGGGTGCGAATCGAGGATATGGTAGTTGTCGAGGAGCAAGGATGCCAGGTGATGACAAAGACACAAAAAGATCTGATAGTTCTTTGAGAGGCTGCCTCTTCCTCTGTCTTTTCTCATAACTTTGAAGGATGACCGGAAGAAGGCGATATTCTCCAGACTGAAGGCTGGTAAAGGATTTGTTCAGCATGGAGGAGCTCGTGAAGTGATTGTGTAGGAAATGAGATGAAAAAATGAAGATTAAAATGGTATTTTTGATAATCATTTTGCTATTATCTTATTCAGTTTTACACGCAGAAAATAGGGAAGAGTATTACGGTTCCCAAAAAAAAGAGAACACTGAAGAATCACCTCGATTAAGCTTTTTTCTTTCACCTATGGGATATATTACTATTGGAAATATCAGTAACACTATCCCATGGGGCATTGGCCTCTCTTTAAATATATATTTGCAACTGGATGATTTTCTCTACAGTAATAAAAGTCTTCTACTTCCAGATTTGAATACTGAGATTGGTTATCTTAATTTAGGGTTCAGCTCCGAAAGGGCAAATGGATTATCAGTGGCAATCGGTCCGGTTTGGTTTATACCAGTAATCCCAAATGGAGATATTTATCTTTCTTTACTCTTTGGGATCGGCTCATATGAAATTAAGGTCAGTGATTATCAGTCAAGTTCTGGCAAATTTACACTGGGAGTTATCTGCGGTTTCAGGTATTCCCTTGGCTGGATTGTTCTGATGCCGCACATACGCTATAGCTTAATCTACGATAGTGAAATACCGCTAAATTGTTTCGGTTTTGGGATCGGCGTTTCCTTTGGTTTTATGCAATGGTAGAAATGAAGTGAATTAAATTCATGAATTGTAGGAGGAAACAGTAATGGATTACAGGCTTACCCTGCACAGTATCACTATAAGACACTGTAGGGACCTGGAAAAGAAATTCCAGATTGCAGCTGAATGTGGATATGCAGGATTGGACCTGGAGGAGACGGATGTTTTAAGATATCTTGATCAGGGTCATACAAAGGATGATCTGACCAGTCTCTGCTCAACGTATAACCTCATAGTAACGCACAATGGGTATTTGTCAGATTTTCAATTTATCGATGGCCCTCCGGTTGTATGCAAGTTCACAAGAGAAGAAACTGACAGCATGGATGATTTATCAAGGGCAACCGATGATTTTTTTGAACACTGCAGAGCGCTCGGGAGCCTAAATGCACTTGTTCTTTCATCTATTGAGAGAAGCGGGACAATCGAGCACGCCGTGAAAGATTTAACAGAACTATCAGATTGGTCAGGAAAGTATAATGTCAGACTTGTATATGAGTTTATGGGATTTGCCAAACAGATCAGGGACCTGCCCACATCCTGGGAAATAGTCAGAAAAACCCAGCGGGAGAATGTAGGGTTATGTTTAGATACCTTCCATATCTATAGAGGAAAGTCCAGAATAGAGGATATTAGAAAGGTACCAAAGGAAAAGATATTTTTTATTCATGTGAACGACGCAAAGGAAAGACCGATAGAGCAGCTTGGTGACTATGACCGGGTTTACCCGGGAGAGGGCGTTTTGCCTGCTAAAGAGGTATTACAGGCACTCAAGGATATTGGATATGATGGCTATTATTCAATAGAGATATATAACGAGGATTACTGGAGGGAAGACCCCAAAGAGGTGGCACTGAAGGCTAAAGAAAAAACAGAGAATATATTCGCTCAACTTGAATAAAGATCATTTTGAATAAAGATCATTTTGAACAGGAATCATTACTACTTTTTCCAGAATTTTGGTGTAAGAAGAACAGGTACAGGATATACTTCAAGTCTGCCTGCCATCATTATAAAACTCAGATACCACTTTATGTAATCAGGATAAAATGCGTGGTTTCCAGCAGGGCTTATTTTTCCAAAGCTAGGAGCTATATTCCCGAGAGTCACGAGGGCAGTCGCTATGGAGGTTAGAATATCATTAACGCCAGTTGCTACTATGAGAGCGGTGAAAAGCAGTAGAAAAATGTAGGGAAATACAAGTCCTGATATTGAATACACAAGCTCCTTTTTTACAGTACCTCCACTTATTTTTATCTGATCTGTTTTTTGATGAAAAGCCGCCTGTTACAAGTTTTCCGAAGGTGTGGGTGAAGGTATCATATAGATTCATTCCCCCTGCCATGAGGAGGAGAGTTTCAGATACGGTTAGAGTTAGATGTATGAACCAGAGTATTTTTGCAGTTTCTGTAATTTTGGGGGTAATTTTATCAAAAGTTGGAACCGGAGTCTCAGCCTTTATAAGCTGAAGTCCGCCTACACCAAGGAGTGGAAAAATCGCTACAGTCAATACAACGATTCCCGTTCCTCCCAGCCAGTGAGTGAAGGAGCGCCAGAAGAGAATGGATCTTGGAAGGCTTTCTATGCCTGTCCGAATAGATGCTCCTGTGAAATCCTGTTTTCTCAGAATTTTTGTTTTCGTCTATAAGCTGCTTTGCTATCTGAAATCCTACAGTACCTGCATCGGCAATTACTATTTTCATGAGATTGTTACCTTAAGATGAGAATAGTATCTGAAAAGGTTCATGAATTAATAGGGTAATGAGCTACACCATTCTCACCTGGCTTTTACTATAAAATATAGTAGAAGACAATGGCATATTATAGTTAATGCTTCAAAAAAGACAAGTCTATTGTAAATATGAAAATGTTGGGTTTGGGGGAGGATCATCTTCCTTCCCCATTAATGGGGAAGGAAGAAGCTATTCTTCTTGCTATCGGATGCTTCAAAAATAAGCTATTCGCAAAATATCCGGATCTTTTCCTCGCCTTCAACATCAATAGTAAGGTCGTTTAGATTTTCAATGAGTTCCTCTAAATCGTCCTTTGTCATTTTTGTAAAATCCATCTCAATACCCTTTTCTTTAAGCTTTTCATTCACCTTTGCCTTTGCATCCTTGGGAATAAAGGATGCCCATTTGATTCCTGCTCGAATTAATTTTAGAGGGACTCGAATATTTACCTTTTCTTTCTTTTCGTTTGCAGCATCTGGCTCAACAACAACTCGAAGATATTTTAGCCTGGATTTCTCATCATGCGATGATTCTGTACTACGCTCTTCATGGCCAGATTCACCCGTGGAGATCGCGGAAAGTAGCTTTTCTGCATCATCAACGCTGATCTTTCCTTTCGACAACATTTCCAGAATCTTTCGTTTTTCTTTACCCATTATTTACCTCCTAGATTTATTTAATCAAGATTGATATCTGCCTGTCCACCTTTTCGATCTGAATACGCAGGCCTGATAAAGAACAGATAAGGGAAAAAAGTGCTGGATAAGCTATAAGAAGAATTTTCCCATATCCCCTTGGCAATAAAACAGCTATTGCCACCAATACAAATGGAGCTAACGCAAGTAAAAGTGGGAACAGCACAATCCATATGAAGAATAAAGGGATAAATACCTTTAATGGTTTCTCTTTGTCTCTTGGTAATCTTATTTTTAAAAAAAGTGGTATCATTGTAATCCTTTCAGTTTTTTTAGTGCCTCATCTACAGTTATATCTTTATTCTCAAGTTGATCGAGTATATCGCTTCGCGATGATGGTGGAATAATTTCAACGAATTCGAGCTGCCCTGCAATTTTGTTCAGGCGATTTTTAACAGTGGGATAGCTAATTCCAAACATCTCCTCCATCTCTTTTATAGAACCGTGGCATTTTATAAATGCAATGATGAAAAACTGATCCTCCATTGTCAGCCGTGTAAGGGGGGGAAGCTCAAAATGGCCCTCTACTACAATATCGCTATTTTCAATCTTTACTCTCTCAACTTTTATAGAAGCCCCCTGGGTAATTTTGGTAAGTTCCTGCCAATCATTTGTCATTTATCTTCCTCTAACTTAAAATTATTATTTAAATTAATAAAAAACATTAAAATTGTCAAGTAAAAAATTAATATTTTTAATAAATAATTAATATTTTATTAAAATATTTAATACATTTTTATACAAATTCTCCTCCGTTGTCACAATGGAATTACCTCTGAGTGTACATGTTTCCATAAAGTAAAATGACAGCAAAATAATTGAAAGTTGCAGAATTATGCTTATAAACAGTAAAATAGTATGAAAGGAGGTACCTATGATAAAAAAGATTCTAGGTATCGTTATCCTGATACTATCACTAGTCTTTATTTCATATACAGGATGCACAGTTGCTGGTGATGGTGAAGAGGCTGCTAAATGGGGTACAGCAGTATGGGGTCAGAGTAAATGGAACCAGTGTACTAAAAGTTAAATTAATAGGGAAGAAAAAATGAACGAAGGAGGATTAATGCAAGAGATTGAACTATGCTCGGAGAGCTGCCTCTCGAGATCAAGTCCGGTGAGGACATCTGAGAACCTGTCGTAGCTGATCTTTTTTAGAGACTCACCCTTTTCTTCCTCAAGCACTGTTGCAAATATCACAGCACCAAAAGTGAGTTCAATATTAATGGTATATTACATATTTTACTTGAAAGCTGCAAGTATATTGAGGCAAAAACTGCATTTATAAACACCAATCTATCTATTATTTTTTAGTATGGATGTACTTTTGTAATTCGTAGGGCTATATGCCTGAAGCAGTATGGAGTTTTTCTTGACAAGAGATGATAAACAGACTATTCTGAACCAAAAAATGAACTCTATCTAATGGAAATAAAGAAGTCTTTTAATATACTATACTCACCGATTTTTTTCGGTATAATTACCGGCTCACTTGCGGTACTGGCACAACCCATATTTAAGATATATCCCCCACAGGCGTATGGTATATGTACGATCTGCCATGGCAGGGATTTTCTAAATTGGCTCAGTAACAATTTATTCTCCTTCAATTTTGAGTCCGCAGAGGTGTCAGTCCGTTATCCACTTACCACAACTATTGGAATAATCGTAGGTTCGATTTTATCTTCCAAGATAAATGGTGAGTTCAGGCTTATAAAAGCAGGAAACATCTTTATAAAATTTGTTTTGGGAATTGCTATATCACATTTTGGATTGCTCATAATGAGTTGTCCAACAAGGTTGGTATTGCGATTTGCTTTTGGGGATCCTTTTGCCCTGTTAGCAATCATTGGTCTCATATCTGGTATTACAGGTGGTGTGATGATTTTAAGGAGGTTATAATAATTATGATATCGGTCATAGGCAGCCTATTAATTGGACTGATAGCAGGCTTTTTGGGACAAAGATCGCGAATGTGTTTTATTGGCGGATTTAGAGATTTTCTTATGATAAGAGATAAAGAGCTCATAAAAGGTACAATTGCATTTTTTGCCTCTGCCTGGCTTACAGTATGGATTTTAGGTGCCATAGGAAAAATAATTCCTGAAATATACGGTATAACCAATGTTAAATATGTAATGTATCCTTCCTTTCTGAGTGCTTTTTCAAGCAAATTCGGGTTAGTCAGTCTAACAGGAGGACTGGGTCTTGGATTATTTTCAACTTTGGCAGGGGGCTGCCCTTTAAGGCAGCATGTTATGGCTGGTCAGGGGAGAATTGACTCAATTGCATACCTTTTTGGATTTTATATTGGAATAATCATCTATTACACGAGTACTGTTAAATTTATAGCGCTTATTATTTAACTATTATATTCTTCCAAATATAAAATAAGTTTTATAATTTTTTACCCCTTAATTAACAATGAATAATTAAAATAGATATCTAAACTATGATTCTATCCACCTAGATATCTTTTTAGCCTCTGGATAATAATGTATTGCTTCAAAGACGACTCTATTTTTCTTTAAAATAGAACTTATTTCCTTTTCCTTCTCATACTCAAAACAGAGTGCAGTTCCACAGTTTGGACTTATCTCTCTCGGTCCAGGTATAAGCATAACCTTGAACCTGTTTTTAACGAGCACTTTTTCTGCTTTTATTACCTGTTGCGATGAGAAAAATGTTATCACACCATCCATAATTAACCTACTTTACCCTTCGAGATTTCTTTTAATGCAGATATTGACTTTTCCACCTGTTCAATTGTGTTGAAATAGGAAAAACTGAATCTTACGGTACCATCTGGAAAAGTCCCATCTGTTTTGTGAGCATTGGGATTGCAATGCAGTCCAATTCGACACATTATGGAGTATTTGCGATCAAGAATAAGGCCAATAACAGAAGGGCTCATATTTTCGATATTAAAAGATACCAAACCGGCCTGTTTTTCTGGATTCTTTGTCCCGTATATCTTTAACCCCTTTATGAGAGTAGCACTATTTATAAATGCTTCAATTAATTCTTTTTCATGTTTTCTTATCTTTGAAATACCCTTTTCTAATAAAAAGTCAATTCCTGCTTTTAATCCTGCAAGACCTATAACATTTATCGTACCACTTTCTAATTGATCAGGTAAGAACTCTGGTTGAGTATCTTTATCTGACTTACTACCCGTGCCCCCACATATGAAGGGCAATAGATTAATATTGCTCCCTATACACATTCCACCAGTTCCAGTTGGACCAAATAGACTTTTATGACCGGTAAATGCCATAATGCAATTATTATACTTTTCCAGATCAATGCTCATAGGTACAGCCCCTGCAGTTTGGGCACAATCAACGACTAAAGGTATATTTTTCTCCTTACAAATTGATACTACCTCTTCAACGGGCAGTATGGTCCCAGTCACATTTGAAGCATGCGTTAAGACCACAAGTTTAGTATTTTCTTTTATTTCTTTCAAGATCTCTTCTGGATTTAGCGTGCCATCTGGGTTGCATTTAACAATAGATAATAAAAGCCCCCTTTTTTCCAAATGCCTTAAAGGTCGCATCACGGAATTATGTTCAGTTGAACTGGTTATTGCGTGATCACCAGGTTTTAATAAACTAAATATGCATATATTGAGAGCCTCTGTAACATTTTTGGTAAAAATTATTCTTGAAGTATCAAAAAAATTGAATACATTCCCTACAGATTCACGAGCCTCTTCTACAAGCCTGCTCGCAGAGATAGACATACTGTGTCCTGACCGTCCAGGGCTGCCCCCTATCTCCTTTAAATAATATTTCATTGCATTTAATACTTGTTCTGGTTTGGGCCAGGAGGTAGCTGCATTATCAAAATATATTACCTCTTCCATTCCTTATTTACACTCTCTTAACCGAGACTTTCAATTTTAAAATTAATATCAGCTAAATATTGTTCCCTATGAATAGGGAGTAAATCCTCAGGAGTACCAGTCACTATTGCCTTCCAGCCCTGATCGATCCATATTATAGGCAGTTTTTTTCTCCAATCATTTATAGCACAGCTCCCTATTATATATCCTTCTACATTTACTATATATATTCTCTCAATATTATTTTCTTTATCAACATAATTTAAAATTTCATTCTCAAGCGGAAAATCACCCGCAAAATCTGCCCGTGAAATGTTGCTGACGTCTGTTATTTCTAATGATGTAAAATGTAATCTCCAGCCATTCTCTCCATAATCATTAATGGCATTCTCTATGAAGTTATTTTGATTCACTAATCCATCTAACAGATAAGATTTTGCCTTTCCAACTTCATCATTTTTTTCACTCCATCTTCCTTCAAAGGAAAAATTATAAAGATCCACATATTTTCCTTTATCAATACAGTAGTATATTTCATACGCTATAGCCTCTACTTCACTGGATCCTACTCTTTTTAATTTATTATCACGAATAAAACCAAAAATAATCGATGAGAGAGCTATCAATGCCAGTACATATATGGTAATCGTCGTTACCTTCATAATAGCTTTTTTACCCTCAATATATATTTTAATATTAATACCATATATGTTCAAATGTTAGCCGCTAACTACATTTACCACTACCCTTTTACTGCTTCAAACATAGCTATAATATTTTCAGGAGGAACATCTGCCAGGATATTATGAACCTGCTGGAAAACAAAGCCACCTCCCGGGGACATTACCCGTACATTCTCCTTTACATGGCTTTGCACCTCTTCGGGAGTTCCTCGGGGTAAAATATCTCTAGTATCACATCCACCGCCCCAAAAGACTAAATCTCTGCCAAATTCTCTCTTCAACCTTGATAATTCCATATCCATACAGGTGAATTGTACAGGATTAATAATATCCAGACCTGCATCAATCATATCTCTCAATAATGGATATACACCACCACAGCAATGCAGACTTACTTTGACATCGGGAGATAGTTTTTTTGCCTGATTCCACAGAAGATTATGGCGTGGTTTAAAGTACTCGCGATACATTTGTGGTGAAAACTGAGGGCCAGATTGCGTACCCAGATCGTCTCCAAAACCGATAATATCGATGTATTCTCCGACTTCTTTCAGATATTTTGTCATATTTTCTAAGTGAAATTCAGTTAATTTATCCAGATAGGTATGTATACGTTTGGGTTCAGCTGCTAGTAGATATAAAAACTGATCAATCCGAAAGGAAAATTCTCCAATTTCTACCAAGTTTCCACCAAATGTAGCGTATATGGCCCGATCTGTGGATTCACGCAGATCCTTCGCAGTTCTCCTGAAAACTTCAGACCCATCCTCATCGAATCCTGCGGGTGCCGGCGGGACCCCAAGTCTGCACCACATAATTTGCTGGAGGTAATCCGGCAATTTGACGAAAACTTCATCGTCATTTTTAAGCAGAGGAAAGTAAGTTTGTTCATAAAAGAGACAGCCATTCTTCTGCATGCAGATTACTTGCCCATAGTCACCGCGTACCACATTACCTTCATCCGTTTTCTCTACTTTTATGAAAGAGGGAATTTTGCATGGAGTTCCATCCGGCAGTTCCCAATCTTGCCAGTAGTTTTCTTCCTTATAGAAATTATGCCCTAGCTCCACAACATCTGCTCCGACAATATCTAAAACGTCATCCTCTACTAGGGCCAGCTGTTGAATAAAATCATAAACATATAATCTGCTAGGAGGTAATCCCAATAATTCCCGTAGCTTAATATATGCCTGAGCCATGATTCCACTGGAGCGATGCCCATTAAAATCAATGGGGATTCTATCCGGCTCTTTATGATTTATAGCAGTTTTAATTCTTTCCCGTGAGTTCAAGCTATGTAAATTTACAAAAACCCTTTCTTTAGTATTATTTGCAAGAATTTATTTGCAGGTACCAAAAAAGCTATAATATTTTATTCAATACCTTCCAGTCAATCTATAACCTTCAAAGTGTTTACTACTAATAGCAGCAACTTTATACTCTGGAGAAATTAACTATAAATCATTTTCTACAGTTGATTCATCTCTAGCTGAGTCGGCTGTTTTAATCAGGTGGATATATTTATTTAATAAAGGTTTATCTCCCATGCTGATATTATACCAGCTTTTATATCATCCTGTCGAGTAAAAATAGCACTAAGAAAGGTGGATAGCATCATAGTATCGAATGCCTTAAATCAAAAGATGAGGTTATACTTTGCCATAAGAGGTAAGAGGATTTGTACGTAGAACAACATGAGGATCTGGAATCCTTTGGTACTACTTTTCCTTATCTTTTTTATAGACATGTTCATGATAGTATGTGAATAAAATTGTGGCAACCATATGTTATCGGAGGCCTTTTATTATAGCGTAAGGATACAACTCACCACAGGAATGTGCAAAATAATGAAATGAGGATCAAAAAGCTTTTATCGCCACTCTCTTTAAATTCGAAGTTTTTTGATGCATTCAAATATTTTATTTGCTTCAAGTGGGTGCTTGCACCCGCCGGGGTGCTTGCACCCGCCGGGGTGTTTGCACCTGCCGGTTTACATGCAACTATCAGGGACAGGGGTGATTTTGGCATTAAATTTCTATGACCGTTCCCTCATGAGCTGGGATAATTTCCATCTTGCTTTCTGGATAAAGCTTTTCTTTATAGGCAATCCCAATCCTTGAAATCTCAGATATTTTTTCATCTGAATATGTTGGGTCATAGTGGAAGAGAACAACCCTTTTTATATTGCTGTTGTATGCGATATCAATACCCATCTGAATTGAACTGTGACCCCAGTCTATTTTGCTCAGGGCTTCATCAAGGGTATACTGGGAATCGTAAGTGAGAAGGTCTGCATCTTTATAGAATTCTATTGCCTTGTACAACTGATTGTAATTTTTTTCGTTGAATTCAACGTCAGTGCTGTAAATAAATGTTTTCCCTTCGGTCTCCAGCCTATATGCAAATGAATCTCCGGGATGATTCTGCTTTAGTGTATTAACGGTGAAGCTTCCGAGATCCTGAGGTTCCTCTGGGTTTAACTGTATGAATTTTTTATCAGATTGCATGTAATCCATATCAATCGGAAAGTATTTTGAATCATGCTGACCTCTTAAACGTTCCTCGAGATCTGAGAAACAGGAATAGAATTCAAATTGATTTCCTTTTATAAAAAACGGGATGAAGAAGGGTATACCCTGAATATGATCCCAATGCGTGTGGCTGAAGAATAATTTTGCCCTGCCATTTCCCTGTCCAAACTCTTTTTTCATTAATTCTATACCAAGGTTACGGATACCTGATCCAGCATCAAATATGAGATGCTCGCTTTTGGTTTGAATATGAATACATGGTGTGTTGCCACCATATGCCGATTTTAAATGAAAAGGAATCTTTTTAAATATTTCATCCGGTTTTAATCCTTTATATTCTTTGTTCTTTAGGATCAGTTGAATAAGGTCGATTGTCCGTTTCTCCATCTCATGGGGCATAATGGGTGTGGGCAGCGATCCTCTGACACCATAGTATTGTATTTTCATATTTCTACAGTTTTACCGTGGGATTTTGTTTGATCTTTTGTTCTAATAGGAACTTTGGAATTCATACTTTTATACATTTTCGTCAAAAGAGTTGAAAATTACAAGTGAAAATTATAAAAAATAGCAGGTTTATTTTATTGGTGATATTTATATAATAATGGGAATAGTGATGAAGAAAGATTATAAAGGAAGTGCCATTGTTAATTTTCGCAAATATCAAAAGGTTCGCTATATACTCTTCTATTTTTTGTCCAAAACAATTCTATATTTAAATGGTTTCACGTTTTTCAGTGGATATTTATGGGCATCTACCTGAACTGATCCTGTAGGGTAATAAAAATAGACCCAGAAACTTGGAACTATAAGAGAATTGTTTTAGATGCAGGTTCCAATGATGGGGAGGATTTGACAGGAGCAGAGGGTTATATCTGGGTAATACTCAATACCACTCCTTCCAAGATAATTAAGGTAGATTCAGAAACTCTCAAATGAGAGATAGCTATGACATTTGGACATGATGAAATTTGGAAGAGACACTCTCTCAAATATGCTCTCGGCTATCTCTGTGCTGAAGGACGTGGCGGGAAAATAGCCAGAATTGATTTAAACGATCTAAGTTACCAGATATATGATTACTCCTATGCCGTTGATAATTTGCAGATTCATGCCCTGACTCACGGAGGGGGTTCATCTGAAGTTCATCTCCTGTTTGGAAAGACTCTAGCTCAGAGGTATATGGGAATACAAGAAATACAATCGTAAGCATTAACCTAAAAAATCCAAAGATTATACTTCGGTCCTCTTAGATGGTGCCCCAACTTTTGCTTGAATATCGCCCATAGTAGCGTATATGGTGATAGAGTTTTGGTGGGACACGTTGACTGATCTACGCTATAAATATTCTGCTCTCCGCATAATCAATGGTTGATTACTGTTTTACAATATCATTTTCATACATGAAACAGAGTGCTGATATTATTTACTGATAATCCTTTCCTAATTTAATTCAGCTAATGACATTTTGTCGAGGAAATTGGATTAAATGAGAGGAATAAGAACATTTCTAGAAAAAGTATTAAGAGGTTAGCTTAAAATTGAAATCCAATATAGCTATTGCATCAGAAGCATTTTTTAACTACTTATATAAAACTGGAATCTAACAGTATCTTTTTAGATTCAAACTGAGAAAATCAGTAAATGTCCCTCCCACATCTATTCCTAATATAATTTCACCGAACTTCATAAAACAATCTCCCAAAACTTCTTTAATTATTCAATAAAGGCACTTGTTTACTTTCATTGAGCACTACAGGAGGGTTTTCATATTTCTTACCTTGGTACCTGGCACAGACATATACCTTGACTATGATTAATATAAAGTATAATATATTTATGTTTTTGCCAGTCAGTTTGTATAAGAAGCGCGAATACAAATTGCCTGTGTGGTAATCTAAACAGCATATTTTATGATATGTATTCTACAAAAAGTTGCAGTCTCTTCTGGTTGCAGATTAAGCGGAGGTACCGACTTTACAGGTACCTTTGAGCGAAGCGACGAATGGTTAAAATATTCATGTTTACAAGGTGAATTGGTATATTTAATCCAGATTCTATATTTTGAGTAGTCTCCACATGCAAGAAACTTTTCCACTGCTTCTTTTATCTTTTGTATGTATTATTCTGTATGTGCCGTACGCATTTCCATAGTGATCTTCGTAATGTTTCTCAAAATCTGGAAAGTGCTATTTAAGGATTTTTTGTCTAACATTTTGACCTCCTTGCACATATACGGTCAAAAGATGTCCCTTGAACTATATGCCTTATATGAATCAGGAAGGTGTAAAGATAATTTACGATTTTTTAAATAAATTTTATAAACAGACACCCTCTCCTAAGTTCTATTTGATAGCAGGCAGCGAATCCTAAATCGTTTTTGTTATTATTAATGAGTTATCCTTTTTATATATAAAGTTGCAGTTAATAGTCTATTATACATTATCTGTGAATCTAATTTAATAAAGAAATAAATGTCAAAAACGGACAAAGATGTGCTTGTTATAGATACCTAGTTTTTAGTGGCTATTTAGGAGGGATAGAGTGAAGTTACAGGGTGGGCTGATACTTCTCAAAGAAATACTGGAGGATCTTCCTTTCGCAGAAAAAAAAGTTGCTCTATACGTTCTTAATAATCCTATGAAAGTAGTTGAACTTAATATCACCCAGATTGCTAAGGCATGCGGTTCTAATGTTGCTGGAGTGGTAAGGCTTTCCAAGCGACTAGGTATGAAAGGGTTTAGGGAGTTGAAACTGAGAGTGACATGTGATGTTTCCCAGCACAATGAAACCAAGAGATTTCTTCATATTGAACCAGGTTTTACTATAGAAGAGATTTCGCACTCAATTGTCCATAACAGCAAAGAGGTGCTTGATAATATTTTAAAGATACTTGATATAGACTCCATAGAAGCAGCTGCGGGCAGGCTGCTTTCTTCAAAAAGGATTGATATCTATGGAGTTGGAGCTTCTGGAATTGTTGCTCAGGATCTCTTTCAGAAACTTCTGCGGATCGGAATGATCTGCTCGTACAACCCAGATACCCATCTGCAGCTCACATCTGCCTGCGGACTGGGGGATAGTGATACGGCTATTGCTATTTCCTATTCTGGCGAGACAAATGCTGTGATTATGGCCGTAAGGGAAGCAAAGAAATCGAATGCCTTCACAGTAAGCATAACCAGGTTTGGAATAAACAGGCTAGCCGAGATTTGTGATATTAATCTTTTTGTTCCATCTACAGAGCCTCTTTTCCGTGAGGGAGCTATGGCTTCAAGAATAGCTCAGCTGGTTGTCGTAGATATCCTTTTTTCTGTGATCGCCTCAAGAGGCTCCAACAAGGTTCCCGAATATCTTACTAGAACAATGAATGCTTTAAAACAGAAAAGAAATTAATATTCCAATGAATGTCAGAATACATCTCAATAATTGTCTACCTTGTCCGAAGGAGAAGCCGGGTCGCGGATAGAAAAAATACTCGCACTCGTATTAAGGAAGCGCTTTCCTCCATTTAAGAGGTATTCGATGTATTGATGAATTCCGGTGGATATATAAAATCTTTTTCGAATAGGGAAGCAGAGAGAGTGGGCAATCCTTTTAGGTAAACAGAAAGATGTGATATTGATTCAGTGGCCGAAGTAACTCTAGCAGGGTTAATCCAAGCCATTTAAATGAACAGAATTGGTAAAGAGAAATTGCTGTTATTAATTTAATATGGGGTGTTAGTAAGAAGTGGGAAAAGAGAAGAAGAAGCTGTTTGTTCAACCGGATATAGATTTCAGCCCAGCTGGTATGACTTCGGAAACTATCGGAAATATGCAGGAATGTAATGTTTCAACTGATATTTTTGACAAATGTTATGAGGATAAATATAAATCTTCATCTTCTATCCTGCGTCATTAAGGAAGTGATAGTTTACCGAGGATTACTTTTCTTCTTGCTCCAGTTGCTTCCGGTACATTGTTGGTTTTTCCCAGAAATCTCCAAAGGCCTAAGAGTGCAAAGGCAACAGCCTCTTTAAAATCAACGTCGATTCCAACTTCGTTTCCTGAAAAAACCTCAATATTCCCCAAGTATTTTGCCAGAGCTTCCATAATAATAGGATTGTGTGCTCCACCGCCGGTAACTATAACCTTCGCAGGCATCCTGGGGAGGAAATCCTTATAGGCCTGAGCAATTGAAAGTGCTGTAAACTCTTCTGCTGTTCTTATTAAATCAGAAGAAGGATTTAACCCAACCATATAAGTTGATAAAAAAGCGGTTCCAAACTCCTCCCTTCCTGCACTTTTGGGTGGATTTTGAGAAAAAAAGGGATGTTTCATCCAAGAGCCGAGAAGTTCTGTAATGACTTTCCCACCCTTACCGATTATCCCATCCTTATCAAAGTGAAGATTTCCTTTAGTATATTTTTCTACAAAAAGATCAATTATTAGGTTGCCGGGACCGGTGTCAAAAGCTAAGGCTTTCTCATCTCCTTGAGGTATCCAGGTAACGTTACCTATTCCTCCAAGGTTCTGAGCAGCTATATCCTCTTCCCAATCCTGGAAAAGAATAATATCCAGGAAGGGAACAAGCGGTGCTCCAGTACCCCCGGCAGCAATATCTGCTGTTCTGAAGTCGGAAACAACAGGAATGCCTGTTTTCTGAGCAATAACAGAAGCCTCACCAATCTGCATGCTTCCTGATATTTTCTCACCACAACATTCCTCCAGAAAAGAAATATGATGAGCGGTTTGGCCATGAGAACCAATCACTGTAACATCAGTCGGTTTAAGGCCTGCATTCTTGAGTAATTGCATTACTGCTTCAGCAAAGAGAGTGCCCAGACGCATATTGAGCAGGGTAACTTTATGGAGAGATTGAGGACCATTCTCGAAAAGTTCGAAAATCCAATTCTTTAAACAGTCAGGAATTGGATAAGAAATACCCTTGATTAAATGGATTTTTATCCCTGATTCTTCAAGATTTACTTTAATTGCAACAGCATCAACAGAATCAACGGATGTACCGGACATCAACCCAATTGCAATATATTTTTCTTTTTCCACCTTTGTATACGTCCCTTTCACAGTCTTCCATAAGTCTCATAAAAAACTGCAAGCCAATTCTAGAATACTATTGGTGGGGGTTGATGTCTACAATAAAATAATGGAAGCGGATAGTAAGGGGCAGAATACTGTTTTAATCCATGATACACTCAGCCCCTCATGGATGCTGATGGGAGGCTACTTCAAAAAAACTTGCAAAAATTGTTTCCATAATTTAAATTAAATCCAGAAAATAATTTTTATTTTACTATATTTTACTATAAAGAGAGGAAACCAGAAGTATGAATTTTTTGGACAAACTTACCACAGAACAACCAAACCTTAATTCTATTGGAATTGATAAAAAGGGAACCGAGGAAATTTTAAAGATAATAAATAACGAAGATAGAAAAGTGCCCGAGGTCATTGAAAAGGAGATAGCGAGCATCGCGTCAGTGGTTGATATGGTTGTAGATTCTTTCAAAGGAGGAGGAAGGTTATTCTATGTTGGTGCAGGGACATCAGGTAGGCTGGGGGTACTTGATGCTGCCGAATGTCCTCCTACCTTTGGAACACCTCCTGAAATGGTTCAGGGAATTATTGCTGGTGGAAAAAAAGCTTTACTTAGAGCTGTTGAATGGGCAGAAGATAAGGAAGAGGAAGGTAGGATGACTATAGATGAAAAAAAGATAAGAGCTGAGGATGTTGTTATAGGTATTACAGCCAGCGGTCAGGCTCCATTTGTAATAGGAGCGATGAAGAGGGCAGGTGAGCTAGGAGCCAAGGTTGCTGCCTTGAGCTGCAATAAAAACTCAAAGACCTTTCAATATGCAGATTACAAGATATTCATAGATGTAGGACCTGAGATTGTTGCCGGTTCAACCAGGATGAAATCTGGAACTGCCCAAAAGCTAGTACTCAACATGATTACCACATGCGCAATGATAAAGCTCGGTAAGGTATATAACAACCTGATGGTTGACTTGGTCCCTGTTAACAGCAAGTTAGTAAGACGTTCGAAGAGGCTGATAGGGATGGCCACTGGATGTAATAGAGAAACAGCAGCCAAGGTTTTCGAAGAATCCGGGGGTAGGCCTAAAACTGCTATAGTAATGGTTCTGCTCAATATCACTAAAAAGGAGGCAGAAAAACTCCTTAAGGAGAATGATGAACGAATAGGGCTTGCCATTGATGCCTTTCAACTAAAGAACAGAGAATGAGAATATTTGTTCTGAAGTTAAATAATTAATAATTTTCATAAAAAATTAAAAATAGTGAAAATTTTTTTTATTTTTTATTGACACAATTAAGAACTGCTTGTATAATGGGAAAAAAAGATGAGAATTTATTTAAGGAAAATAAATATAAATAAGGCCAGAATGAGATAAAAAAGCTATTAACTCGTTCGTTCAATATTGGCATCTGAGAAAATTAGTACTTCCGACGTTTATGTTTTATGTAATGGGAAGGTACTCCATGCTAATAAGAACAATAAAGGTGGAGGATGCAGAAAATTATTTAAATCTGTGCAGGAGGCTTGACGAGGAGACTGAATTCAGACTCTATGAACCTGGAGAGAACAATATATCAATTGAACAGCAGAGATCAGTCATCCAGGATTTGATTAATAATAAGAAATCGACCCTATTGGTTGCAGATGTGGATGGACAGCTGGTAGGTTATCTTTTGGCGTCAGGGTGCAATATTAACAGAATCAGACATTGTGTGCACATAAAAATTGGCATATTACAGGCTTATACAGGGCAGGGCATTGGGACAAAATTGTTTATTGCACTTGAAAATTGGGCTATTCAAAATCAAATTCATCGATTGGAATTAACAGTAATGGTAAATAATAAGGCCGGAAAAGCATTATATAGAAAAATGGGTTTTAAAAAGGAAGGATTAAAAAGGCACTCTTTATTTGTGAATGATCGGTATATCGATGATATCTATATGGCTAAATTAATTTAAGGAATTGAGCCCGGGCTAGAATTATTCATAGAAATAATAAGAAAAAGTAACCTTATAATACTTATTAAGCTTTAGGAATATAAAAAAACTTATTTCATAAGGAGGAGGTTGTTATGTCTAAGAATATAATGAAAGGTTTTAAAGTAGTATCAATTCTATCTATAGTTGTTCTGCTGTCAAGTTTGGTTCTACTTACAGGAGGGAAAAAAGAGAAAGCAGTTCCAGCTGAAGAAAAAGAGGCAGAAGAGGCTGTAGAAGAGATATCATTAAGGCTTATGATGTTTCCCGATAATCCACCAGATGAAGAGTTTTACGATACTTTGATTGAAGAGTACGAGACATTAAATCCAAACGTAACTATAAAGAGAGAATCAGTGCCATGGAATGTCTTCGAGGAAAAGTTAATGCCACAAATTTTAGCTGGCACACCGCCAGATATTGCAAGAGTATCATCCCAATGGGGAGGTAACTACGCTGCTATGGGTGAATTAGCGGATTTAAGCGAGTTTATATCCCAGGAAGAAATAGAAAAATTTCAAGTTGGTAGATGGGTTACTTGTTTATATAATGGTAACCCCTTTGGATTACCAGAAACAAGTATTGCAATAGCTATGTGGTATAATAAAACCATAGTTGATAAAGCAGGAATTGAGTTGCCAACTAGTCCTGAAGATGCTTGGACCTGGGAAGAATTTAAAGAAGCGGCAAAAACTGTTCAGAGAAAAACTGGGATAGAATATGGTTTTGATGTTTATAAAAGCTTCTTCCCCTATTTGGCTTGGGTTTATTCTGGAGGTGGATCTCTATTAGAAGGAGATCTTAAAACACCTGCTATAAATAACACAAAAAGTGTGGAAGCAATTCAATTCCTAGCAGATTTTTATGCAGAAGGTATATCTCCAGTTACTACTCCTGCCTCTGGTGATCCCGATGCTGCACAAAAATTATTCCAGGCTGGGAAAGTTGCATTTTATTATAGTGGTGTGTGGTTGACTGCTACTTTTATAGATGCAATTAAAGATTTTGAGTTTGCTGCAACATATTTACCCTTTAAAAAGGGCGAAGATCCTGCGACTAATGCTAGTGGGGAGAATTTAATAATCTTTAATAAATCTGAAAATATAAAAGAAGCTTATGATTTCATATCTTGGTTTACAAATAAAGAAAATTCTGAGCGACATTTAGGTTATGCAAATTTATTGTCTCCAAGATTAGATACAAACCCTGTATATAAAGTCAGGCCAGATATTTTAGAAGTTTTTAATAAACAAGCTGCAAAGTTAAAAACTCAGTGGGCATTAGAAACTCATATTCCAAAGTTTTCAGAAATCACACCTATATTAATGGATAATATGGTCCTATCTCTTACAGGGAAAAAAGATGTTCAAGGAGCAACTGATGCTGTTGCTGATGAAATAAATGATATATTAGGAGAATAATAAAAAGTTTAATTGTAGGATATATATTTTATAATTAGTTCCTGGTGAATAATTCAACTTAGTCAATGTTATTTGAATGATAAATCATTAATTGTTAATAAGTTATGGAACTAATTATTAAGCTGTGCTTATTATTGCATTATTTACAAGCGACTAATTAGTTTGATGTAATGAGAAACCTGTTAGGTAGACTAAAACAATACCTAACAGGTTAAAAGAATTTTCGAGTTCAAAAAGCAAGTGGAAATAGACATACTTCCAACTTTCAAGTGAAGGAAGAGATCAAGTTGTTATTCTTTGCCCACAAGGTAAATCTATAAGTGATATTTCAAAGGTCATCGGTTGTAATAAAAGTACTGTTTCTACAAAACATCGAAAAACCCACATTTCTGATCGAATTTCTATCGATAAACACCCTAAAGATATTAAAAAACATATTCAACAAGGAAACTGGGAAGTAGTTAAACTAATATCTCGTAAAAGTAAAGAATCTATAACTATTACTCTTGAAAGGACTAGCCGCCCTATCCATCTTTCAAAACTTATTTCCAAAACTTCTCATCACCCCGAAGGAGCTGTTAACCGAAGATTAAGCAGACATCCAAAGCATATGAGATTAAACATAACCTACAATAATGGATCAGAACATGTTAACCATCAAGGAATCAATGAGGTACTGAAACAAAATCATATTTCTGCAATCCATATAATAGTAAAGGAACTGTTGAACATTCAATTATTTGTTAGAAGATTCTTGCGTAAAAAAACTAATTTCGCTATAATAACTCATTAACAAATTAAACGGATTGTAACACTGTTAAATGTTCGACCTAGAAAATTTCTTAATTACAGAACTCTTTTAAATCCAAGTATTTGCACTTAGTCATTGAATGAAGGAATTTAAATTATGTTTTATAAACATGGCATTAAACGAATGGCTCTACTATATTTTTTAGTACCTGGTTTAATATTGCTGTCTTTATTTGTTATAATTCCAATTCTATATTCGTTTTATATAAGTTTTACTGAGTTTAAATCAGGAACTTTTTTATTTAATGGATTTAAAAATTTTGATAATCTTATTAAAGATAGAATTTTTTGGTTATCAATAGGGAGTACACTATATTATACCGGTGGAGTAGTAATACCTTCTATTGTAATATCCCTGTTTTTAGCGATTTCTTTAAATAAGCAAGGCCCCCTCTATACAGTACTCAGAACAGTTTATTTTTTACCTGTAGCTATTTCTGAAGCAGTTGCAGCTGCTATTTGGGTATCTGTCTTAAATCCTGAAGTAGGAATTGCCAATTATATACTTGAGTTATTTAAGTTGTCAAAAATTGGATGGTATGCTGATTACAATTGGGCTATGCCTACTTTGATTATGGTTAGCTTATGGAAGAATGTTGGTTATTATATGGTCATTTTTTTAGCTGGGCTCCAGACAATACCACCTTATTATGAAGAAGCTGCAAAAATTGATGGAGCAAATCGGTGGCATATTTTTAAAAATATAACTCTACCGCTACTTAGACCATCATTATTTTTTGTATATATAACTTCTATTATCTTTTCTTTTAGAGTTTTTATCTGGATATTTGTTATGACTCAAGGTGGGCCAGGATATTCAACTATGGCTACTGTATTTTATATTTATAGAGAAGGGTTTAAGAGATTTCATTTTGGTTATGCTTCCACAATATCGGTCATGCTTTTTTTAATATTATTAGTGTTTATTGTTATTCAGTTAAAATATTTCAGGATGTTTGAAACTAAGGAAGCAAGATAACGTTTAAGCTTTTTAAGGGATGTAATTATTGATGAGGTAAATTTTTAAATATCGAATGGATTTTTAATAATTGGGTAAAAAGAAAGTTAGAATTTTTATAATTGATACAGTTTTAATTATAGGGGCTATTCTGATTATTTTACCATTTATATGGATGTTTTCAACAGCTCTGAAAACGGAAGCTGAAATTGGGATATGGCCACCAACGATAATTCCTCGTGAACCTATTTTAGTTAATTTTGTAAATGGATGGACTATTCTGCCATTTACCAGATATTTTTTAAATACTATTGTCTACTGTGTTGGAACAGTTATTATAGGTGGCTTTTTCATGATAATGACTGGTTATACATTGGCAAAATCTAGATTTAGAGGAAGGTCTTTTCTGTTCATAATAATTATTGCTACCATGATGGTCCCAACTCAAGTTCTGATAATTCCAGTATTTTTAATAATAAAAAGTATGGGATTAGTTAATAATTATTTTGGGTATATTCTTCCGGAAGTAGTAAATGGATTTGGTATATTTTTAATGCGTCAATTTTTTTTAACTATTCCTGATGAACTTATTGAAGCGGCAAGAATTGATGGATGTTCAGAAATTGGGATTTTTTTTAGAATAGTAATTCCAGTTTCTAGACCTGCAATTACTACATTAATCATCTTTATCATTCTGTATAGGTGGAATGATATGATCTGGCCTCTTATAAATACCACTTCTGATAAAATGTATACCTTACCAGTAGGTGTAGCTAGCTTTACTGGAGTGCAATATGGAATAGTATGGAATAATTTAATGGCAGTTTCAACTATAATTGTAATTCCATTGATCATTCTTTTTGTGATTTTTCAGAAATATATTATTAGAGGTATAACTTTAACACAGTTAAAATAAGTTTGGAAAATGTTTGATGGGTAAGAGTATAAATAAAAGTAATAATCTAGATCCAATTACATTTTCAATAGTTCAAAGCTCTCTTCAAAATATAGTGGATGAAATGAATACTAGTTTGTTTCGTTCAGCCCTTTCAGCAGTTATTACGGAAGGTAGAGATATAGGAGGAGCAATTTTTGATAAAAATGGCTTTTTAATAAATCAGGGCACTTGGGATCTTGCTGTTTTTGTGGGAATGCTTGAATTTTCATGTAAAGCGGTTGTCGAGAAGTTTAAAAATGATATTCATGATGGTGATATTTTTATAATGAATGATCCTTTTATTGGTGGAACACATTTTAATGATGTAGGTGTCATAAAGCCTATTTTTTATAATGGAGAGGTAGAAGCATTTACTGCAATAGTTGGACATTGGCCAGATATAGGAGGAGCTGTTCCAGGAAGCTTTGCCCCTTTTGCGGAAGAATATTATATGGAGGGATTGAGAATTCCTATTATAAAAATTGTAGAAAAGGGGAAATTGGTTAATTCCATATTGGATATGATATTAGCAAATGTTAGGAACAGTATTGAGAGAAAGGGTGATATCGAAGCTCAAATAGCCGCAGTGATAGTTGGCGAAGGAAGACTTATAAAATTAATTGATAAATATGGGATAAAAACTATTAGGACTTTTATGTCAGAGATAATAAAAAAATCTGAAAGTATGTTCAGAGAGGAGTTTTTTAAAATAAATGATGGAGAGTATGAATTTGAAGATTTCTTGGATATGGAGAATAAGAATAATCCAAATCCTGTTAGAATACATTTGACTTTAAAGATTAAAGAAGATAGAGCTGTATTTGACTTTTCAAAATCAGATCAACAGTGTGAAAGTGCCACAAATGGCACTCGAAGTTCGACTTCATCAGCAATTTTCGTAACAACTAAGTCTTTATTTCCGCAGATTCCTATGAATCACGGTTGTTTTGCCCCTATCGACATAATATTGCCGCCTAACTCGGTAGTAAATGCTTCTCCACCTAGAGCAGTCAGTGCTATGGCAACTTCAGTTTATGAAAAAGTTGTGGGAGTCACATTAGGTGCCTTTTCTAAGGTTATTCCAGAAAAAGTGATGGCATGCCCTTACAATTTAATTAACCTAACCATTGGTGGATTGGATCCTTATATTAAAAATTATTATGTTGCATATTTATATTCTGAAGGTGGATTTGGGGGAAGGTCTAAGAAAGATGGAAACGCTGGGTTGGTTTCTTTATATGGTGGTGGAGCGAAAATCACTCCTGTAGAGGTGTTTGAGAGAAAATACCCAATTATGTTTGAAGAATGGACTTTCGAAACTGATTCTGGTGGACCTGGTTTTTGGAGAGGAGGATATGGCTCTAAAAAGAGTTTTTTTCTTACCAGAGGAAAGGCTAAGTTGACTGTATTGGGTGATAGAGAAAAATTTCCAGCATGGGGATTATTTGGTGGTGGAAAAGGTAGTCCTCAAAGGCTAATTTTATGTGAGGGTACTAAAAAAGTAAAGAATTTAACATTAAGGGCTTTTGGATATGAAATAAGAGAGGGAGACAAGATTACTATATACTCGGGTGGGGGCGGTGGATATGGAAGCCCATTAAAAAGGAATCCTGAAAATGTTTTAAAAGATGTTGTTAATGGATATGTATCGATCAGTAAAGCTAAAAATCATTATAGCGTAGTAATAGATGAGAAAGCGATGAAAGTAAATATAGAAGAAACGAAAAGATTAAGAAATGCAAAAGAATAATTAATATGAATAAATTCAGAACTCATGAAACATAATTAAAAAAAGATACATTTAAAAGACTACTTTTCTACATAAGATAAGCGATAAGGGAAAGAAGCTTTAATAAAACTCCTAAGTGTTCTAATAATTAGGAGAATTAAAAATGATACAAAAAGTTTGTACTAGAAAGTGGTACAAAGTCAAGCACATTTCAAAAACCCTCCTGTAGTGCTCAAGGAAAGTAAACGAGTGCCTTTATTGAATAATTAAAGATGTTTTGGGAGATTGTTTTATGAAGCTCGGTGAAATTATATTAGGAATAGATGTGGGTGGGACATTTACTGATTTTGTCAGTTTGAATCTAATTAGTAAGAAATTAACAATCTTTAAAACACCCAGCACTCCAGAAGATTTTACAAAGGGCATTATTAAAGGAATAGTTGATAGTAAAGTAAAACTTGAAAATGTTTTTAGAATAACTCATGGTACTACTGTTGTGACAAATGCTGTTATACAAAGAGATGGTGTTCCAACTCTCCTATTAACGACTAAAGGGTTTAAAGATGTTTTAGAAATAAGAAGAACAACTAGAGGAGAGCTCTATAATATCCAATGGGATCCCCCTGCACCATTAATTCCAAGAACTTTAAGAATCGAAGTGGATGAAAGGACAACGGCAGATGGAAATGTTATCAAGGAAGTAGATTTTGATAATTTAGAAGAGTATATAAACCCAATAATTATAGAAAATAATATCAAATCTATAGCAATCTCATTTATTAATTCATATATTAATCCTAAAAATGAATTAAAACTGAAAGAATTTTTAGAAAAGATATATCCGAATATTTTTATTATAACCTCTTCTGAAATATTACCAGTATGGAGAGAGTTTGAGAGGACATGTACTACTTGTATTGCTGCTTATGTAGGGCCTATTATTCTTAATTATATAAATAAACTAAGAAGTGAAATGCAAAATAAAAATTATAATTCAGATATTTTTATAATGTTATCCAATGGTGGCTCGTCTACACCTGAAGATTTAAAAACTATGATACCACAAACAGTGCTTTCTGGACCTGTAGCTGGTGTAATTGCTTCTAAAGAGTTACTTAATATTATTGGAGAAAAAAATATAATAGACATGGATATAGGGGGCACTAGCACTGATATTTCTATTATTCACAACGGAGAATATTTGTTAACAAATGAGTTTGAGATAGAGTTTGGAACTGTAATATATCAACCAGTTATTGATGTAAATACAATAGGAGCTGGGGGAGGATCAATAGCCTGGATAGATAGTATGGGAGTTTTAAGGGTAGGCCCAAGAAGTGCAGGAAGCATACCAGGTCCTGCTTGCTATGATTTAGGAGGGGATGAACCAACCATAACAGACGCAAATGTAGTTCTGGGTAGATTAAACCAGGAATATTTACTAAATGGAGCACTGAAAATAGATAAAGAATTATCATTTAAAGTAATTGAGGAAAAAATAACAGATGAGTTGGGCTTAAATGTTTATGAAGCAGCTCAAGGAATAATCGATATTGCTAATAATAATATAGCAAATGCTATACGACAAAAAACAGTACAGAAGGGTATTGATCCAAGAGAATTTGTTCTATTTTCATATGGAGGTGCAGGACCTCTTCATTCGTCTGAAGTTGCTTCTATTTTGGAGATACCAAGAATAATAATTCCCCTTTACCCTGGCGTTAATTCTGCAGTTGGATTAACTTATACTGATATTCGTTATGATTTTATGAAAACTTTTGTTGAAAGGTTGGATGAGATAAGGGCTTATAAGCTAGATGAAGAATTTGTAAAGTTAGAAAAGTATGCAATAAATAAAATTTCATTTGAGGTATCATCAAAAGAAAAGTATAAAATTATCAGAACTGTTGATGCAAGGTATGAGGGGCAAACGCATGAACTAAATATCAAGATCGATGCTAATAGGATAGATGAAAGAACAATAAAAAATTTTAAAGTAGATTTTAAAGAGAGACACAATAGTGAATTTGGCCATGCAAAAGAGATTGATTATCCTATAGAGATTGTGAATATAAGAATTGCTGTAATAATAATGGTTAAAAAACCTATATGGCCAAAGATTGAAGAAGGTACAGATGAAGCTAGAGAAACTGGGAAGAGAAGGGTTTATCTAAAATATATAAATGATTTTGTAACCATTCCTATATTCAGAAGAGATAATTTGAAAGCTAAGCATAAAATAATAGGTCCAGCAATAATAGAACAGTATGATTCGACAATTTTAATAATGAAAAATCAAAAGGGTACAGTTGATGAATACGGTAATCTTTGGATTACCTGAAGATAACCTTACATCTTAATTTACATACCTGTCATCTTAAGTCCAATCTCCTCAATTTTATCAGAGAATGGGTGGTCGAAGATTGTAACCTGTCCTTGAAACATGACCCCGATCCTATCGCACAGAGAGAGGACTTCACTCAAATCACCCGATACCAAAAGAATTCCAGCATTATTTCTCTGCTCGAGAAGGAAGTTCCATACATACTCAATAGAACCTACATCCAGACCGTGAGTTGGCTGTTCCGCTATGATTAGCTGGGAGTTTCCTGACAGTTCCCGGGCAAGAATCAATCGCTGAAGATTGCCCCCGGATAACTGTCTGGCAAGAGTATTTACATTAGGAGTAATAATATTGAACTTCGACACAAGAATTTCTGCCCATTCCTGTATGGAGGGCAGATTTAGGAACAGATGTCCCGAGAAACGGCTGTTTTTATAGTGTGTCAATATGCTGTTTTCGGCAACTGTTAGATCCGGGACTGAGCCCATATTCAAGCGATCCTCGGGTATATATCCCAAGTCTCCCTTTACTGTAAAACTTCCTTTGGTAATAGGACGGAGTCCTGTAATGGCTTCAACCAAGGGCCCCTGGCCATTTCCAGCAACTCCTACTATTCCGAAGATTTCGCCGCATCTTACACAAAAGGATACGTCTTTTACAGCTTCCAGCCCCCTGTCGTTAAAAACCTGAAGGTTCTTCACTTCGAGAACAACATCACCCTTATCAACAGGCCTTTTCTCAACGTCGAGTATAACCTCTCTTCCTACCATTTTAAGGGCGAGTTCAGCTTTAGCCCGAGGCCCCTTATAATCTATCTGAGACGGTTGTATGCTGGCCGTTATCTTACCCTTACGGAGAATTGTGATATAATCTGCTATTTCCAAAACCTCCTCCAGCTTGTGTGTAATGAAGATGATGGCTTTACCTTCAGATTTCATCTTTTTCAAAATAGAGAAAAGCTCTTTTATCTCCTGTGGAGTAAGTACTGAAGTGGGCTCATCGAGAACCAAGATGTTAGCTCCCCTGATTAAGGCCTTTATTATCTCTACACGTTGCTGTTCGCCGACTGAAAGATCACATATCCTGGCCCTGGGATGTATTGAAAGGTTGTATTTAGCAGAAAATTCTCGGATACTTTTTTCAACCTCCTTTAATGGAGAAAGAAAGGATCTACCAAGTCCCAGGACAATATTCTCCGCTACTGTATGGGGAGGAATTAATCTGAAGTGCTGATGAACCATCACAATGCCCTGATTAATAGCTTCCTTCGGGGATCTGATTGGAGCTTTTTTACTTCGAATAAAGAATTCACCCTTATCGGCGCGGTAAATACCGGATAAGATGTTCATTAAGGTTGTCTTACCTGCACCATTTTCACCCAAAATTGCATGAATTTCTCCAGGGTAAATATCAATGTCTATATTATCATTGGCCACCAATCCTCCAGGAAAGGTCTTGGTAATACCCTGCATTGATACAAGCGGTTTCGTGGTTGTTTTCCTCATAATATTTTTCCTATTTTTCCTCCCGACTATAGGGTATTCCAAGAGCACTGGGAGCTCCCATCCTTTGTCTGAGCTTTTTATGGATATTAAGCAACAGAGGGGCCACAATTGTGAAAAGATATGGCATAATTGTAAGAAGCTCCGGGGCAAGCCATGGTTGCAATCTAAAGGAAAGGTAAAACAGAGAGCCAAAAATATAGGAACCTCCTAAGGCAGCAAGAGGGTGCCATAAGCTGAAGATTGTAAGAGCGATAACAATCCATCCCATACCACTTGTCATTCCCTCGGTCCAAGATGGTCTATAAATAATAGATAGATAAGCACCTCCCATACCTGCCAATATGCCACCAAGCATTACACAGAGATATCTGACTAAGGGGATATTTATACCTAAAGCATCTGCTGTGGCTGGATCTTCTCCAACAGAGCGAATTGTAATACCCCATGAGGTTTTAAAAAGCAGAAACCATAAAATAACAGCTAGACCAATGCCTATGTACACTAAGACGTTCTGTTCAACAAAAACTATAGGTCCCAATATCGGAATTTCTTTGAGATAGGGTATGCTAAATTCAGCAAGGGAGACCTTTAGAGGTTGCCCTTCCCATCCTCTTCCAAGAACGCCGGTTAAACCTAGGCCAAAAAGAGTGAGAGCCAGACCAGATACTACCTGAATAACCCTCAGAGAGACCGATAGAAAGGCATGTATAAGAGATGCTGTTCCTCCAACAAGAGCGCCCATGAGAAATCCTAGCCATGGGTTTCCAGTCACAAAGGTGGTTACAAATCCCACAAAGGCTCCCAGGATCATCATTCCTTCAACTCCAAGGTTAAGAACTCCCGATCTCTCAGTATATATTTCTCCCATAGTTGCCAGAAGAAGGGGTGTACCATATGCCAAAGCTCTACGCAATGTTTCAATGATCCACATTTGCCATTCCACTTAAGCCCTCCCTCCTTTTAAAAGAAACTCTGTAATGCATCAGATTTTCACTCGAGATAAGGAAAAAAAGAATCAAACCGGTAAAAACATTCACAATCTGGAATGGGAAGCCAAAGGAAAGTTGAAGCACATCTCCAGCCACATAGATTGTTCCGAATAGGAATGATGTGAGAATAGTGACCATAGGGTTGCCTCTGGCCAACCAGGCAACGATAATTCCTGTGTATCCATATCCCAGTGAAACCTGGTCAGGATGACGAAGCATGTGATGAACTCCGGCCACCTCCCCTGCTCCAGCTAAACCAGCACAGCCTCCTGAGATAAGCATTACCCAGAAAATGGTTCGAAAATAAGAGATGCCTGCATATCTTGCTGATTTTTGACTTTGCCCGATTACTTTGACCTCATAACCCAGTTTAGTTCTGGAAATAATCAAAAATGCTGTTGCAGCTAAAAACAAAGCAATAAGCAAAGTGGGCCAATGGATATAAGTTGCTCCTATGGTTGGTAACCAGGCAGCTTTGGGAAAGCTGTTGGTATATGCAAAACCCCTCATTTCCTCTCCTTTCCATGGCCCATGGATCAGATAGAGGACGATGTTCATTGCAATATAATTCATCATCAGAGTGGTGATTACTTCGTTAATTCTGAATTTAGCCTTTAAAACAGTGGATAATAGCCCCCACAGAGCTCCGCCAATGAAACCAAGAATAAAGATCATGGGAATCATAAGGAAATCAGGAAAGCCTGAGAACAAAGCTACCCAAGTAGCGGCCACTGCCCCCATAAGTAACTGTCCCTCAGCACCAATATTCCAGAAAGAGGCCTTGAATGCCAGCAATAATCCCACACCACAGAGCAGAAGAGGTATACTTTGCCAGATAATTTGAGTTATCCCGTAGACATTTCCCACCGTCTCTATGAAGATTTCAACATAAGCTTTGACTGGATTTATACCATAACCGAGAAATATGAAACCTATTACAAAAAAGGCCAAAAAGATGGCGAGAATTGAAACACCAAAAACTACTTTCCAGGAAGGATTTACTCTTTTTTCTATTCTCAGGAATTTCATTTATACCTCATTATTACGAAATGGCCACTATAATTAGAGAAAGTGGCCATTTTTAATTGAGTTGTAACCTTTACTTACTCGGGCTCTCCTGGCCATGGTCCGACCACACCTCTCACTGCATACTCGATACTCAAAAGATGTCCGTAATTTGCTCTTTCTCCAGCAGAGACTACCCTTTTCCCTGTACGATTGTAAATAGGACCGGTAAATGGGTCAAAAACCATCTGAGGATTCTTCATCTGCTCAAGCCGCTCAAGAACAAGATCATAGGTCTTTCCTAGTCGGGATTTCCATTTTGGGTTTATTGGCATGTCAAATTTAGCTCCTAATTCCGCAGCTCCCTCTTTGAGAAGACCCCAGTAGTCCACATTTTCCAAATTTTTAGAAGTGTAGTACCCGGCATATACCTTTGAAAGAAAATCAAGATAGAACAGTTCCCAGTGAACAAGCTGGCCAGAAACTACATAGTCTGGAGCAGAATTATACATTGGAGAATAGTGACCAAAGGCAGGAAACCTGTTTTCTGCAGCAACCTGAACCACTGTATCAGAATCTTCAGTAAATGCAAAGACATCACAACCGGCATCGATCAGGGAGTTTGTGGCCTCTTTGGCTTTTGCAGGATTGAACCAAGCCTCGATCCAGCGCACATGAACCTCTGCCCTGGGATTAACTTCCCGTACACCAAGGGTGAAGGCATCGATATGCCTCTTTACCTCAGGAATTGGAAAAGCTCCTACATATCCAACCTTGTTTGTTTTGGTCAGTGCGCCAGCCATTAAACCATTCAGATAATAAACCTGATAGAAATCTGCCATGTAGGTAGCTACATTCGGTGCACGCATGAATCCTGAACAGTGAGCGAATATCTTATCAGGATATTTTTTGGCTGCAGCTATGGTTCCTTCCCAGAATCCGAAACTTGTGGTTAAAACAACATCGCATCTTTCCCGTCTGATCATCCTGTCTATGACACCTTCTACTTTGGCTTCAGGTACAGCTTCCTGATAAACCGTTTCCACCCAGGGAAAGGTATCCTCAACGATTTTACGGGCCTGCTCGTGAGCATGTGTCCATCCCATATCTCCGATGGGTCCTACATAGATAAAGCCTACCTTAAGCTTATCGGCTGCCCAGAGACTTAACGATGCAGTGAAAACTAAAACGAGACACACTAGCAAAATAATTATCTTTCGCACTTTATCCCTCCTTATGAATTATATTTTCAGGATCAGGCTAACTCTTTCTTCCCTCCTGAAAAAAGAAGATAGAGTCAATAATGTTTAATCACCCCCTTCCTGATTATGGAGTAAATTCTCTGATAGTTATTAATTCAATTGATAAGAAATATTATAGCCCGAGTCATATTTTTTTGAAATATAATAATTGAATTGACAGGAAATTTTATAATCTGTGTATTGCCGGGAATGACCTACCAGAAACAATTCTCATCTATAATAATTCAAGAATATTTTTCTTGTTATCTTTGACAATACACCGATCAACGACCTTATGTCAAGTAACTTATAATAGTCTCAGATTTTCGATGGTTTTATTAAGAAATCAGAGTATACTTTTAATTAAAGAAAGTTTTAGTAAGATTAACATAAGGTCAAAAAGTTCAATGCAAAAAACTAATAAGGCAGTGCTTCTCTTTTACTTCTTTCCATACAGTTTAAAGAAAAAGATCTCAAGGTATCTGAGTCCTACAGAGAGAGCTAAGCTCAACCAGTCTATGAGTCAAATTACAAAGAGTGACATAAAAAGTCTTATGCCGGTAATGAAGGAGTTTTCAAGATATATGAAGATTGCCTCTGAGAAAAGAGCTGTTAGAAGTAAGGCTAAGACCTCCGAAGGATTTGAAATATTTTTTCTGCTTTTATTATTTCTTTTTGCAGGAACATTTTTCTTGTATATGATAAATGATTTTGTTAAAAAAATGATCCTTTCAGATTTTTTTTATATCATAATAACACCACTAATCTTTCTGTATATATGTATTGAGTATAATGTTGATGTATTTAAAAGGTGGTATAGCAGTGAAAAATTATTAAACAGTATAATTCTTGGTTTTTTATTTGCAGTTATTACATCGTTTGTGATGATAATAGATAATCTGCTTTTTGTTGAAGAGATCGTTGAATTGAGGGGAGCGGTTTTTGTTGTTAACCTGGCTGCCAGGGTCCTTTTTGGTCCAGTTATTGAGGAAATAATATACAGAGGAGTTATTATTGATTTTTTAAATAGAAGAGTGAGGAGAACAATATCCGTACCGGTATCGGCTATTATATTTTCCCTGGCTCATATACCCATTAATTTTGTGGACTTTTTGCTTATATTTGTTGCCGGGCTCTGTTTTGGGATATTATATGCTATGGAGAAGAATCTTATATCATGTACTATCGCTCATTCGATATCCAACATCGCTGTCTTTATTTTTATAAGATGATTTTATAGAGCCTGAGCTATTTTTTTGGTTTTAAAATTGGCATAGAATGAAAAATGAACCATGTAGTAATGTTTGAGATATATCAAAGATCTTGATAGCATCGAAGTTTAGAGCTGCTCCAATAGGTATTTCAAATGCATCAGACAACCTTACTGAGCTAAGAGTGATAGCTTCACCTTTCATTTAAGCGAAAGCGTGAATCCATACCTTTCCTCAAGATGCAGGAAAAGGCGGATTTCTCAAGCCGGAAGATCTCATGAGCCGGGTCCTGAAGCTTCTGGTAGGATAGTCTTGAGGTAAGCTGATCTTCAGGGTCTTCTAAAGCATCTTTAATCTTTTCTACAAACTCATCCCAATTTGATGCTGTGCTTATGAGTTCGGGGCGTGCATCTTTCAGGTCTGCAATCTCCACCGATGATAGAGAGTAGATGACCGCCAAAACGTATCTACTTCTCTTTTTCTTTAAGTTGCTCTAGCATGTACGAGGGGTATCCTATAAACTAAATAAAGTCTTTCAAATAGATTGCTGGGTTTTTCAAATTTAAAAAGGTCTTCCTATTTGATTCTAAATCTGAATAAGTCATAGTTTTTATCTGTTTTCTTGTATACGTTAATACACTTTCAGGTTTTCCTCTTCTAACTATTCCTACACCAAAGTCACAATCGAGCACAGCAACTTCCAAATCGTGTCTTGTAGATCTCAGATGAACTATTGTTTTCCAAACATCACCGCACCATTCATCTCTCCAATCAGGTAGATTTAGACTTCTAGCCTCTTCACCTGATTTTGCGGGATAGGCCATTGTTTTGGTAGTTGGATTACAATCGTGTACTATAATTACACCGTTTTTGGTAAGATAATTAAGACAATTATTACAATCTTTTAATGATTGTTCGTAGGTATGAAGACCATCAATAAGAGAAACATCAATACCGTGTCGATTGAGAATCTGGCTCTTATGTTTGAAGAAGTCGTCACTTGTCATTTGAAAGTAAAAATTTTTTTTAGCGAAGAAAAAACTCAAAAACTTAATAGTTAGTGGTTTCTTAAAAACGGGATCAACAGCAATTTTCCTTTTGGCTTTAATTGGGATAAAAGATCTCCCGGTTGCAACCCCTATTTCAAGATAGTTTTTTCCTTGAATTGATTTCAAAATAATATTAACAATATCCTCTTTTCTCATCCTAATTTACACCTTTTGAATAAAAAACGCTTTCTTCTCAATAAATCTGATTTTTGTATTTTTTCTGTAACAGAGGATCCTGCCTATCACGTTAATTTATATAGGACATAGCAGGAGCTTTTGCTTTTAATTACTACGCTATCCACAATCCATGCAGATTAAAGTATGCTCTGACAGTTACATCGCTTGCCGTATTACCAGTTTTCAGCTAATATCTGATAGTGAGCCTGTGGATGTGCACATGCCGGGCATACTTGCGGAGCTTCATTACCCTCATGTATGTATCCGCAGTTCTGACATATCCACACAACTTTTTCATCTTTTTTAAAGACTCTTCCTGATTCGATGTTCTTCCTTAAAGCATTATAGCGTTTTTCATGCTGCTTTTCTGCAATTGCAATTGACTCAAATACTTTAGCGATGTCATTAAATCCCTCATCCGAAGCTACTTTTGCAAACTCAGGATACATCTCTGTCCATTCGTAATGTTCGCCACCTGCTGATGCTTTAAGATTCTCAACAGTCGGTCCAATAACTCCAGCTGGAAAAGCAGTCTGGATCATTGCTTCCCCGCCTTTAAGAAACTTGAACAATCGTTTTGCATGTTCTTTTTCCTGATTTGCCGTCTCTTCAAAAATATTGGAAATTTGAACATACCCTTCTTTTTTTGCTTCACTTGCAAAATAGGTGTACCGATTTCTTGCCTGAGATTCTCCAGCGAAAGCTGTCAACAAGTTTTTTTCAGTTTTTGATCCTTTAAGCTCCATATCTATTACCTCCTTAAGATTATATAATAAGATTTTTTAAGGCGAACTTCGAGTTTTCAAGTTTAACAAACTTACATTAAGTACATAAACTTGTAATTTATCTTTTTAAGAAAAGTTGTCAACAAGAATAACTATCTCTTTACAATTTCATAGGGACCTGGAAGGAATACACTAATTGGATGTACAGCTCCCATATATTTTTAACTGTGATTATATCAGGACTATTGCTTTTTCAAAGCAATTGCTCTAATATGTATACAATAAAAAATTTGTTATATCACAGGCGTTCCTGTTAAAAGTATTTTTATTAAATTAAATGTCTATTTGAATTAAACGCTGTAAACAGCAGTGGGATAGGGAAGCAGGATTCGGTTTTTCAGAATATGGCAGGTATGAATTACAGTAAACGGTTTTGCAGTCAAAGGGGAGGAAGGTAAATAATGCATATGAGCGGCAAACTGGGAGGGAATGGTAGAAATAGGGTCTCGAAAGTGGGTGAACCGGTTAAAAGTGTATCACCTGTGAATGAGTCCTTCTTCAAGCTCAAGAAGGTTATATTACAGGCCCTGCCTGGGGTAAAGAAAGTTGATGAGCCCACCTACGTAAAGGACATCGTGGGTAATGTCAAAAAGTGGGACGAGCGCGACATCGTATTTGCCCGGGTAGATCTCTTCAATTACTTTGGTCCTGACAGTCAAAAGTATAAGGCTTACTATGAAGTGCATCCTGAGTATCTGGAATACGATGAAAAGATGGGCCAGGGGCCCGGTCTTGGGAGAACTGGGGGAGTGGATATTCCAATGTTTGAGGCTCAGTTTGAGGTGATCGGGAAGGTCGGTGCTGAGTTCATTGTGGATGGGGAGAAAGCCCATGAAAAGGCCAGTATTTCACCGGAGCGTGCATCCAGGAAAGTGAAGACATATGCTCGATTTCTTGGTGCAGACATGGTGAAGATTGGTCCATTACGCCAGGAGTGGATTTACAGCCACGTCGGCCGGTTGCACGAGAGCCCTCAATACTGGGGTACACCAATTGATCTCAGTAACCATTGCAACGCTATTGCTATGGGCTTTCAGATGAATTACAATCTGATTAAAAGCGCCCCAGACTTCCCGGTCTTGCTGGCGACAGCCAGAGGGTATGCTACGGGTGCCTGGGTCTCGATTCAGCTGGCTGAATACATCCGTATGTTAGGTTATTCTGCCAGGGCTCATCACCTTACTAATTATAAGGTGCTCGTTGTACCGGTTGCAGTTGATTGTGGTTTGGGTGAGCTTTCTCGTGCTGGTTACTTGATCACAAGAGAGTTTGGATTGGGCTTGCGCCTGGCTGTGGTCACTACGGATATGCCTCTTGCTCATGACAAAGCTGTTGACATCGGAGCTCAATCATTCTGTAAATTCTGCAAGATCTGCGCAGAAAATTGCCCTGTTGAAGCCATTCCCATGGGTGAAAAGGTTGAGTACAATGGCATTTTGAAGTGGAAAATAGACGAAAAAAAATGCTACAGGTACTGGCAGACACAAGGCACAGACTGTGCACTGTGCATGATCACATGTCCCTGGACAAAGCCAAGAAACTGGTTACACAGGTCTATGTCTTTGCTGGCTACCATGAAAGGTCCACACCAGTTGCTGATGATGCACGCTAACAAGCTGTTCTACGGAAAATTTGAGGGCGCTCCCCGCCCTGATTTCATTGATCCATCTTGATACTGAGATTTAGTAGGAGCCAATGCCGATGACTGTTATGTGGAGCGTTATTAGTGCATTGTTCATCCTTGCAATCTGTGGAATGGCATTCATACTTGGTCGAATGGGTATCGCGTTCAATACAGGGCAGTGGATTGGGTATCTTTCCTGGCTAATATGGACTTTGTTTGGCATCGCCCTCGTCTGTACGTTCATCAATGAAGGCGAACACCGTGCTGCAAGGATAGGCACATTGATTTTTGGTGGAACATCGATTATCCTTGCGGCTGTCATTGGCTTAATTTGGATTTTCCCATAGTCTAATTTATCGAAGGGGAAGATCCTGGAACAAGAGCTTACATGAGGATCACATAGAAATATGACACACCTAAAGAAGAAAGTAAGATCATGACAATTACAACGCATCAACCCATCTTTCTCCCGTGGCCAGGACTGTTCTTTAAAGCTATGAAATCGGACTGCATGGTCTTGCTCGATGACGTTCAATTTCCCCGTGGTCGGGGCTGGATAAACCGAAACCGATTAAAGAACGAGCACGGTGAGCTTTGGTTGACTGTACCTGTGCATAAAAAAGGCAGGGGTTTGCAGGTAATTCAAAATGTAGAAATTTTTTATGAAATCAAATGGCGTAAAAAGCACCAGCATAGTATCAAACAGAGTTACGCTCATGCTCCCTATTTTGAACAATATTTTCCCACCATCAATTGTATATATGAAAAACGCTATAATCAGATTATTTCACTGAATCTGGAATTAATTCGATTTTTCTGGGAGGCACTATCGTTAAAGACTGAATTGCTATTGCAATCTGATTTAGGAATTATGGGCAAAGGCACGGATCTTATAATTGATATCTGTAAACATATAAAAGCAAACGACTACTTAAACTTTACAGTGGTCGAGAGATATTTAGATCTGGAGAAGATGAAAAGAAATGGTTTAAATATTACCTTTGTTAATTTCCATCCACCAGTTTATCCACAATTATGGGGTGATTTTATCTATAATCTTTCAACATTAGATCTACTGTTGAATTGTGGACCAAAAAGTAGTGAGATTATTTTAAAAGCTTAGGAAATGTTTTAGATTCTCAATCTTTGTTTTTATAAAAAATTTTACTCAGAAAGAATCATTTATAAAAGGTCTCTGTATAAAGAATAGCTGGCACAGATGCATATAGAACATAAAGGTTTGATTGAGAAAATTGTAAAAAATGAGTGATGCAAAAATAGCAGAAAATGGAGCGATATTGCTCGGTGAAAATATCGTATGTGATGCGCATTCCAGTAGGCCAATACGTGTTATTACCCATGCCCATTCAGATCATCTGCTGCATCTCAAAAAGAGTCTTAGTTTTTGTGAAAAGGTTATAGCAACACCAGTTACCAGAGACTTTATCGGTGTTTTAAAAGGAGAAAATCTGGCTGATAGTATAATTCCCCTGGATTACGAAAAATCTTATGAGTATAAAGGGGAGTGGTTGACTCTATATCCTGCCTACCATATTATTGGATCTGCACAGGTTTTACTAAAAAATCGGGAAGGGAAGAGGATTTTATATACAGGTGATTTCAGGTTCCCGCCAGCGAAAATAATTAAGACAGATATCCTTGTGATTGAAGCCACCTATGGTAATCCAGCATATGTAAGAAATTTTAGCGATGCTGTTGAATCTGAGTTAATAAACCTGGTAAAGGAATCTCTCAAGGAGAATCCTGTGTATATTTTTGGGTATCATGGGAAACTTCAGGAGGTGGTAAAGATTTTGAATGATTCAGAGATAGATGTTCCCATTGTTGTTTCAGAAAAAGTGTTTCAGATATTAGAAATATGTCAATCCCATGGTTTGGGATTTAAAGATTTTTATCTTTCAAAGAGTGAGGCTGGATTAGAGATACAGAAGAGGCGCCACATAGGGGTTTACCATGTGGGTGCTTATAGGTGGGTTGGTCAGGATAGCGTAAAGATAATGCTCTCCGGCTGGCAGTTTGATGTACCATGCAAAAGGATCGGACAGGAAAGATACCGTGTGGCTTTAAGTGATCATTGCGATTTTAATCAATTGATGGAATATATTGCACAGATTCATCCTCGATCAGTGGTTACTGATGGCTATCGGGCAGGGGATGCCCCTTTATTGGCACAGGAAATTAGAAACCGCCTGGGAATTCCTGCAATTTCAATGCCTGAGCAATCGCCTTATGCCAGAACATATTAAATTTTATCTTAGTACTTGCAAGGACCAGGCCTCTTAAATCCATCCAATTTCATTAATATTGTGATATTGAAGAATTAATCGATAATAAGAATGATAGGCATTTTATAAATACTGTTTTTGGCATAGTTCTACTATAATTTTACTAATCTACTAGAAGAAGAAGATTCTGTACAAGCATGGATGTAATTTTTGCAATTTACTAATCCAGACTATACTTTCTTCCCTCATCAAGCATAATGAGAAAGTTATTCACAGGGATATAGTTCGCAACTGTATTTCCTGTACCCAGGCAGTAGCCTGTATCATGCATACATACAATGAGAGTATCTCTCACTCTTTTTCTTAGTGCTTCTTCAGAAGCCCTGCATAAAAAGTCAACATCAATACCACCCAGAATTGAAATACGATCACCATACCTCCTGTATAACTCTGTAACTGGCATAATAGAATCTTCAAAGGAATGTTTGCCGTCAATACCTACATACTCTATTAAATCTTCCATTATTTCTTCAAGATTTCCACAGTTGTGTAAAAGATAGGGTTTTCCTTTTTTATGTCCGACTTCAGCACAGCGCCGGTGCCAGGGTAAAATCTTTTCTCGTAGAAAATCTGGTGGCGCCAGTGTAGAGGTACGAAATCCCATATCATCAGAACCCCATACAAGCGGAACACACGAAAAGTCACACAGGATTCTGGTGTACTCTATATAAAACTTTCCTATCTTTTCACACAGTGCATCAATCAAATCGGGCTCGTCGAACATCTTATAGCACAGTGATTCGTAACCAAGTAGAAATGATAATACTTCGAATATATGAGCCGTTAAGTCATAGCAACCCATATTTTCTGGAAGGTTCTTTTCTAGCCATTCCAGGGCACTCAAGTCAATATCCGAAACCTTGGGCCAGGAATATTTTTCGAAGTCTTTCCATGTTTGAATTGTGCCCTTATGCTCTTCTGTCCATTCACGTTTGCCCCTGTGCTGACCATCTATTGATGTTGTATCTTTAGTATATATAAACTTCATTTTAAATAGATCTTTTTGTATTGGATTCACCCTGAAAACTTCATATCCCAGAAATTCATAGATCTTTATGGCACGCTTTAATTCATAAAATGGATCAGTCTGATTTATATCTTTTGCCAGATCGTACTTTTCGCAAATTGCATCCTCTACTTCCATGTCCAGGAAGAGTTCAATAAAATGAACCCTTTTTGGTTTTCTTTCTCTTTTTATAACTTGAATTAATTCAGCAACATCAGGAGTAACAGTGATGTTCTTTAATAGTTCCATTTTTTTCGTTTTGTTTATTTAATATGGTAAAGTAATTGAGACTTCCTTATGGCCGAGAGATTATATGTTCATATATATTTCATTCCCAAGCCGTCAAATTCATCTGTTTTTACGGCGATAAAATCCATAAAATGACCCTGACAGTATTGCTATCCTCCACCCCATCGTTGACATAGAATGTAAAAGTGTCTGTTCCTGGATGTTCTGGCTCAGGTATATATTCCCACAGAGGTCCGTCTATCTGTAACAAAGAGCCATTAGAAGGATTTTCATCTATATAATATGTGAGCGGATCATTATCAGGATCGTATGCCAGAAGCCCAATTTCCCATGACTCTACTCCTGGTGGTACGAATAGTGTTCCTGGTAAAGCAATAGGAGCGCTGTTCAATGAGACTAATTCCAGCGTCTCAGCTGTGGTTATTTGCCATGCAGTAACGCTTACATCGGTAGAATCATCAGCATAACCTTCCATGCTTGCCACAAGTGTGTAATCGCTTCCAGCGGGAACATAGTTTATCGTGTAATCACCCGAATCATCGGTCATTGCCATGTACGATGTGCCTGCTATGAATACGATAATCCCCAGATTTCCACTACCAGCACCATCCAAAGTGGCCTTACCGTAGATAGATCCCGTAGGAGTGAGATTTAAATCATCCGCAATACTCTTCTGCCCTGCTATCACTTGCACATTTGTAGTAACAGCTTTCTCCAGAGAATCCATACTACTTGCGTATATAGTGTACATACCTACCTCTAATCCATTCAACTCATAGGAGCCAGAGGCATCTGTTGTAGCCTGTGCAGCGATCGTCTTAGGGCTTAGCATTCTGTCTGCTATAGATTTTTCTACAGAGGCTGTAGTAATGCCTACAACTTTCTCAGCAGTGATGGTTATTCCGCTGTGGTCCGTATTATTAATAAAGTAAGCATAACCTGTAATGTCACCGGTTGATAAACCATCTCCAGGCTGAACTGGAGATTCAGTTGAAATGTTACATCCAAACACCATTAGTACAGTTGGAATTATTATTAAAAGGGGATCAATTATTCTTGAATATCTTATCATAGGTTTCCTCCTTTGAGCTTAAAACACTTTTTACATACGGAATTCTAATATTATTTAAGTAAGAATAAACTGGTTACTGATATTATGTCAAGAAAATTGTTTTAATCTTATTGCGAGGTTTTATCGGGTGGATATTTTCTTACGATACTAAATAGAATGTTCGATCTTTTTTAAAAAAGATTCATCTGGCGACCCTGCCTTGGAAGAGCGAATATGTAAAGAACGCGTAATAATCCGGAAGATCAAAAATAAAATCAGGTGAATCTGAATGACAGAGACGCTGAACCTGAGCCCAATCATCCTGCGTTACCTCTAAATCGTTTTTTTTAAACCATGATTTAGAGAGGGCGAAGCTATGTTCCACTAGTAATGATTACTTTTCACTATCCATTTTTTCAAGTTCTTTCTGAGTAAGCTGTTCCTCAAACCTTTTGAGGCCACCACCTTTAAAAACAAATGCATTTAGGAAATTGATAAAGACAAAGATTCCCCAAAATCCTGCTGGCCATAGCCACCATTGATAGCCCGGGTCTGTGACGTTGTTGATGATGGCCAGTACGGTTATGACAATGATGTAGATAATCAAATGCCGGATGAAGTCAATTTTACCCCTGGCAGTTTTCTTTGCTTTCTTGAGTTTATTTTCTTCGTTTTCCATAAGACCTCCAAAAAGCTTTTCTGTTAAAAAATAACATACTTGTAAGGTGTCAATGATAGGAGAAATTAAAATTACTGTCAAGGCTTTTAGAAAAAAGAGTGGTACCTATGTCTATACCCATCTACTTTTTTTGGAATATTTCCGTTTGACAAGAAAACAATTATTTAATATAATATCTTGAAAATTTTAGGTTTTTAGTAATTTAGTATTTTTACTAAAATATTTTTTAAGTATTGAGGAGATACTAAAAATGAATAAAACAGGAAAGACAATATTAATATTCGTAGTATTTTTCATATCTATAGCTTTTCTTTCTTTAAATGCATACAGCGATGTATCGATGATTAGCGGGCCTGAAGCAATATCAACTGCTAATGATGAAGAAACCTCGACCGTTGCTGTTGATATAGAGGGTAATGCACACATCGTGTGGGCTTCAGCAGAAGGAACATACTTGTTCTACAAGATGGTGGATAAGGATGGTAATGTGTTGATTGGTGAGACAAATCTCACTCCCTGTACAAATGCCGATTATTACCATGTAAGAAGACCATCGATTGTACTGGACCCATCAGGAGGATTGCACATTATATTTCACGGATTCAGTCTGTATACAGGTTTAGGGGATACAGAGTATTCTTCAAGAACAGATCTCGACTCTTCAGAGGTTATATACACCAAGATTAACCCCTATAATTATCTGGCAGGCAGTAAGTCTGGTATCAACGATCTCATCGTTATACCTGAGACAATTATCAGCACCGATAATGGCACAAAATCAAGGGCACCGAACCTTGCCATGGATTATTTGAACAATAGGTTGCATATAGTCTGGTTTGAAGGAAACGACATATCTTCACTTTCTATAATTTATCTCGTCCTGGACCTTGACGGTGGTACTGTGGTTTCAGAAACAACTCTGAGCTCTGATGTACAGGTAGATATAGACTGGGGTGAGCCAGAGATTGTAGTGGATCCTGATGGAAATGCTCATATCGTTTACTGTACTGGCGAATTTGAGGGAGATGACCGTGAGATCTACTATACAATGGTAAGTGGGAATACTGGGCAGACACTGATAGATGATACGATGATAACAGAGCTTGACGGTCATGCATCTGTAAGAGCACATCTTGCAGTCGACCTGCAGGGAATGGTTCACGTAGTATGGCATGACAAGAGGCTATCCGACGCTGGAACAGGAGAGCACGAGATTTTTTATTCAAAGCTTGACCCGAGTAAGGATGACCAAAATGGAGATGCAGCAGACCCAGAGGTAATCTCTGATATATCTTAGGAACTGATAAGCTCTGACAACGACAATAGATCAAACCAGAAGAATATTGCAGTAGATTTGGGCGGCAGAATCCATATCACATGGGCTGATGGTGAGGAATACGGCTCAGATCGTGATGTATGTTATACGATGATTGATACTTCAGGCGATACCATTACAACAATCGAACCGGAAATGATTGTTATGGATGGCGATAGTGATCATATTCCGTGCTGTTGGTGGTATAGCAGCAGCAGGCACCCTGAAATTTTCGTATTAAAGGATAGAGTTTATATAACATTCAATGTGTGTACTGGAAGTGGTGGTGGAGGTGACAGTGTAGGTGATGGATTTGATATATTTTCCTTCAAACCTTTGCAAGAAGAGGGATCCGATATCTATCTAGCAATACTGGATGTTACGGTTCCACCTTCATCGCTAACATTTCCAGCTGGCTTCACAAATGGTATCACAGTCGGAGCTTCTGCTGGCGACATTTTCACATTTCAGGTAAACTACTTGGGTTATGGTCCTCCCCAACAGGCTGAGCTATGGATAGACCTTAACGGTGACGGTAGCTATGCTAGCGCGTCTTATATTATAGGCGCTCCGATACTGCCATTTTCAGGCACAGGCTTAGCTGGTATTCTGGTACTATCAGCCATGGGAATGATATCGATTTTAGTAGTGCTTATGAATAGAAAACGAAAGCCGGTTTATTTAGGGGCTCTATTATTAACAGTGATACTGGTTGCAGCAGCAGGTTTGACAGGCTGTGGTGGAGAAGGGGGAGTAGTTACTCCAGAGGGTCAAGAACGCATTACAATGACCGAGGTAGATCAAAGCGACATCTTCTATGCTGATGGTAAGCTATACACCGCCAGTGTTACTATTGGAAGTGCTGGAACATATTCCTACAAGTTTGTGTTTACCGATGAGGAAGGTGTTGACTGTATAGGCGATCCTGCTATAGGGCAGACAGTTACAGTACCATAACGGCTAGTTTTAAATAAGATTTTTTTCAATAGTTTTGTATTCTGTTTTAATACAATTATAAATACTTGTTGGTTACCAGAAAATTTTTTCGCAATCCCATCTCTGAATGTCACGTTATAAAGCAATCTATCCATGAATGAAATAATATTCTTTAACTTACTTATGATTTTTTTCAGTGCCTTTGCAGCAGGGATTTTTATACTCCTCTTTTTCGTTCCTGCTCCGTATGGTAAATATATTCGGGACAACTGGGGACCCAATATTAATAATAAGCTGGGCTGGTTTATAATGGAATTGCCCACAGTGATTATCTATATCTTATTTTTCCTTTTAGGATATAGAAAAACAGAGTTGGTAGCCGTTGTTTTCTTATGCATCTGGCTATTACACTACATGCAGCGAACGTTTATTTTTCCATTTTTAATACGCGGAAAAAATGTAATGCCCATTACAATTATACTTTTTGGATTGATTTTCAATAGCATCAACCCATATTTGCAGTCACGATGGATTAATACTCTCTCCACTGCATATACAACTGATTGGCTTCTCAGTCCATTTTTTGTTATTGGCCTTTTGATTTTTTTCTCAGGATTTGTAATTAACCTTCATTCAGACCACATAATACGTAATTTACGACATCCAGGAGAGAGTGAATACAAAATACCCTACGGCGGGGTATATAGATGGGTAAGCTGCCCTAATTATCTGGGAGAAATAACAGAATGGACAGGCTGGGCTTTAATGACCTTTTCTTTCCCCGGTCTTATTTTTGCCTCATGGACCTTTGCAAACCTAGCTCCAAGAGCAAGATCCAATCACAAATGGTATCTTGAAAGTTTTCCTGATTATCCAGAGAATAGAAAAGCCCTTATTCCATATCTTTTTTAAAGGAAATATGCTACATTTATGATTTGTAAAACTCTGATTTATTTAAAAGGCTTCTTTTTATAAACCATCTTACTAAAGGTATGAAATATCTTTTAATACCAATCCACTTTTCTACTTGCAGATACCAATCTTCAAGAGTATATCTTTGAAACTTAAGAATATCTTGAATTTCCTGTGTATCTAAAAATCCGCAATGAAAATCTTTGGTAGCAAAGGCCTCCTCGGGAAGAAAATTTCTTTTAAAGCCCATAATTTCAAACATATCGTCCAGATAATCCCCGAATCTAATTCTACATTTCTCTCCCCCTGCAAGATTAAAACACCTGCCCCAGATTTCATCACTCTCTATAGCATTAACCAGAGCTAATCCAACGTCCCTGGCATCAACTATTTCTATACAGGTGTCTAAAGGCATATGAAACATAAGTGGGTGAACTTTGAGGCTGTCCAGTGATGTACAGTAGGATAATCTAAATATTGAATAATCTAAACCAGATTTTCGAATTAGGTTTTCTGCCTTTATTTTTGTCTCTGTGTAATAGTCCCCTGGACTGGGTTTAACAGGGTCGGTAATCTTTATCATTGGATTTTTAAGGCGATCTCCATAAACAGCTATGGAAGAGGCGTAGATAATCTTCGGTTGATTTTGCTGTTTATGCATTGCCTTTAAAATATTTTGTGTTCCCCCTACATTGGTTGCATAGGCAAGCCCTGGATCATAATGAGCAAGAGGAGGAATTACTGCAGCTATGTGGATAACAACCTCCTGATCGTCGACAGCCTTTTCTACATCTTCGTAATTTCGGAGATCACCCCATATAATTTCAATTTTTCCTTTATAGGGCCTGAAAAGTCTTTTATTCTTGCAGGATCTTCTGACTAATAGTTTTATATTATAATTATCATGTCTAGAGAATAATTCCTCGAAGGTTTTTATGCCAACACTGCCGGAGGCGCCGGTTAAAAGTACTTTCTTTTTTGTCATTATCAGTTAAGTTTTATTGTCTCTATTCACAGCTTAACCTTAAGACAAAGAAAAAGCCTAAGCCTCAGCTTTTCTCCAGATAAGCTGTCCAATTATTAAGAAAATAGTTGCAACAGGTAGTGAAACTGCGGATGTTTCTGGGCCGATAAATCCCATAAACAAAACTACAAGCACTGCCACAAAACCAACAATTGAGCTCAATTGTACTGCTTTCCTCTTTAGCTGCTTTTTGAAGAAAAAAGTTCCTACTATTACAGGAACAAAAGCCAGTCCCAAAGAAAGCATTGCCAAACCAATACTCACTACATCCTGCACAAAAATAGCAATCAGCATCAATATGAGTGCAAAGATGAACATTCCTGCTCTTGTATATTTAACTCTATCAAAAGCAGGATTTATATTTTTTATAACTATACCCTCTGCAAAATTTGTTGCCAGAACAAAAAGAACAGTATCCAGCGAGGACATAATGACTGCGAATAACAAGATAAAGGTCAATCCCAAGAACCTTGCAGGAAGTAAGTTCTTGACACCATATAATAAAGATTCTTCAGCAGGGATATCGGGAGTTGTTGCTGCTGCCATGCCAATCATTCCGATAGCTAAAAACGCTAATAAAAGGGCAACTGTTGCTATCGAAAAGCCTTGCGCTATTACCTTTTTATCCCTGGCTGCATATACCCTCTGCCACATCCCTGGACCAACAACTATTACAGTTATACCTAAAATAAAAAAGGCTATAGTTTTTCCAATACCAAAGCTCATTATATTAAATTGTGATGGTTCTATTATTTTACCTCGAATCATCGAGATTCCTTCAAATACAGCAAGTATAATAAACAAGAGATATTGAAAAACATCTGTTCTTACAACAGCATTGAATCCTCCTAAATAAGAATAGATAAAAACAATTAATCCCATAATCAAAACACTTGCCCAGTAGGGGATATCAACTAAAGCCGAGATTATCTCCCCCCCGACTATGTACTGGACCAGTAAAACCATTGAATACCAGAATATTGCAATTACGGTTACAATTAGACCTGTCTTTCTACCGTAGTTATCAAAATAAAAATCTGGCATAGTATAATATATCTTTCCTTTTTCTTTTAACTTCTTTCCTATTTTTGCCAAGATCCATAAACCAAAGGCTATACCTGTAAAACCCCAAAGAATTGCTATTCCATATTCGTAAATAAGTGCAGTATATGTAATAAGGGTATTCCCTCCGATCATTGAAGCAGCAATTGTAAATGCCAGAGCAAAAGTTCCCAGCTCTCTTTTTCTGATCATATAGTCTTCACTGGATTTTCTTCTTGAAGAGATAAATCCAATTAGTAAAACAATGAGAAAATAAACTGCTATGAGAGTCCAGTTAATAATCATTCTCGTACTCATTTCTGTGCCTCCATGGGGAAACTTACAGTTGCAACTGTTCC
>CAYRKG010000008.1:0-27785 GCA_964424795.1 uncultured Spirochaetota bacterium
ATATACCTCTTTGCCTGCAATTCTTCTTGTTAGGTCGATTCCCGCAACAATATTCCCCCACTGATCCTGGCCTCCCATCTGTAGATCACAATCATAATCTCTATTTAAAATATAAAAATCGTAGGCCTGCAGAACCATGTAGTTAAACTCTATGAAGGTTAAACCTTTCTCGAGCCTGAGCTTAACTGATTCTGCTGAGAGCATCTTGTTGACTGAAAAATGCTTTCCAATATCCCTTAAAAATTCTATATAGTTCAATTTTACAAGCCAATCTGCATTGTTCAATAGAAGTGCTTTACTGTTATCAAATGAAATATATTTCGAAAATTGCCTTTTAATTGCTTCAGCGTTCTCTTTTATGTCTTCAGCACTTAAAAGCTTTCTTGTATCTGTTTTACCTGAAGGATCACCAACCAATCCTGTGCCTTCTCCTATAAGGGCAATCGGTCTGTGACCGTTTCGCTCAAGATGAGCAAGCGCCATTATAGGTACCAGGTTCCCTGCATGAAAGGAATCTGCAGATGGATCAAAGCCAATATATGCTGTAACGCGCTTTTTTTCGAAAAGTCTCTTTATCGAATCCTCATCTGTTGCCTGAAATATAAATCCTCTCTCTTTAAATACTTCAAATGGATTCATTCTTTCTCCTAAATAGTAAAGTAGACATTAAGCAAACAGATACGGTACAACATCATTCATTGTTTCTACAAGGTGAAATGTAAGTCCCTTCTTAATATATTCGGGTATCTCATTTAGATCCTTCTGATTCTCTTTTGGAAGTATTATTTCCTTAATCTTTGCTCTCTTCGCAGCAATCATCTTCTCTTTTATACCACCCACAGGGAGAACATTTCCAATAAGTGAAAGCTCTCCTGTCATAGCAAGCCGATTCTTTAACTTCTTACCGGTTACAAGCGAAAGCATTGCAGAGGCCATTGTAATGCCTGCAGATGGTCCATCTTTGGGTGTGGCACCAGCTGGAACATGGAGGTGAATGATGTTCTTTTTAAAGATACTTTCGTTAACCTTGAAGTCTTCCGATATGGACCTAACAAAGGAAAGTGCGATATTTGCAGACTCTTTCATTACATCGCCAAGGCTTCCGGTAAGCTTCAGATCACCACTTCCAGGTATCAGTATCGACTCCACAGTAAGAGTGGCTCCCCCTAATGCTGTCCAGGCAAGCCCGATCGCAATACCCGGTCTCTTAATCTTCTTTGAAATCTCTTCGACAAAGACCCTCTCTCCAAGAAAATCCCTGATATTTTCTCTGTTCACAATATAGGGAAAAGCAATCTCCTCTTCAAGATGCCTTCGGGCGATCTTTCTGGAAACCTTATCTACAGACTTTTCAAAGTTTCTCAAGCCCGCTTCCTTCACATATCCCTGAAGAATCTCCTTCAAAGCTGTTCTATCAAACTTTACATCATTATTTCTAAGCCCATGTTTCGAAAGCGAACGAGGGATAATATATCTTCTCCCTATCTCGATCTTCTCTTCCTCTATATACCCTGAAAGCCTTATAACCTCCATCCTATCCAGGAGGGGCGCTGGAATAGTATCAAGGGTATTGGCTGTTGTAATAAAAAGTACACGGGAAAGATCAAATGGTAAATCAAGGTAGTGATCACGAAACTGGATATTCTGTTCAGGATCCAGAACCTCAAGTAAGGCTGAAGATGGGTCGCCCTGAAAGCTCACTCCCAGCTTATCGATCTCATCGAGCATAATGACTGGATTCTTAGTTTTAACAATTTTCAGTGCCTGAATAATCTTTCCAGGCATTGCGCCGATATATGTACGCCTGTGTCCCTTAATCTCTGCCTCATCCCTCATACCGCCAAGGGAAAATCTGAAAAACTTCTTTTCCATAGCACGAGCAATAGATTTCCCTACAGATGTTTTTCCAACACCCGGTGGTCCTACAAGGCATAGGATCGAACCCTTAGACTCCGGCTTCAATTTTTTTATTGATAAAAACTCCAGTATTCTCTCCTTAACCTCATCAAGGTCATAGTGGTCTCTGTTTAGTATCCTCCTCGCTCTTTGTATATCGATGTTCTCAGGCGAGATTTTATTCCAGGGAAGGGAACAGATGGTCTCAAGGTAGTTTCTCGTAACTGCATACTCAGGAGAATGGGTATCCATTAATCCAAGCTTATCAAGCTCTTCATAGGCCTTATCTTTTACCTCTTCCACAAGCTCAAGTCCATCGAGCATCTCTTTGAAATTATTGTATTCTTTGTTCTTCGCATCAACTTCTAATCCCAGCTCCTTTTTAATAGCTTTAAGCTGTTCTTTTAGAAAAAACTCCCTCTGCTGTTTTGTTACCGTTTCAGTGATCTGATCCTGTATCTTCTTTTGAAGTTTCATAAGCTCTTTTTCTTTGTGAAGTAAGGTCAAAACCTTTTCGATCCTACTCTTTATATCAAAGATCTCAAGAATCCTTTGCTGTTCCTCACGGCTAATATTCAGTATTGAGGAGACAAAGTCTGCCACCTTCTCCACACCATCTAGATTTGCGATATTGAGCTTGATCTCTTCTGTAAAAAATGGATTGTCCTCAGAGACATCTTTAATCTCAGAATAAAGTGTCCTTATCAACGCATGGACTTCATCATCCATCTTAATTCTTTCGTCAATGTAATGGATGGCTGCTGTAATAAAGGGATCAAAAGATAGAAACTTTCTCACCTCAAATCTCTGAAGTGTATTTATAAAGATGTTTAAATTACCATCTGGCAGATTGATCTTTTTAACGATCTTACCAATTGTTCCTACTTTGAAAAAATTCTCCTCTCTATCCTTTACAATCTCAGGATTTTTAAGCAGTATCAATCCCAAATAACTATCGGTTTCTAAAATCTTCTCGACAGTCTTTTTATATTTTTCCGCTTCGATAATAAGAGGCATAAATATCCCAGGAAATATTGGCCTTGACTTCATAGGAATTACACAAATCTTCAGAGGAAGAACTCTATCCATAGTTACAAGAGTCTTGCTATCACCAATCTCAATCTTACCCATATTTTACTCCCACATCCTTTCATAATAACAAAAATTAAGCTCAATTATTTTATAATCTGTTATATAATATAATAATATTTCCTTCCAAGATAAATATTGCTAAAATCTTAACTATATATTACTATATAAAAGTTCAATTCAGATTGGGGGTAACTATGATAGTTGTTGCAGAGTTGATCAATTCAACAAGAAAGAAGATAAAGGAAGCTATGGAAAAAAGGGACCGGGAACTTATCAGGAGTCTCGCAGTTAAACAGGATGAAGCTGGTGCAGATTTCATAGATGTAAACGCTGGCGCATTTATATTCGATGAGATTGAAAAGCTCGAATGGACAATCAATGAAATACAAGCAGTTACAAAGAAACCCCTTGCTATAGACAGCCCCCGGGGGAAAGCGATTGAAATGGGCTTAAAACTACATAAAAATGGTAAACCCCTAATAAACTCAATAACTAAAGAAACCGAAAGGTGGAATGAGGTATTTCCACTGGCCGTCGAGAATGAAACATATATCCTTGGGCTCTGTATTGACGATAATGGAATTCCTGATAGGGCAGAGGATAGATTAAGAATCGCAGAAAAGATCATAAATGACCTCAGTAAGGTAGGGAAAAAGATAGAAGACATCTCAATAGATCCTCTAACCACACCCCTGAGTGTAAATACAGGCTTTGGCCTAACTGTAATAGAAACCATTAAGATGGTTAAGCAGAACTTTCCTGAGGTAAAAATAATAACTGGGTTAAGTAATATTTCCTATGGTCTTCCTGCAAGAAAACAGTTAAACAGAGCATTTGTTACAATGTGTATGGTCTATGGTCTTGATGGTGCTTTAATAGATCCGCTTGATAAGGTTATGATGAGCATAATCAAGGCATCAGAGGCGCTTCTGAACAAAGATCCCTTTTGCAGTAGTTACCTCAAAGCCTTTCGGCAGGGGATTGTGGTTAAAGATTAGATATTTTATTCTCCACTGTTGTAGTACGATTCAACATGCTCTTCCCATCTCTCAAGATTTTCAAATTTCGTATAATCCTCAAAGAAACGAAGCTCAAGTCTTCCTGTTGGTCCATTTCTCTGCTTCTGGATAATAACCTCGGCAATACCCTTCTTATCTGAGTTTGGATTGTAGAGCTCATCCCTGTATAAAAAAATTACCACATCAGCATCCTGCTCAATTGCACCAGATTCTCTTAAATCTGAGAGTATGGGTCTTTTATCTCTACCACGTGATTCAACCGCTCTTGAAAGTTGAGAGATAGCTATAACCGGAATGGTTAGTTCTCTCGCCAGAGCCTTTAGAGATCTTGATATTTCAGTTATCTCCTGAGTTCTCCCCTCATTTCTGCGACCTGTTGTCGACATGAGTTGTAGATAATCGACAATTAGAATATCAAGCCCGTGCCTAGATTGAATTCTCCTGGCCTTTGCCCTTAGTTGCATATCTGATATTCCTGGAGTCTCATCAATAAAGATATTGGCATCTGCGAGCTTTCCTGCAGCAGTTGTAAGTGGGCTCCATTGACTTTCACCTAAAAACCCTTTTCTCAATATTTGACTGTCTATCTTTGCCTCAGAGCATAGCATTCTCTGTACCAGAGCCTCTTTTGACATCTCCAGGCTAAAGACCGCAACATTTTTCTTCTGTCTTATTCCAATATTCTGAGCAATATTTAAAGCAAAAGCCGTTTTCCCTACAGAGGGACGTGCTGCTATAACAATAAACTCTGATTTTTGAAAACCTGATGTCTTTTCATCGAAATCTTTGAACCCACTTGGTATTCCTGTATAAAAATCTTTCTTATGGTAAAGCTTTTCTATCGCGGTTATGCTACTCTTAATTATTTCATGCATAGAGAAATAGCCCCTAGCCTCTTTTCTTTCAGCAACATCAAAGATAAGCTTTTCAGCTTCATCTATAACCTCATATGCGTCCTTATCAACATCATAGCCCATTGATATCACCTTTGAGGCTGCGCTTATCAGCTTTCGAAGAAGGGATTTCTGCTCAATAATCCTTGCATAGTATTCAATATTTGCAGAGGTAGGTACCTCATCAAGGAGCGAAGAAACATATACAACTCCACCGGCCCTATCAAGTTCATCAGTACTTTTCAGATAATCATTAAGCGTTATTATATCTACAGGTGTAGAACGGATATAGAGCTCCAAAATAGCATTAAAGATAATCCTGTGCTGACTGTTGTAAAAATCATCATCCTTCAAGAGATCAATAGCAATCTCAATAGCCTCTCGATCAAGGAGCATACTTCCGAGGCAAGCCTTTTCTGCTTCAAGATTTTGCGGCGGTAGTTTATCAAAAAGGTTCGGTATTTTGCTATTTTGATATGTATCTGCCATATGAAACTTAGCACTACTCCTTTACAACCCAAACTTTGAGTTCTGCTTTAATATCATCATATATCTTTATAGGAATCTTGTAAACACCAATTGCTTTAATAGGCTCATCAAGCAGAACATTTTTCTTTTCAATATCGTATCCCTGCTCCTTAAGAGATTTTACTATATCAACCTCATGTATTGCTCCAAATAGCTTGTCATTTTTCTGGGCTGTAGCAGGGATATTTATAGAGATTGCAGAGAGCTCTTCAGCAAGTTTTGATGCTTCCTCCCTCTTTTTCACATTTGTAAGCTCGATTTTCCTCCTCTGCTCTTTCATCCTGTTTCGATTAAATGCGGTTCTCTCAACAGCAAAACCTTTAGGAAAAAGGTAGTTACGTGCATAGCCAGGAGCTATATCTTTTGTCTCTCCCTCTTCACCAAGACCAGGAACATCTTTAATCAGGATAACCTTCATACATCTCTCCTCTTTTCGATTTTTCCAATTTTCTCATGCATCTTTAGCCAGATATCAGCGACACCAATACCTGTAACTATAGCAACAAAAATTACAAATGTGTAAAACAGAAAAAATAGCAAAACCGCATATTGAAAAAACTGTGGTATTTTTAGCCTGTCTGCCACAATCTTTATAATTGACAGTCCATTGAGAAAGTAAAGAAGGGAGCATATTACAGCAATGTTCCAGCTCAATATCCCCAAAACTATGCTTTTAAGATACAGGTTTATATAAATAAGCCCCCATGAAGCTATTAATCCCCATACCCAGTCATTATCTATTGTATAATTTTTTATATTAAATGATAAGGCTGCCTTGTTAAGTTTTCTTTTGAAGTAGAGTTTTACAAAAAGGATACTGATAAAAATAACAATGAGCTGTTTTATAAGATACCCTCCCCTTGGAGCAATGCCAAATAGAACACTATTCTTATAGACTTCTGCTGCAACTTCTGCTTTCTTTTCCAAGACACTATAGTCAACACCCCTTGAAGAAAGAACACTTCTGTAATTATCAATCTGCATCAGATAAATATTCATATAACTATTTGTCTTTTTATCCACAAAGTGAGAATAGTTATCAATAAATCTTTCAAAACCTCCAATAAATCCAGATATAATAAACGCAAAAACGACTATTCCAATATAGACGAAAAGGCTCAAGAAGATAACATAGTCGAGTTTATAGTTTCTTGAAACAAGGTGCCCGAGAAATATCCCGAAGGCACCAAACAATAAATAGTAGTTCAAAAGCCTTCCTCCTTTTAAACCAACACTGCTTCCCAGAAATTCAAAAGTAAAATGATCAGCTGAAAAAAGGAGGAGACCATTATCAATTAGAATATACCCAATATCTTTTATCATTATATAGACAAAAATGAGAAAAGCACCTGTGAGATATGCTAATGCTTCTTTCCAGCCCCTTTTAATAGTAATAATCATAATTGGCACAAATGAAAATTGGGTAAATACAACAGAAAGATAGAGAACAATAGAGAGTATAATAAGGAGAAGACTTGTTCCTACTTCACGCCACTCTAATTGTATTTCCGGAACCGTAAACCTTTCCCTAAAACTGTTAAGTTTCACTCTTGATAAAAAATCATCTTTTATTATCTTCGAAAACTTTATAAAAATTTCTCTTCTCTCCATTGAATCCCTATATATAACATAACACAAAATAAAAAAGATCTATTGCAAAATTTCTTTTTATAATTACAGATCGTCTTCCCTTTAATACAAAAATCTTCTCCCCCCCCCATTGAGGCCGAAGGCCTCAATTTGAGCGAAGCGACGTGAGGCCGAAGGCCTCAATTTGAGCGAAGCGACGTGAGGCCAAAGACCTCAATTTAAGCTAAAGGGACATGAAGCCGAAGGCTTCAATTTAAGCTAAAGGGACATGAGGCCGAAGGCTTCAATTTGAGCGAAAGGGACATGAGGCCGAAGCCTCAATTTGAGCGAAAGGGACATGAGACTGAAGCCTCAATTTGAGCGAAAGGGACATAATCGAGAATGCGGCTTGTCCGCATTATGACGACTCAAAAGGCATAAGAGCAATAAATCGTGCTCTCTTAATTGCCCCTGAAAGAATTCTCTGGTGTCTCGCGCAAGTTCCAGTAATTCTTCGTGGAAGAATTTTACCCCTGTCTGTAGTAAACCTTTTCAAGAGCTCAACATCTTTGTAATCAATTTTCTCTACCTTCCTCACACATAGCTTGCACACCTTTTTTCTGAAGTATATTCTCCTCTGTCCAACATCATCCTCATTTGTTGTACCTGTCACTTTTACGGAAGGCTGTCCCTCTTGATCTGCTTTTGTAGATTGCAGCTCTTCTGTTTCTTTTTTTTCATCTTCCTTTTTATCTACCTCTTTATCTACCTCAATATCTTCACTATCTTCTACTTCATCTTTTATCTCTTTACCCATATTCAATTCTCCTTAATTCAAACTGTATGCAATATACAGATAGTGTTAAATTTTTTTATTTAAAACTAGAAAAAGTAACAGAAAAGCCTCCGCACCCTATCTCAACACCCCTTCAGAAAGATTGATCTCTTAGCTCGATTAAAAGGGAATCTCATCGTCATCTAGCTCTGATAAGAAAGGATCACCCTCAGATTCTTTCTCTATTTCAGGAGATTCATCAGAGGCGGGTTCTGAATCATAGGCCTCTTGAGAAGGAGCCCCCTGCAGTTCCTGGGTTGGTCTCCCTTGTCCAAAAAACTGTACAGTATTTGCAACAATTTCGACTGTATTTCTTCTTCCACCATCTTCTGAAGACCACCTTCGTTGCTGTATCCTTCCGGCTATCCCCACCTGCCGTCCCTTTGAAAGATACTCCTTACATATTTCCGCGGTCTTGTTCCAGGCTACTATATTAAAAAAGCTCGTTGTATCTTCCTGATTGGCTCTGCTGGAACCGGAAGATCTGTTTACAGCAATAGAAAATCTGCACACTGCCGCCCCAGACTGCGTGTATGTCAACTCAGGGTCTTTAGTAAGCCTTCCCACAATAACAACCTGGTTTATATCCCAGCTCATCTCTTTCCCCTTAATTAATATTTACTAATTATTTTATCTTCTCTTAAAATTTATTACAAGTCATTTATGATTTCATGCTCATAAAAGATGCACTAAATCGAGTTTCTAAAGTTCGATTCAGAAAACCGAAATGTGGTCCTGAATAATACACTATATCAAATGATAATTTAATGGTAAACAGAAGTTTTTATATCCTAAGCTTAATATACCTGATTACCTTCGGGTTGAGCTTTAATTCCTTTTCAAAATCCTGAAGCTTTGTGAAGTTTTCTATCTCAAAATGGGTCAGATAATAGAAGCCATCTGTTTTTTTGTTTATTTCATAGGCGAGCCGTCTCTTCCCCATTTCTTCTTCTTTAAGTATACTGGCTCCTATTTTCTCATACTGCTCCTTAAGCTCTGCAATGGCTTCCTTGCAAATCTTTTCTTCTGGGTCCAAAATGTAAAGGAATTCATACTTTCTCACATTTTCCCTCCCTATGGTCTTACGGTCCATGTATGGACAGAAAGGTTCTTAGATAATTAATTTAGAAAAAAGATTATCGCTGGTCAAGCTAATGTTTCAACCTTTCGATCTGAGCCACAATCTCCAGATGCCTTGTTCTGGGAAACATATCAACCAGTGCAATCTTTCTCAAAAAATACCCCCTTTCAATAAATTGGCTCATATCTCTCGAAAAGGTTGCTGTATCACACGATACATAAACAATTAGGCCTGGATTCATAGAAACAACTTTATCTATAATCTCTCTGTAAAGTCCGGCCCGCGGAGGGTCTAATATAACCTTATCGGCATGGGTTAGAGCCTCAAGCCCTTTCAGTGCCTCTGCTCCTATAAAATTAGTATTGCCAATCTTATTCAATTCTGCATTATAAATAGCATTTCTTACGGCATTTCTATTCAGCTCAATACCAAACACAGACTGCACCTTTTTTGCCAGGTTTAAGGCAATAAAACCGGAACCACAGAAGATATCGACTACCTCATCACTGGACTCAGGCTCAAGATAGTATTCTATCTGCGAAATCCATTTGTCTATTATATGGTTATTTACCTGGAAAAAGTCATCGATTCCAACTCTGTGTATCAATCCATTTATATAATGATAAACATACCTGTCATCCTTAACCTGAGGTATGCCCTTCTTAAAGATCTCTCCCCTCATATTTGTTCTCACCCTAAATCCACCCTCTTTGAATGAATGTCGCTCTCTTACCCTTTTAACATACTCATTAATACTATCTTCAAGCAAAAGGCATCCTTCCTGTGGTAACCTGACAACATCGTGAGATCTTCTTTCAAAAAACCCCACATTCTCAAAGGCATCAACCTTAAACTGAGCATGATTCCTATAACCATATTCCTTTGACCATATAATATTCTCAACCTCTTTAATTGTTATCTTAGCTATCCTTGAAAGATCTTCTAAAAGAATATCTCTCTTTACCTGAATCTCATAGGAGTAGTCCATATGATCGAAATCACATCCACCGCAAATCCCAAAAACAGGGCACAACGGCATTCTTCTCTTGGATGACGGGGTTACAATTCTCTTAATCCATCCGAATGAAACTCCATCAGCAGGGGAACATCCAATGTCCAGAACATCACCTGGAACAGAAAAGGGGATAAGGTAGATACTTTTCTCATTGTAGGCAATTCCATACCCACCGTGAACTATCTTTTCTATTAAAACTTCCATACTATTCTGCCATAATATACAATTAAGCAGGGAGAGTTTTCAATCGTAAGTTTTAGTTTTTAAAACTAGCTTGCCTTCCTAATTTATCCTTTGAGAACTTCACTATAAAGTATTTGTATTTCTAATGATTGATCTTATCTTTTAACAATGAACATGATTAACAGGAAAATGAAACTTTTAGGATTTTAAAAATATGTATAGAGGGATTGTTGTTTTTGATGTTGATGGGGTAATCTTTAAAGATATTTTCTTAAGACGGGTTGTTCAGTCAAAAGGTCTTAAAAATTACATAAAGATTCTTCTCCTCGGAATGAGATACTACCGAGAAAAGATCAACATTCAAAGTCTCCTGAAAGAGGGTTACAAACTTGCAGAGAACTTTTCTGTTAAAAAGGCTCAGAATATAGCCAACGAAATTAAAAGGATAACAAATATTAAAGAGACTGTTAAACTTCTTCATCAAAATAACTATTATGTATCCTTAATAAGTGCCGGAATTCCTGATTTCATTCTAAAAGGTCTTGCGTACGAAATAAAAGCTGACCACCACTCAGGGCTTGAAATAGAGTTAAAAGAGGGAGCTTTTGATGTTGAAAAAATCAAGGTAACCTCAAAAGTTGAAATTGTTGAAAGATTGATTAAAGAACTGGGTTTGGGATGGGATCATGTAATTTCAGTTGGCGATGATCCTGGCAACATTGAACTATTAAAAAAAAGTAGAATCGGGATAGGCTTTAATCCCATTAAAACTGTAAGGGAAAGCGCTGATATAGTGGTAGACGGAAATGATTTTTTAGAAATAATACCCTATATTATTCCCACAGAGAAATTGCCTTCAAAATTCTCTATTAGCAGGTACAGCTGGAAGCGTGAGATTTTTAGAAAAGGAGTGCATTTACTAGGATGTGTATTGCCCTTTCTTGCAAGATTGAACGAGAGCCTTACCCTATATCTCCTTCTTTCTGTTATTGCTATTTACTTTCTCTCTGAGCTCTCACGCAATATTGGACTCTCTTTATCTCTATTCTCCCATATTACAAGATCTGCACAGAGACATAGTGAAAAAAAGGGGATCATCCTTGGCCCTATTCTGTTAGGCCTGGGGATTGCTGCTACAATCGCATTCTTTCAATTTGAGATCTATATGCCCGCTATTCTGATTGTATCGATCTCCGATTCCTTATCTGCACTTATTGGCAAACGTTTCGGTAAAATTCATATATTCAAACTAAAAAATAGAACCATTGAAGGCTCTTTAGCATTCTTTTTCTCAACCCTTCTGATTTTATCTCTTCTCTTCCCATTCAAGACAGCAATTTCTGCCACCATTGTCTCTACAATCCTAGAGCTCGTTCCAGTTTATAACCTCGATAACCTTTTAATACCTGTTGGAACTGCCCTATTTTTGTGGCTTCTTCGTATCTAATTAGTTCCGGTTGTATAATTTAGGGCCTGGTTAATAAATCAACCAAGACAGGGCTACCACTTTATTTGATTTTCATTGACAAATATCTTAATTAACATAAAGTTTAATTAGTCTCTGGTGAATAACATGCACCTAAATAAAAAGTATTTTATACTCCTTAATCTATCATTACTTTTCATTACATCTACTTTTCTTTATGCTGATTATGAAAAAGAGAGGGAGAAGCTTGTCAGGGAGCATATTTTAAAGGAGGGGATCAAGGACAAAAAGGTAATTGAAAGTATGCTCACTGTACCGAGGGAAAAGTTTGTTCCTGACAAGTATAAAAAATCAGCATATTGGGATCAGCCACTTCCAATTGGCTATGGTCAAACAATATCTCAACCATACATTGTTGCCCTGATGACAGAACTGTTATCAGTGGATGAGGATGATATTGTGCTTGAAATAGGCACAGGCTCTGGCTATCAGGCAGCTGTACTATCAGAGATAGTGAAAAATGTATATACAATAGAGATTATCGAACCCCTCGGTCTAAAAGCAGAAAAGAGGCTAAAACAATTGGGATATTCAAATATTCTTGTTAAAATCGGCGATGGTTACTTCGGGTGGGAAGAGTACTCCCCATTCGATGCTATTATTGTAACAGCTGCAGCCAGCCACATTCCCCCGCCTCTTCTAAAACAGCTAAAAAACGGTGGGAAGATGTGCATTCCTGTTGGTCAACCCTACTACGTACAGGTTCTCAAACTAATAGAAAAAGATGAAAAAGGATCAATCCGTGTGTGGGATATAATACCTGTGCGTTTTGTACCCCTCACGAGGGAGTATAAGGAATGATATGAAAAAGTTCAACCCATATCATCTCTCCCTCTTCTTCGTCTCCGCCTCACTTCTCTCACTTGAAATCTCACTCATGCGTGTACTAAAGGTTGAAGGATTCGGAAACTTCACCTATACTGCTATTGCTCTCGCACTTACTGGTTTTGGGGCAAGCGGTACACTGGTTTGCCTGTTTCGAAAGAGAATCTTAAAAAAAGAGTACCAAATCTCTCTCTTCTCAGTGGTTATGTTCATCTTCTCCCTGGGATTGGGCTATTTTCTATCAAAGGAGATCACCTTTGATCCACTCAGGGTTGTATGGGATAAAAATCAGATATTGCGCCTGCTGCTCCGCTATCTGTTCTATACAATTCCATTCATCTTTGGATCAGCCTTTATCGTCCTCGCCTTTACTGTTGAGAGGGCAGGTAGAGCATACTTCTACAATTTACTCGGATCTGGTTTCGGAGTTTTTATCATTTTACTATCTCTCTATCTAATACCACCTAACAGAATCATGATTGTTTCACTGCTCCTTGCATTCCTTTCTGTTATCTCTGTATCCTTCACGATAAAACTAAATTACAAAATGGTCCTCTGTACCATCATACTCATCTTTTCAGGTTATCTTCTCTTCTTCATGAGTGACATCAATATACTCCCTTACAAAGGAATAAAACTTGCTCTCAATCTCCCTGATGCTGAGGTAATAGAAAAAAGATTAAGCCCCTTCGGAACCATTGAAGTAGTTAAGAGCTCTAAAATCAGGATAGCCCATGGACTGAGCTTGTCCTTCGAGGGCAAGCTTCCAGATCAACATGGACTCTTTATAGATGGTGATATGTTATCTGCAGTTGACAGAACAGTAAATGATGAATCCCTAGATTATCTATACTACCAGACCCAATCCGCAGTATATAAACTCCATAGAAGGCCTCGTGTGTTCATCATAGGTCTGGGAGGGGGAACAGCTGTTGAACGGGCCTTTCGCAATCATGCTCGAATTATAACTTCAGCGGAGGAAAATCCAGGACTACCATATCTTTTAAAAAACAGCTTTAGAAACTACAACAATAATTTTTTTAATAAAAATAGCATTGTAATTATTGAGAACAACGGACGAAATTATCTTGCCAGTCAACCACAAAAGTTTTGGGATATTATTGAAATTTCAGAAACAGACACCGCTGTATCATCCATTGGAGGAATCTACTCAACAGATACAAATTACACGCTCACCCGGGAAGCCTTTGAAGAATATCTAAAACATATAAGTGAAAATGGCACAATATCTGTAACTATTTTATTAAAGTACCCACCAAGAAAGCTCCTTAAACTTGTAGCTTTATCAAAATATGCTCTTGAAAAACAGGGTATTGATCCCGATAAAAGGATTCTGATTATACGAAGCTGGTCGACTGCAACCCTTATGACAAAAAAGATTCCTTTTACAGAAGAGGAGATAAAAAATATTAAATCCTTCTGCAGATCTATGTTCTTCGATCTTGTGTACTATCCAGGGATTAAAACAGATGAAGTGAATCAATTTAATGTGGTAGAAGATGCGATATACTACAGGAGTATACTTCAAATACTTACAGATTACGACTCTTTTAAAAAAAACTACCTTTTCAATATCAAATATCCTACAGATGATAAACCATACTTTTCATATTTCTTCAGATTGAAAAAAATACCAGTTCTCTTCAAAGAAATGGGAACTAAATGGTTTCCCATTATTGAAGGCGGATATATCGTTTTATTTTCCACCTTTATTACGACAATAGTACTGTCCACAATCTTTATTGTATTTCCTCTCTTTTTTACAGGGAAAAGGATAGGGGAAAAAAAGTACAGAATACTGTTCTATTTTAGCCTTATTGCTATTTCCTATATGTTCATAGAAATAACACTCATGCAAAGGCTGAACAGATATCTTGCAAATCCAATCTATTCGAACTCGGTTATTCTTGCTGCCCTTTTAATATTTTCCGGGATTGGAAGTTATCTTTCGGATTATTTCTCAATGAAAAAAGGCAGGCTTCTTCTTTATGCTGTTGCTTTTATATCAGTATATTTTATTTTATTTCTCTTCTTGTCTGAAATATTATACCTGAAGGTACTAAAGCCCTCACTCCTCTTGAAACTACTAATCTCGCTTTTGGTTATATCTCCCATGGGTATTGCAATGGGAATTCCCTTTCCCCTTGCGATTGCAAACCTGAAAAAAAGGGATGATCATTCTCTACCATGGGCGTGGTCTATAAATGGATATTTTTCTGTTATCGCCTCAACAGGAATAGTGATTGTTTCCCTGAACATTGGCTTGCTTGTTACAGGTATCATCGCTATATTGAGCTATATAATTGCCCTTATGTTTTTTCCAAAATAGCTTTTTGGATCTGGTACTATAAATTTTTCTGAAATATCCTGTACCTTTTGTATTCTTCACCCATTACATAATGAGCTGCATTAATAATTGATGTATTAGTTTCAAGCACCCAGGATAACTCACCCTCTGTATAACCAAGTCTCTGCCCTTCCACCATGGTGTGATAGTAGAACATTACATCCACACCTCTTTTCCTATACTGCGGCTTAATTCCCAGACCCCATAACCGTAGTCCCTTTATTCTTTTCATCCAATATAGAAGCTTGAAAACTCCAATTGGAAACAACCGACCATTCAAGTGCTTGAGAGCCTCATTGATATTTGGTAATGTCATTGACCACCCTACAGGTTTACCGTTAATTTCAGCTATCTGGACGAGCTCTCTGATATAGAACTTTTTCAAACTTTTTGCTATTTCATAAAACTCTTCATCAGTAAAAGGAACAAATCCCCAATTTTCTTCCCATGCACTGTTGTAAATATCTTTCAGAACTTCCACATCCTGCCAGAAATTTTTCGGATCAAAAAAACGAATCTTTATATTTCGTGTTTTCTCCACCTTTTGCGCGAGTGCAACTATCCTTTTATTAATCTCCTGCTGAACCGGCATCTTAAATGCTAAAACATCCGTAGCCTTAATATACCCGGCACTCTCAAGTAGATTCGCATAGTATGGAAGTGCATGGGCCATTAAAATGTATGGAGGATATTCAAAGCCGCTAATCAATATCCCTGGAGAAAGATCGTCGTTCATACTGAAGTTCAAGGGGCCAACTGCTATATTCAGCCCTCTCTCCTTGAGCCATGATTCAGCACTTTCGAAGAGTTTCTGAGCAACATCGGTATCGTCTATACATTCAAAATACCCGAAGAATCCAGTTTTATCCTTATGAAACTCGTTATAGCGCATATTTTGAATAGCTGTGATTCTTCCAATAACATTACCTCCTCTTAAGGCAAGATATGACTGTATATCACCATGTTTGAAGAATGGATTCTTTTTCCGGTTAAACTGTTTTGTAAGCTCAACTTTTAGAGGTTCAACATAATGTGAATCATCCTTATAAAGCTTTCGTGGAAGATTAAAAAATTTATTCATTTCCGATTTTGTTTTTACCGGTTTAATTATTACATTCCCCATGTATATGCCTTTCTGAAAGATAAAAATTTTATTATTTTATCATAATATCATAAATCACATAAATGAGCAATAACTAATAGGTAAACTTTCTTTAAAAATTGACTGTAAAATGCAGGTTACTATATATTTGCAATGCTTAACATCAGAAGTTTGTCAAAACCTTCGGCTCTCGTGTAATGCTACATATCGCATCCTAACAGACGCTGAATCAGGTAAATCACCTTTAGGTTTTACCTGATACTAAATATTTTCTAATTTTATTAAAACTCTTATGTCTAAACAGATCAATATTCTGGTAACAGGAGCAAATGGTTTTATCGGTTCACACATTTTAAAGTATCTTGCAGGAGAAAAGGAGTATAATGTTACCGGCCTTGTTAGGAAGACATCGAATCTCTTTCGCCTCTGCGGAAAAAAATATTATCTTTCCTATGCTTCCCTTAATGAGCCATTAGAAAAATTTACCAGAGGGATTGATACAGTAATTCATACAGCGAGCAATACGAACGATTGGGGTAAAAATGGCGATATCTACAGAACAAATATAGATGGAACTGTAAATCTCCTGCAAGCTTCAGTAAAAAATGGAGTGAATAGATTCATCCATTTCAGCTCAACTGTTGTGTATGGATTCCATGGTAATTTCAAAACAGCTGAGGATAAAAAACCAGATCCCTTTCATAATGGGTACTGTATTACTAAGGCATTAGCGGAGAAGGAGGTCTTAAGGTTTAGAGATAAGATAGAAATCGTTATCTTAAGACCTTCCAATGTTTTTGGCCCCTTCGATATTAAATTCACATACCTTTTTGCATGGGCAATTGAAAAGGGTCTACCAGCCTTTCCAAAGAGAGGAAAAACCTTAACATCTCCTTGCTATGTGAAAAACCTCGTTTCAGCTACACAGATGGCACTTAAAACAAAAGAAGGGCTTGGAGAGGCATACAACATAACAGATGGAAATGATATTCCATGGAGAGAATACTTAGAAATAATTGCTAGAGAGCTCAGGAAAAAACCTCCGAGGTTTACAGTACCGACAAAGCCACTATACTACGCTACGCATATACTCGAAAAAAGCTATAAACTCCTCAAGATATCAAAACGTCCGATAATTACTCCTCACGATATAGCACATGTGGCAAAAGACTACAGCTTCAGCATCGAAAAGGCAAAAATTTTACTGGGGTATGTGCCGCCTTTTAAAACAGAAGAGGGGATGCGTGAAAGTGTAGCCTGGTATAATCAGGTTAAAGACTTAAATGTAAAACTCCAAACAAATGGCTGATTGGTACCTAATTCAGGTTTTTATGAAAAATAAGCATTATTTGGAAACAAAATCATGAGCAAGAATAGGATTCTGGTTAATACGCCTTTTCGAGAATCTCCATGAAATTCTCAAATGAAGCTCTCCTGGGTATACTGTTTATATCCTCAAACCTGATTGCAACTTCGGCAGCTTCAGCTAGATCATCCTTTTCCAATCCAAGCTCTCTTATCTTTTGATGAAGCTCGATATTGATATTCTCCTTAAACTCTTTCACCGCCTCAATTGCTAAAAATGCAGCATCAGTTTCAGATACATCTCTTGTGCTTTTACCCATAACTCTTGCTATCTTTGCAAATCTTGATGCAGCAACAGAAACGTTGTACTCCATCATAAATGGAAGAAGTATGGAGGTAACAATAGACTTTGATATCCTGTTTCTGCCATTCATACCCATTGATAGGGCAAAGCTTATGCCAAATCCGGTAATGATATTTGAAATCGAAGTAAAAAGACCAGCTGTACAGAGTTTTTCTCTAATTGATACATCTAAGGGATTTTTTATATAGTTCATAAGGTTATAGTACACAATCTCCACTCCCCGTAAAAGAACAGGTTCTACAAGAGGATTTACTTTCAGTGAAATATACCCTTCGATGGATAGGGCAAGAATATCCAAAGCTGTATAAATAGCAGTTTTCATCGGTATTCCCGACATAAGAACAGGATCATCGAGGAGAATATCGGTGCCAAGTCCATTTATTGTTAGTACTTTGTTTGTCTGGTCATAGGCATCTGTTAAAAAGGCAGAACTCGTTAAAGCATAAACCTCTCTAAAGTTTGTTGGAATCTCAATATAGGGAATCCTTTTGCCATTTCCCTCTTTTCCATGAATATAATCTACAACCTCTCCTTCATTCTCACAAAGAAATGCTACAATCTTTGCAATATTGCACGCTCTGGCACCACCAACTCCCATAACCACGTTCACCTTTGATTTTCTTGCAATCAATGCTATTTCATCAATGATCTGAGAATCAGCGTTTGGAAAGATACCATCGTAATCAATGGATTCAATCCCTTTTCCCCTCAAAATACTCTCAATATTAGAAATAACGCCAGATTGACTCAGTGTATTTTCTGTTACAATAATCACTCTGTCTCCCAGTGAATACACAAAATGTCCAAGTCTTGCAAGGGAGTCGACACCAAACTCTACCTTTGTGGGGATGGTAAACTCTAAAATTCTCAATTTACAGATCCTGCAATAAAAAAGACGGAGATTATCTCCGCCCTGTTAAGATCTAAAAGAGGCATTTTCCTGCATCTCTCATTTGAAGGGTATAAAGTGAAGAAAAGAGTAATTGTTTAAGAATCCTATTTTATTCCAAAAGATTCAGCAACTTTTTCTGCTATCTTTTTAGCAACTTCTTTTGTAAGATAATCATCAGGATTTTCTAGCTTATCCCTTAAATCCTTAATCCTCTCCGGAGTTAAATCGGCTCGTATATCTGGAACAGCTTTAACCTTTGCTTCAACCTGAGATATCTCCGCCATCCTTTTTGCTTCCGGCGACAATTCAACCCTGTCTTTTTTCGAGAGCTTTTCACTTTTATTTATCCGTATATCACTCTGTGTTTTTAGGATTTTATCTAACGGACCAATCTTATCTATTGTCATCTGTCTCTACTCCTTCCCTCAAAAGTTATATCGGAAATAAATGTAATAAACTTAAGCTGTTAAAACTGAATGCCATTTTACTACACTAAATACTTATCAAAACTCTATACTAGAATATACTTATATATTATAAAGTAAATTTTTACTCCATGCAATTATTTTCGATATTCTAGAAAACCTATTATGAGTTACACTCTGTTGTCTACTACTATTGTATACTCACCTTTAATAACATCACTTTCAAGCATCTTAATAGTATCCGTTATCTTACCCCTGTAGTATTTTTCAAACTTCTTGGTCATTTCCTTAGCAACATATACTTTTATATTCCCCAGGGTTTCTAAAACATCTTCTAAAAAGCGAACAATACGGTGCGGAGATTCAAAGAATACAAAAACACTCTTTCGTTTCTTCAGCTCCTCCAGTTTCTTCTTCCTCCGGGACTCTTTAGGTGAAATAAAACCTAAAAAGGTGTATTCAGAAAATGATACCCCGGAAGCTGCAAGCGCTGTGTGTATAGCAGAAGGCCCGGGAATTGGCACAATACTGACTCCCCTTTCTAACAATCGATGAATGAGTTTACACCCTGGATCTGAAACACCCGGAGTACCGCTATCGGTCACAAGCGCGATATCTCTCCCACTAAGAGAAAAATCTTCTATCTTCTTTACAACCGAAGCACTGCTTTTAGAATGATAAGATAAGAGTGACTTCTTAATCTCATAACTATTCAAGAGCTTTAATGTCACCCTTGTGTCTTCACATACAATATAATCAACACTCCGCAAAACCTCAAGAGCTCTGATTGTTACATCTTTCAGATTACCGATTGGTGTGCTCACTACATAAAATGTGCCTGGTTTATTCGTACTCGTATTTTGCAAAGATCATCCTTCCTGCAGGAGTTTGAAGAACACTTGTAACAGTGACATCTATTTCCTCACCTACATAACGCTTTCCAGAATCCACAACAACCATGGTTCCGTCATCAAGATATCCAATACCCTGTCCCGGATCTTTCCCTTCTTTTATAACAACTATCTTCATCCTCTCGCCCGGGAGCACAACAGGTTTCAGTGCGTTAGTAAGAAGGTTAATATTTAAAACAGTTACTCCCTGTATTTCAGCAACCTTATAGAGATTGAAATCGTTTGTTATGACCTTTGCATCGAGAGATTTTGCAAGTTTCACAAGTTTTGAATCAACATCCTGTGTCTCAGGAAAATCACGGTCTGTAATTCGTAAAAGGATTTCTTTGTCCTTCCTCAGCCTGTTTAAAACATCAAGTCCACGTCTTCCCCTCGATCTTTTCACCGAATCAGACGAATCGGCTATCTGTTGAAGCTCATCAAGAACAAATTTTGGCACGACAAGAACACCTTCTACAAACCTTGTTTCAATGATATCCGCTATCCTTCCATCGATTATTACACTTGTGTCCAGAATCTTCAAACTTTCTGAAGTTATTCCCTTTTGAGTAGGTGGCTGTGTAAACCCAAATCCTACATCGAGTTGTGATATCAGGGCGATGCCAAGATAGAGACTACAGATATAAATCAATACTCTGTAAAAGATATTCACCTCTAACCCAAAAGAGCGTGCTATTGCAATAAATCCAGCCCCTAATATCAGACCTATTATAAAACCCTTAAATATCTTCGAAACATTCTCCTTTTGGAAACTCTTTACATATGCCTCAAATGCCACAATTATCAATGAAATAACAAGAACGGAGACTGGATAAATCCAAAAGAACTTCTGATTCAGGTTTAACAGTATGGAGACCGCAACCGCAACCACAACAAATACAATTCTAATAATCAATATTTCCTCCTACTGAGTCACTAATAATTTTCCTCACTTTGTGAGAATAGCGCTAAAGGCAAGAAAAACTGTTTTTAGGTAATCAAATTGAGATTGATCAGAACGACATAATTGAGTAGATCAAAGACTTCTTTTTATATTTCTAATACACTATTACCAAGTCTCTCTGATACAATATTCTGTACATCATCTTTTCTCATATTTTTAACATATGATATTTCATCAACAAGAAGCCTGAATGCATTCTCATAAAGCTTCTTTTCCATAATTGATAGTTCTTTAATTCTATTCCTGTGAAAGAGATTTCTCACAACCTCAGCAACATCGAAGATGGAGCCACTTTTTATCTTTTCAAAGTTATGCTGATACCTTGTCTTCCAATCCTCATCCATTTCTGTGGTCTCTCCTTCAATAAGCCGTAGAGCCTCTTTTACATCCCTGGAGGTAACTACGCTCCTTAAACCCAGTTCATCTGATCTAGTAATGGGTATCATTACAGTCATATCTGATATTGAAAGTTTAATAATATAGTAAGATCTTGTCTCCCCCAGAACAGTTTTGTCCTCAATGCTGCTAATTACCCCCACTCCATGGAGAGGATACACTACCTTAGCCCCAATTTTATACATGCCCAGTTATTTACTCCTTCCGTAATCAATAAGAAATAACTAATTTAAATAATAACTCTTTTTGACAATTAAGTCAATATCGATATAATTTATTACTCTACATATAGATACAAATCGAATATCTTCTTCATGTTTACCGGCGACTGATTTTAAGTTGACTTTTAGTTTTAAAACCGATGATGAATAATGAATTTTTATATATATTTTATGGTTAAACGCTCTTTCTATAAACCAAGATACCACTTTCACGAGGTACAAGATGAAAACACTAATCGCTGTAGTTGGTTCCTCACAAGCTTCAAAAAAAGCCCTGAGCTTCGCATTTGAAACAGGCAAAGAGATTATTAAAGCAGGCTTTTGTTTAATATGCGGCGGTCTATCTGGGGTAATGGAAGCAGCGAGCAGAGGGGCGCAGTTTGAAGCGGGAAGCGACTCTGGAAGGATTATCGGTATTCTCCCGGGCACAAATAAAAAGGATGCCAATCCCTATATAGATATTGTAATTCCGACAGGCCTGGGGTATGCTAGGAACATGGTTATTGCATCCTCTTGTGATGCAGTTATTGCCATAGCTGGAGGGAGTGGCACTCTGAGTGAAGTTGCTCTGGCATGGCAGTATGGGAAACCAATTGTGGTGATAGAAGACCTTTTCGGAATTACAGCAATGCTTATTCAAAAATCTCTTGATAACAGAAGAAAAAACAGGATTCTAGGCGCCAAGGATGCTAAAGAAGCAGTGATGATGATAAAAAAAATGCTTTCACATTGATTTTCAGTAGGATAAAATGTTTAGAAGTAAGTTAAAAAGGCTTTTTATTATTTCTCTTACTATCTTTTTTATATCTTTCTTTTCTCCTCTATTTGCAAAAGAGGGTGCTGAGATGGGGGTAGATGCAGGCCTATTTACAGGATTTTCTTTTGCTGATTTAGAAGGAGAAAGCTTCAAAATGAAAGCCATGCCTTCTCTAGGAGTCTCTCTTCTTCCATATATTAAGGCCAGTGAGATTTTGAGCTTTGGGGTAGAGGTATCTTTTCAATACTCTTTTAAATCTGATTACAGCAACTTTTATTACTATGATGCATATATTGCTTTTACCTTACTGCCAAACATCTCTCTTCTCTTGCAGGGGAGAGATGTCGATTATTTAATCTTCTCTGGAATTGGAGGCACATTTTCATTTTCTGATTATCTCAGAAACAGCTATATTATATTCTCCTTTGGATCCGGTATACAGCTGAAGAAAGCGTTTATAAAAAATATATCCGTAAGCTATACTCATGGTTTTATTAATAACTTTCAATCATTCGAAACAGTAAAGCTATATTTTACTGTTCATATATGGGATAAAAGCTTTTAAGGTTTATATAGATGATTAAGACAGGAGTTTTTATTCTTGCTATACTCATCTTTATCTGTGGCTGTACATATTTTTGCGGTCAGAATAATACAAGCTTCTATGCCTTGATAATTGGTATTGATAATTATAATGATCCAAGAATTCCAGATCTAAGCTACTGTAAAAATGATGCAAAAGAAATACTCGATTCTCTGCTTGAGCATGGATGGAGAGAGGAGGAGATCACAATCTATCGTGATAGCGAAGCCACAAAGGATGCAATCCTAAGCACTCTCAATTCAATGGTACAAAGGGCACAGGAGAATGATTATATTTTTGTATACTACTCAGGTCACGGAACATATGTGTCAGACTCCAGCGGAGATGAAGATGATGGAACTGATGAAGCGATCATTCCTGTGGATTATAATAGCGGTGATATCTCAACCTTGATTTTTGATGATGAGCTTGGAGAAAGCTTTTCAGAATGCAAAACAGAAAAGGGAATATTCATATTTGATTCATGTAACAGCGGTGGTTTTATCAATAAAGCACTCCAGGGGGAAGAGATCTTGAAACCCAGATACATACAAATAGAAGATACTAAAGGCTCTGCCACTAATGGAGACCTTGACATAATAAACCTTCCTGTAATGACTGCATCAGGACAGGACGAATCTTCATATGAAGATCCACCACTACAGCATGGTATTTTCACCTATTTTCTTCTTGATGGGATTAAAAATCTAAATGCGGACAGGGATAGTGATAATTACATAACAATAAGAGAATTATTCAACTATGCCGAAATTCATACAGAGTCCTATACAAATTCACAGCATCCACAGTTAAGGTATCCTTGGGGAGCTTTAGATATACTGATTACAAGATAAAGGGAGATTTCAGAGATGAATGAACAGAGTTATCTTGGAAAATTTTTTGAAGGATTATTCGTTATTCTTATCATTCTTGTCATTGGGCAGACATTTTCTGAAGAGTTTGCAACATTTATGGACTACAGTGGTCGAATCAGGAAAAATCTTCTTCTTGCAGGTTTTGGCTTTGACCTGATTTTTACTATTGAGTTCATAATAAGACTCAGCATCTCAAAGAAAAGAGGGAATGCAGGGGCCTATTTCATGAATGAAAGTGGATTTATTGATCTTGTAAGCTCCATTCCTCTTTTACTTTTTAACTCTGGGCCACTTGTATATATAACCTTCTTTTCAGGCGAAGCTGGACTTCTCACATCTCTAGGAGTTTTAAGCTTTTTAAAAATTATTAGAGTAATAAGAATTGCAAGAACACTTAGATTCCTGAGGACTTTAAAGATATTTGGCAAATTGAGGAAGAAATATACAATGACTCCAATATTCATATCACGTGTTCTCACTATAGCGATTTCCGTTATTGTAGCTTCAATTATTGGATTTTTTTTCATAGACAATGGGAATGTAATTCAGTCAAAATCGGTCGAGGTACAGAACATTCTAAACAACTATATGAGAGGTGAAACCGCACACAACTTTGATAAAATTATAGGCGGATCTGAATCCGTTTTATACATAATGATTGGGGAAAGAATCGTATACAGAGGCATTGATGATACTGCTTTCCAGGAAAACTACTTCAACGATGATTACTATAAAAGAAACCTGGGGGGATATGAGGTCTTCTTCAACAATAAAGATAGCAAACGAATACATGCATTTATTAATATGCTCATGTTCGCAACTATTATCGGAATAATAATATTTGTTGTAATTCTATACAGAAGGTTTTTCAACAGACACATTGCAAGGACAGCACTTGTAATGCTTAAGGGATTTAAAACTATTGAATATTCAACTCCTGTACGAATAGCAGAAAAAAATGATGAATTTGAGATCTACCAGCTTGCAAACCAATACAACAGAAAATGGCTTCCAATTAAAAGCAGAATAGTTGAGCTGAAGAAGAAAAATATCTAATACCAACTCTTGATTATCCAGGAAACTAAGAATGCTATACAGTAAGGAAAGCTCGGTTCAGGATTCAAAGGCGCTATCGGTTATAGAAAGACCTGATCCAGCAGAACTGTACCATATCCTCTACCAGTTATCAAAGAAGGATTATAAAGTTGTAAAAGCAAGGGAGCTTGCAAAGAGGTCTCTATCTTTTATTATTCTTATCCTCTCAATACTAGGTATCTTCTTTACAGTTTTTTATTTTACCTTTGTAAAAGATTATATGAAGGACCTAAATAATGAAATAATCAAATATAGAGAGAGCATTACAAGCCTCAACACTGAAATCGAAAAGCTATCCGCCTCAGAGCTGGAATATAAGAATCAGATCAAGACTTATGAAAACATCTTTAACAATCTCAAAATAGAGGATAACCGTATTATTGACTTCGATTTAACAGAGGCTGTACAAAAAAATATTGAAAAGATCGATGGAATAAGCGGTGATTATAAAAATATTCAAAGAGGCAATACAAACTTCAAAGAAACAGCCTTAACCTTTGACCTTGGAACTGGCGAAGATCTTCCCTATGTTTATTCAGTTTTGAAGAGATTCAACGCAAAGGCAACAATATTTCTTTCGAATGAGATGCCCTATACAAACTATGGATCACTTTTTAAAGAAAAAAATATACACTATCTCATAAAAATGAGCAAATTGGGATGCGAATTCGGGAATCATACCTGGTCGCACTACAATCTGAAAAGATCCCTATATGAGACATCTAAGAGATACAGAATAAATCTAACATTTGTATCCGATGATGTCCTTGATGAGCTTGCTATAAAACTCGAGTTTGACAGGGTAAGGGACCGTTTTTACAGAGAAACAGGTATTTCCCTCTCCCCTCTATGGCGTGCACCATACGGAGATTTCGATGAAAGGATTCTCACAATTGCAGCAAAGGCCGGATACCCTAACCATGTCTTCTGGTCATCAAACAAAATAGGTCCTCTCGACTTCTACGATTATATATACAGGCGCTTTGTTTATGTTAAGAATAAAAACACGGAAGAGTACTACAGAAAGAGAAACCCTTACTACTTTACCTCTTCTGAAATGTTGGCAAGAATGAAAGAATGGGAAAGGAATGATAGGTTTGGCTTAAATGGAACCATATCGATATGCCATCTTGGTACATCTAGAAAGATCGACAAAATGATCCACATACTGCCGGAATATATTTCCTACTTTCAGAAGAAAGGTTATAAGTTTGTTCTTGTCTCTGAACTCATTAATGACAGAGATGATTCTTCACACCTTTAAAGGTATTTTAAATAGTCAGGTACTATAAATTGCCCATAATTAAAGCTCACACCCTGTATTATGATCATCCGAAGGCTAAGAATCAAAAATATAGATATATCAATTTGCCAGCTCAGGAACCTTAAACGAACAGGGAACATTACAGACACATTTCCCACATACATCAGCAGAACCGAGGTTCGAATACAACGATTCATTCTCCAGACACACATTATAGCAGCTTCTCCTGTCAAATGTTTTTTCACTTAATGCTCCAAAGGTACATTTTTTAACACACTGTTTACATTTTATATTCCGCTTATGCAAACAGTACTCATAATCCATTCTTTCAGTAGGCTCAAGCTCCCTGTTTATTATCATACTACCCAGTCTCCCGCAGGCTCCTTTTCTTGTAATAAGCATCTGATGCAATCCAAATGTCCCCAGTCCTGAGATGTAGGCAACATGTTTGTGAGACCATTCACTTAGAAGTTTATCCTTATCAAAATTGTGCGTCGGCGGGAGAATATAACTTTTAATTCTATATTTATCCAGCTCAATAGAGAGGGCACTGTTAAGTGAAACTATGAGCTCATTGGTTTCTATATATGCATGCGCCCACTCTTCGGAACATACCCCTTCATTTGCATTACTTTTTACTATCCTCTCCTGAAAAGGGATAAAATATACGACCACTGTTTTTGCATCAGAGAGTACTTCTGTGGGATGAATATGATTCTTATCTACGATCTCTTTTAGTTTTAAAAAAAGTGGATCACCTGCAGAGGCAAAGCCAATGAGTGGACCTTTCCATTGGGTTTTTGTTTTATGAACAGTTGTATAGTTATTAACAAAACTCTCTATGAAACCTACCACTCTATCCTTCATCTGACCTTACAGATCTTACCTGTTTTTACTGAAATAAAATAAAAGAGAGGCAATTGTCTTTCCATCAACTATTTCATTCTTTTCTATCATTTCAAAGATCTTCTTTCTCGAAAACATCCTTATTAAGAGATTTTCATGCTCAAGCTTGTTTCCACCCACAGTTTTGACCTTTGAACTATCGAAAATAGAGGCATGAAAAAGATGCAACTTTTCATCTAAAGCTCCTGGAGATAGAAAAAAGGATATAAGATAAGTGGCTCTATCTATTTTCACTCCTATCTCTTCAAAAAGCTCACGTTCTGCCGTTTTGGAAGGATCTTCTTCTCTGTCTATCATACCAGCCGGTATCTCCCAGAGGTATCCATCTGAACCTTTCCTCAAAGCTGGGTATCGAAACTGTTTAACCAGTATAAGTTTATCAATATCCTCGCAAACAGGTATGACAGCAACAGAATCGCCCCTTCGTATAACATACCTTGTTCTCTTCTCGCCCATTGTTCCATCAAACTGCTCCCACATTAAACGCGCCTTTTCAATTTTAAAAAACTCCTGAAAAATGATCTTTGCGCTTTGAACACAATATCTCACTTTCAATAACCTCATAGCATAGACTAACCCGCATTTCTCACAAATATCTGTATTTACAGCAAACGGCAGGTTACCTCCCCTTCGGGGATGACCATCCTTCGGATAGTAGCGGCTTCCTCACGCTTAGCTGTATTCTGTTCTTAATATTGTTAATGTATTGCTATTTCATTAATAATGTTTTCTGTCTTTCAATTTGTGAGAAAACTGCACTAGATTATATGAAAATAATACAAAATTTCGATAAATCCTATTTACCTGCGGTGAACATTGGCTTCTACGAAACCTTAGATTTTACATAGACCTCGATGCAAGCACTAATTCTCCAGAAATATTATATACCACCTACCATGTGACTCCCTTGTGGCATTGGATTAATACCTCGATGCAAGCACTAATTTTTCAGAAAT
>CAYRKG010000008.1:27885-91907 GCA_964424795.1 uncultured Spirochaetota bacterium
TGGATTAATACCTCGATGCAAGCACTAATTTTTCAGAAATATTATATACCACCTACCATGTGGATCCTTTGTGGCAGTGGATTAATACCTCGATACAAGCTTCAATTTTCCAGAAATATTATATACCACCTACCATGTGGCTCCCTTGTGGCAGTGGATTAATACCTCGATGCAAGCTTTTTTCTCAACCTCTTAAGCCTTTTTTCGATTAATGACTTTTCCCTCTCATACAACATAGCTCTTCCAGGATAGAGGTATTCAACCCTTCCCATCCTCTTGTACACCTTTTCTGCATAGAACAAAGCACTTTCAATATCCCTCATGATATGCTCATAGATCTTTGCAATTTCAGTGCATGCAAAGATGTAATCCTCCAGCCTCTCTGATCTTTCACTCGACCTTTTGAAATAGATGAGGGCATCATCAAAAAGTCGATCTCTCTTACAGATCAAAGCAAGCCTCTTCAATGCCTCAACATCATTTTTATGGGAATCTAAAATCCCCCTTGCCTCTTTCCTGTAATTACTCTTCACTAACATATCTGAAAGAGTTACAGGATTAAAGCGTTCATCCCATTTATTGTTATTAATCCCTGATTGAACTGTATCGATCTGTTTGATAAGCAAAGCCAGGAGAGTGAGAACATCGTTTTTGTTATGGATAAAGACCTTATAGAGATCCTCAACGGTATTCCAATCTCTGAGATATTGAAAGTATACTTCAGGAATTCGATATCCTGGTATATCTATGGATCGCTCTAAGCCCAGAGCCCTTTTTTCAACAGTCTGTAAAGTAAAATCCGGAAATAGTCCCTTCCACAACCTTCTCGATGGATAGAGAAGATCAATATGCGCAGGGTCAGCCTCTTCAATTGAGAATCCGTTAAGAATATACCTGTTTTTAATTACATTATAATCAAAGCTTTTTCCGTTATAGGAGACTAAAACGGCCTCAGGATTTAAATGATTCCTCAAATGCTTTAAAAATAGCCTTTCGGAAGTAAGGTTAATCAGGAAGTACTGAGTAATATTTATGAATCCTTTATCCAACTTCAGTATACCAATTAAAAAAATGTATGTTCCCGCCCCACCTGAGAGACCTGTTGTTTCAATATCAAAAAATACAAGGTCATTGAGGGAAATGTCTCCATTTAAAGTTTCCACACATTTTGGAAAGAGAACCTTTAGATAGCTCATAGGAGAAATATTCAACTCGCCCAGAGGCACACAGCCGTGTATATAATCTTTATCAAAACGATACTCTACTTTTAAGAGCGAGGAAGATCCTTCCTGCAGGGTTTTTCCATTCAACCTTTCTTTTATATATTCCAGATTTTTGTTCTGTAAGCCTGGACTTCTTTTCTTACTGTAAAGGCTGTTCGCTCCTCTTGTTCTGTCGAATATATCCATCCTGCTCATAAACAAAACCTCTGGTTATACAATACAATCAAAGTTTATCTCCTGAAACACTCTTAGAAAAAAATCTTTTCAAGAAGGCTATAGTAATATCCTTATTATACCGATCAGGACCAACACATGATGGGCATCCCTCCTTGCAGGAACATTCCTGTACCCTTTGAAGAGATGCCTGTAAAATTTCATGTTTAACCTCAAAGAGCCTGTCAGCAAGCCCAACTCCTCCAGGATATCTGTCATAAAGGAATACAGTTGGCAGACCAATAACCTGCTGTTTAAGGTTCTCTGCCACTCCAATATCCCTCGCATCAGTCATCACATATAGGGGACTAATATTTCTCAATAAATTCGATAAAGAAAGAAGAAGCCCCTCGCTCTCCTCTCTTGTAAGCCCTTTGAATAGATCATCATGAAAGGATATAACCAGGCTTCTTGTATGGATTTCAGTTGCAGGGAGGTTAATATCACCAAAGCCCACATTCTCATGGGTATCAAACTTAATCTTCTTATACTTTGCTGCAATTGTCCTCACAAGAACATCAGCAAGAATCGCTCGGTATGAATTGAGCTTTTCCTCTCTGTTCTTTTCAAGTATCTTGATATCCGTTTTGGTCTCTGCATCAGTATAAAAGTTTGCATTGGATCTTTCAACAAAAGCAAGCTGCTTATCCCAGTCAAGCTCTGTCACACAGTACTGCTGACTACCATGTATGTATATGGCATTTTCATGGAGCAGAATCGGAACGCTCGCACGATCCATCTCCCCTATTACCCTCTTTTTACCGCCCGATCTATCAATAATGACAAAGTTACCTACATCTGCACTCCTTATTGATATATTCTCTGCCGGGTAAGACCTTGCCTGCCAGTGAAAAACTGTGCTCTCCCTGTGTAAGACATCCTTTTCTTCAAGGTAATTCAGTATGTCGGCCACATCTTCATCCCCATACCCCTCTTCCTGTTTAAAGGGGAGCTCAAAAGCAGCACACTTAACCTGATCCACCAGGATATAGATATTTGAAGGATTAATAAGTGCGGATTCAGGAGATTTTTCCATCAAATATTCTGGATGAAGGGCTATGTATTGATCGATCGGCGAATTTGAGGCAATGAGAATCGATACACTGACACCGCTCTTCCTGCCACTCCTTCCCCCCTGCTGGTGGAATGAACAGACAGTTCCCGGATATCCTGCCATGATACTCACATCAAGACTCCCGATATCTATCCCCAGTTCAAGTGCATTTGTTGAGACAATGCCTCTTATATAACCATCCTTAAGCCCCTCTTCAATGGCTCTTCTCTCATTTGGGAGGTATCCTCCCCTATACCCTGCAATCTCACTGCTCTTCTGAGGCATCCTTTTTTTCAGATAAGAAAGAATAATCTCTGTATTCAGCCTGCTTCTTGCAAAAACAATAGTTGTATCCTCGTTTTCTATAAACCTCGATGCAATCTTGCACGATTCCAGAACCACACCTCTCCTGATACCCTGTTCGGGATTCACAAGTGGAGGATTGTAGATGATATAGTGCTTTTCACCGATCGGTGCGCCTGATTTTGATATTACCACCGGCTTTACACCAGTAATTCTGAGAAATAGATCATACGGGTTTGCTATAGTTGCAGATGAAGCAATAAAGATTGGTCTCGAATTATAAAACCCGGCAATCCGTAAAAGCCTCTTCATAATGTGGGACAGATGGCTTCCGAAAACACCCCTGTATGTGTGAATTTCATCAAGCACAATGTATTTGAGACCATCGAATATCTTTATCCACTTGGGATGGTTTGGAAGAATACCTGTATGAAGCATATCAGGATTGGTAACGATAAGCCTCCCATTCCTGCGTGCCGCCTGTCTTATTGAAGAAGGTGTGTCGCCATCGTAAATATAGAGCCTGAGGTCACTGAGCCTGAAATCCTCAAGCACCTTTACCTGATCCTGGCTCAGGGCCTTTGTGGGAAAAAGATAAAGGGCTTTTGCATCTCTATCTTTAAGAAGACTGTCCAGAACAGGCAGATTGTAAGCTAGACTCTTTCCTGAGGCTGTGGGGGTTGTAATAACAACATCTCTTCCCTCCAAAACAGTACGGTATGTCTCTGCCTGATGAATAAAAAGTTTTGAAATACCTGCCTCTTTCAAAAAAGATTTTAAATGGGGATGAATATTTTCAGGAATAGGGCTTGTTAGGGGCTCTAACTTTTTCCTTACTCCCCAGTATGTTACATTTTTAATAAATGCGGGGTCCCCTCTTAGACTTTCCAGGAATGCCTCTAATTCCAAGTGGATACCTTAAAATAAAATTAATTTGTACTGAAAGCTACGCTATAGTTTAATATTACCTGATTATGTTATTTGCAGCTTCAGGCTATGGCAAAATGTAAACCGTATCAACCGCAAAGACAATATTTTTTCCTATAACAAATGTTAAAATGCATTAATTGAGGTATAAAGGCGAGATTTAAATAAAGATATTAATCTAATCGTAGGTTATCACCTCTACAAAGTTTACAAATCCCTTTATCTTGCAGTAATACCTTCCTGCTCCTACAGAGAATGAGGGATTATTTTTGAGTAAAATATCGCCCTTTATAGAAAGAGGTTTTGAAGAAAGTCTCTTCTTTGCAGCAACCAGTACCAGATTCCTTAATGCCTCCCTATAGGCTTCACTTCTCCCACTGAAGCCGGAAAAAAAATCTGATGTACCTTCGGCATCGGTTAGTCTCAGTTTATTTGAATGAAATGCATTAAGCCACTTCTGGATAGAAGGAGTAATCGTTAAGCCAAGCTTAATTCTGTATACATTATTGTAAACACCTTCACCAATTTTAACCGTCTGTTCCTCTCTTATCTTGCCCTTGAGCTCAATCTCAAAGATCTCCTCAGTTTTCATCAATATGCTAGCGGGTTTATAGAAGAAGGTGTACCCATAAATATTTGCGCTTAAAAAATGAACTGCCTCTATAAGGGCCTTCTCCCTGTAATCAATTCCATCATCATACCTAATGAGAGCCTCCCTCTCTATATCACCTTCATCAGCGAAGGCATTACCCTCTATCTCCTCAACAACAGGAAATTCACCGTAGATAACAATTGTCTCTTCAGTATCTGCAAATACAATAGATCCAACAGTAAAAAGTAACAGGAGATAAATGCACGTCAAATAGTAAAGTCTGAATATTTTCATAAAGATATTGATTCCTCAATTTTTTAATGTACAAACTCCATCTTAATCCTTTCGATCTCATCCCTGAAGGTTATGGCACTCTCAAACTCAAGATTTTTCGATGCCTCTAACATCCCACGTTCAAGTTCGCGTATATATTTTTTTCTCTCAGAGGGATTTAAAAGGTTATATCTTTCTTTTATAATTTCCAGATCCTTAAGGGAAATATCCTCCCTCTCTTTCTTCTTTCTCTTTAATATATCAACAACTTGCTTCTTAATGCTCTCTGGAATGATACCGTGCTCATTATTATACTTCTCCTGAATCTCTCTCCTTCTTTTAGTCTCTGTAATAGCTTCACTCATAGCTTCACTCACCCTATCTGCATACATCAATACCTTTCCGTTTACATTTCGCGCTGCCCTTCCTGCAGTTTGTATAAGTGATGTCGTTGACCTCAAAAATCCAACCTTATCGGCATCGAGAATTGCCACAAGGGAGACCTCCGGAAGATCAAGCCCTTCACGTAAAAGATTTATTCCTACAAGAACATCAAACTCACCCGCTCTTAGATCCCTCAGAATATCAACGCGCTCAATTGTATTGATCTCAGAATGCAGGTAGGTCACCCTTATTCCGAGCTTTGCTAAAAAGTTCGAAAGGTCCTCAGCCATCCTCTTAGTTAAGGTCGTTACCAGAACTCGCTCTTTCTTTTGTGTCCTTTTCTTAATCTCTTCGATCAAATTATCGATCTGATACTTTGATTCCCTGACCTCTATTTCAGGATCCAGTAGACCTGTAGGTCTTATTACCTGTTCCACGATCTGTTTAGATTTACCCTTTTCATATGCGGCAGGTGTTGCAGATACAAAGACAACCTGATTGATAAGAGCCTCAAACTCATCAAAGTAAAGGGGCCTGTTATCAAGAGCTGACGGTAGTCTAAATCCATTTTCCACAAGGGATAACTTTCTTGATCGATCCCCTTCAAACATGCCCCCGATCTGTGGAACTGTCACATGGGATTCATCGATAAACATGAGAAAATTATCAGGAAAATAATCAAGCAGAACCGCAGGTCTTTCCCCCTCTTCTCTTCCGAATATATGCCTCGAATAGTTCTCTATACCATTGCAGTATCCAACCTCTCTCATCATCTCAAGGTCATACTTGGTTCTGGACTTAATCCTCTGGGCTTCGAGGAGCTTATTTCGTGAAACAAAATAGTTGTACCGCTCATGAAGCTCTTCCTCGATCTTTCTTGCTGCTTCATTCAAGCTCCCCTGTTCAACAACGTAGTGTGATGCCGGATAGATTATAATACCCTTCCTCTCCTCGATAATCTCTCCTGTCAACGGATTAAATATGTATATCCTTTCAGCCTCATCACCGAATAATTCAATCCTTACAGCATTCCTGGCATAGGAGGGGAATATTTCAACTACCTCCCCCCTTACCCTGAATGTAGATCGTTTAAACTCATAATCATTCCTTGTGTAGTGGATCTCTACAAGCTTTCTCAATATGAAATCCCTGTCATACTGCTCTCCAACATCGACCAGAAGTCTCATTCTTCTGTATACCCTGGGGTTCCCAACACCGTATATACAGGAAACAGTAGCAACAACAATAACATCCTCCCTCTCCATAAGCGAGGATGTTGCAGAAAGCCTCATCCTGTCTATCTCATCATTTATTGAAAAATCCTTTTCAATAAATGTATCAGTAGCTGGCATATAGGCTTCAGGCTGATAGTAGTCATAGTAGCTTACAAAGTATTCAACAGCATTATCAGGAAAGAAATCTCTAAACTCCCTGTAGAGCTGAGCAGCAAGTGTTTTATTGTGGGAAATGACGAGGGTTGGCCTCTGTATCCGCTGGATAGCCTCTGCCATTGTGTATGTTTTTCCTGAGCCTGTCACGCCAAGCAGTGTTTGATACCTGTACCCTTCTTTCAGACCATCGGTGATCTTTTCAATTGCCTGGAGCTGATCCCCCTGCGGACGAAATGGTGCTTTAAGCTTGAATTGTGGCATGAAAAAAAATTAAGGGTAAGAATGAGAAAAGTCAAAATATGATTTTCTTTTGGAAATCAACTTTGCAACTTCCAAAAATATATTATCCACAGAAGTATTTAAAATTATTTAAAAAAATTGATTTCTTTATTTCCGTTTCTTATAAAATCCCTTACAACTTTACTACCTATAAAAATATTGAGTAATTTCTTTTTTGTTTCTTCTGGTATATCCATAAACCTAGCTCCAATATCTTCCTTTATTTACTATTACAATCCAAATTCCAGCTTTTAAATATAAACGCACGCTGTTTTAAAGATACTGTTGGATTTGCATTTTCCTTGACAGAAGAGCAGTAAACAAGCTATTCTTAGGTAATATAAGGGCATAGAGTAATGGTTATTTCATATGATATTTAGAGATAAAAATATACATGATATTATTGAAAAATTAAGTAACCACTATAACATATTTACCAATAATGAGTTCATGAAATACTATCTGCTAGACTCTAAAATTCAAAAAAATGTCTGGATTGATATTGAAGATTTAATTTATTCTAATAAAAACTATGAAGCAGTAGGATACGATCTGGAAAAATTGTATGAGCAAATATGGTCTTTCACTTCTTTTTTGTTAATAATCAAAAAAGAAACATTGTCCAGAATAACGAGTGAGGCACTGCACCGGATGGATAAAATGACAACTGAAAACAGGATTTTATTTAAAATGACACTGGATAATACTCCTGGAAATCTGAAGCTTTTTTATGATCTGATTGCTGAATTATTTATTAATGTTAAAAACTTGGATAAGACAATGAATGGTGAAGAAAAGGCATTGTATAATAAATTTCCCAATACAAAGGAACTTGAAGAAAGATTAAATATTACGAACAGGGATACCTGACCTTAAATTCTACGGTCTACAACAGCCCTTCTTCACGGAAGCTGAAATAGCCATCTTCTGAAACTATGATATGATCGAGAAATACTATTCCCAGTATTGAAGAAGCCTTAACCAGATTTTTTGTGATCTGTACATCCTCACTGCTTGGACTTAGACCCCCACCAGGATGATTGTGAGCAACAACAACCTTTGCTGCTCTCTCCTTAACTGCCTCAGCAAATACCTCTCTTGGATGAACCAGTGCCTGATCGACAAGGCCTATTGTAACAACCCTGCTCGAAATCACCCTGTTTCCTCCATTTAAATTAATACAGACAAAGTATTCCTGCCTCTTTGTTGTCAAATAGGAGATAAATGGGATAATATCTTTTACACTCTTTACTGTATGACCCTTTTCGTTCACAAGCCTTGAATAAAGCTCAATGGATGCTGCAAGAAGTGAAGCCTTGGCAATGCCAAGCCCTTTTATCTTTGAAAGCCTTTTCAAAAAAATGGCGAAGTCCTTTTTAAAAAGCCATATGCTTTCTTCTAAAAAATTCAGCGTCTTCTTTGAAATTTGAAAGACATCATTTTCTTTTGTACCGCTTCCAAGCATAATTGCAACAAGCTCTTCATTACTCAGGGAGGATGGGCCGTATGTAACGAGCTTTTCCCTTGGCTTTTCGAAAATATTGATTTTATTCATTAATACCCCTCACCTTAATAAACACAAATGCATAAAAAACTGTTGCAAAAATCAATCAAAAAAATCCTATATATGTATTGCCCATCCCTCTATAACTCGCATTGCTTCCATTAAAGCTTCGGAAAGAGTCGGATGCGCATGTATCATCTGGGCAACATCTCCTGGAAGAAGCTCTGCTGTCTTTGCCAGAAGAAGCTCATGAATCATCTCTGTTGCATTTACTCCAACAATATGTGCTCCCAGTATCTCATTGGTATCATGATCAACAAGAACCTTTACCATTCCCTCTGTCCTATCAATGGCCACAGATTTTCCCGTTCCTCTGTATGGAAATACCGCCTTTTTATACTGGATACCCTCCTCTTTTGCCCTCTCCTCATTATAGCCAAAACTTGCAACCTGCGGCTCGCAGTAGACTGCAGAGGGTATTGTATTCGGATCAATTCCTGGAGCTGGATTTTTGCCTGCTATATGTTCAACTGCAATTTCTCCCTCCTTTGAGGCAACATGGGCAAGCTGTTGTGTAGAAACCACATCACCAATAGCATATATTGATGGAACCTTAGTTCTATAGTAATCGCCTACAGGGATAAATCCATTTTCTGTCTCTATCCCAGCATTTTCAAGGCCGATATGCTCCGAATTTGGCGCTCTGCCCACAACTACGAGTATCTTTTCTGCTTCAAGATTGAACTCTTCACCATTTCTAGCTAGAGCAACAGAAACAGAATCATCATCCTTCTTTAGTGAGAGCGCTTTTGTTGAAGTATGGATTTTAATACCGCGTTTCTTAAATGCCCTTTCTAAGACCCCGGAGACCTCGGCATCCTCTACTGGAAGCAATCTCTCTAAAAGCTCAACGATATAAACTTCAACACCAAACGCATTCATAATGTGAGCAAACTCCACACCAATGAAACCACCCCCGAGGATTATAAGCCTATTAGGTAGCTTATCAAGCATTAGAGCTCCATCAGAGGAAAGAATCAATTTCTCATCGAATTCAAAACCTGGAATCCCCCTCGGCCTCGATCCTGTTGCAACAATAATATTTTCGCCTGTTATGGCATTTCCTCCACCCAGTGAAACCTCATGAGGGTCCTTTATTGAAGCAGAATCCTGAATAAGATCAATGTTATTCTTTTTCAATAAAAAGCTCACCCCTTTTGAAAGAATATCTGCAGCCTTACGGGATTTGTTAAATACCTTGCTGTAATCAAAATTGGAGCTGTCTACTGTTACTCCCATCTCGTTGAGCTCTTCTGTTGAACGGAATACCTCTGACTGATGAATGAGAGCCTTTGTCGGGATACAGCCCATATTCAGACAAACTCCGCCTGGCCTGTCCTTCTCAACCAGAGCAGCCTTCAATCCAAGCTGTGAAGCCCTTATTGCAGCAACATAGCCACCAGGCCCTGAGCCTATGATGACAACATCATAATCGAAGTTCTTTTCCATAGTACTCTCCCTTAATAATAAAATCGCCAATTTTCAAAACAACATTGCATTATATTATAATCACGTAGAGTGCTTTGCCTAAACGCAGCACAAATTAGTATGATCGGGGATCATACCCCAAAGCGTTCGGGGAACACACCCTACATTTCTTGAGGGAAGAATATAATACTGATGAGGATTATTAAAAAGCTTTTTAGGCTTAGAAAAAAGCCTTTTGGAGACTAAAACAGAATACTTAATAAAAAGGGGGAGATCACTCTCCCCCTTTTATTTAATTCATCATTTCTTGTATCATTTTCCGTAAGCCACGTATATAGGCCTTTCAGCCCATGTTTCTCCAGCATTGTTATAAGCAACAACCATATAGTAGTCTCCAGTTTCCGAAATAAGATTAGTGACTCTTGCTGCTCTCTCTCTTCCTTCAACTCTCATCAACTCTTTCCATTCTCTCGGGTCTTTTCCTCCGGTTGCACTGCCCAAAATTATAAAACCCGTAACATTTACACCATCATGCTCCCAACTTAGTGAAACATAACGGAGGAAAATATTATAACTGCCTTCAAGATTAGTCGGAGAGCTTGGCTTTTCGAGAGGCGGATCTTTTGTTACTGCAGTTACAACACTGGAATCAGCAGATCCTGTTGTGTTATAAGCACTGACATAGAAATCGTACTTTGTACTCGCTGCAAGACCTTTTACTGAAGCTTTGACCGTGAGGCCAGAACCTGCACTCAGCCCAACAGAGCCATAAAGGCCATATTTTTCTTCAGTAGATGGCTTGTAGTATATCTTGAACCCATCCTCGTTGGCTGCATTATCCGTCCAGCTCAAGTCTATCTGTGAAGAGGAATATGCACTTGCTGAAAGGTCTGATGGAGCAGCTGGAGGAGTAGGCTTTACGGGGGTTGTTGCTGTTACCGTACTGGAATTAGCAGATCCAGCTGCATTATAAGCGCTTACATAGAAGGAGTAGGTAGTTTCTGCTGTCAGATTTGTGACAGAAGCTTTGACCGTGAGGCCAGAACCTAAACTTGGCTTAACAGCTCCATAGTAACTGAATCTTATCAGAGGATCTGTTCCTTTCTTGTAGTAAATCTTAAACCCATCCTCGTTGGTTGCATTATCCGTCCAGTACAAGTCTATCTGTGAACTGGTTACAACATCTGGTTCAAGGCCTGATGGAGCAGCGGGCTTTTGAACCTGTGGCTCCTTTGTTGTTGCAAATGCTACGTTGGACTCAGAGCTTCCGATATCATTGAATGCAGCAACACCGTAGTAGTATGTTGTGCTATGACTGAGCCCAGTATCTGAATAGGATGTTGTATTTGGTTTTAATTTTGCAATATCCGAGTAGGTCTCTCCTCCATCATCACTACGGTACACGTAGAATCCATCCTCATTGTTAGATTTATCCTCCCATCCCAGGTCTATCTGTGATTCCGATATTGCTTCAGCTTTAAGGTTTACAGGAGAATCGGGCTTCGTTTGTGCAGGTTCAAGGGTAACTGCATAATCCTCATTGGAATAACCGGAAGTCCCTGCTTTGTTGAAGGCATTTACCCTGTACCAGTATTTCGTCTTACTCCTTAGCCCCTCATCTCCGAAGGATGTTACATTCTGGCCAACTGACTTTACGAATCCATAAACAGGTTTGGTTATACCATCATCTAACGCACGGTAAATATTAAAGCCTTCTTCATTGTCAGACACATCGTCCCATACGATCTCTATCTGTGTATCTGAAATCGGAGTTGCTATCAGACCTTTCGGTGTCGTTGGGGGCTGCTCTATAGCTCCCTGCGTCTTTATTTCTACTGTATTGCTGTAATCCGAGTACCCGTAGGAGTTGTAGGCATTCACTCTATAGTAGTATAGTGTACTTGGCCTTAGACCGGTACTTACATAGGTTGTAATATTAGGTTTTACCTCTGCAATCCATTTGAATTCTACTCCATTTTCACTGATTTCAATATTGAATAAATCTTCATTGTTTGACCTATCCTCCCATCTAAGCTCTATACTTGTATCGGATAATGCTATTGCAGCGAGATTAGTTGGTGCTGCTGGTTTCTCGCCCGGGGTCGGATTAGTGGTGGCCTTCGCTGTATTGGAATACCCTGAGGAACCTTCCCTGTTAAAGGCATTTACCCTGAAGTAGAATGTGTAATTAGGCTTCAGCCCTTCAACCAAGTATTCTCTTACATCGGGCTTAACACTGGCAATCCACTTGAAGTTTGTCCCATCTATACCATACTCAATATTAAAACCATCCTCATTGATAGAGTTATCCATCCAACCTAACGCTATTTGCGTGTCTGATAAAACTTTGGCTACGAGACTTGTCGGAGCAGCAGGAGGTGCACCAGGCTTAGGATTAGTGGTAGCACTCGCCGGGTCTGTATATTTCGATGAACCATACCTGTTAAAAGCATTGACCCTGAACCAGAGTGTAAGTTCTGGCCTCAGCCCGCCAAGTGAATAGCCTGTTACATTAGAACCAACCTTGTCAATCCACTGGAATTTTATTCCATCTTCACTAACCTCTATATTGAATCCATCCTCATCGCCAGAGTTATCCGTCCAGGCTATGTCAATCATCGTATCTGATGCTGCTTTAGCCTGAAGGTTTGTAGGCTTGGCAGGCACACCAGTAGGAGCAGGAAGTGTTGTTGCCTTTGCTAAATTGGAATATACTGAAGATCCATAAAAATTGTAGCCATTGACCCTGAAGTAGTATGTGTAATTAGGGCTTAGCCCAGTGACTGAGTAGCCTGTTACATTCGCTTTAACCTTTCCAACCCATGAAAAATCCAGACCATTCTTACTGATTTCAACATTAAAGCCATCCTCATTGTCAGAGTTATCTGTCCAACCCAGCTCTATCTGAGTATCAGATGCTGCTTTAGCCTGAAGATTTGTCGGAGCATCTGGAACTGTATCTGTAATAGCATTTGTAGTGGCTGATGCTATGTTCGAATAACCCGAATTACCTGCAGAGTTAGAAGCATAAACCCTGTAGTAATATGTTGTCTCAGGCATTAGACTGCTACTTTCGTAAGATGTTACGTTCGTTTTGACGTTATCGAGCAGTGCGAAACTTGATCCATCGGAGCTAATCTCAATTGCAAAGCCCGCATCGTTGTCAGAATTGTCCGTCCAGCTTAGATCTATCTGCATATCGGATACAGTCAGGGCTTGAAGATTGGTTGGAGCATTAGGTGGAGCAAGCGGAGTAGCAGTAGTGGTTGCATTTGCTGGATCAGTCTCACCTGAGTCGCCAAAAGAGTTAAAGGCGATTACTTTATAGTAGTATGTTGTTTCAGGTGTGAGACCTGTACTTGTGTATGATGTTGCATTTGCATCAGCAGTGCCAAGGTCGCTAAAGTTTGATCCATCCTGACTAATCTTAATTTTAAAGCCATCCTCGTTGGAGGAGTTATCAACCCACTCCAGCTCTATCGCCGTATCGGACAAAGCGACTGCCTGAAGATTGGTTGGATCATCGGGTGGTGCACTTGGAGGAGCCAGAGTTAAAGTGAATGCCACATTGGAATATTCTGAGTTTCCAGTAGAGTCATAGGCATAGACCCTGTAGGAATAGAAGGTACTACCTGATAAGTTTTTATGAAAGTAACTTGCTGTATTCGCCGTAACTGTGGCAAGGTATGTATAGTCCCCCCCGTCTATACTAACCTCGATCTTAAACCCATCTTCACCACTAACCTTATCATCCCAGGTCATAAAAATTTGTGTGTCAGATATAGCCATGGCTTGTAGATTGGATGGTTTGTTGAATCCCAGATAATCCCATATGGGGGTAAGGTCAGGTAATTCTACTGGTATGGTAACAGTACCACTGACCTGGCAGGATATAGCAAAGGTAGCTATAGCAAGAGTAGCAATGATAAATATAATTGAATTTTTAATATTTTTTTTCATAGAATGGCTCCTTGGATGGCTCTTTTTGTATTTTAAAAAAGTATATAAAATAGGTAATATACTTTTATCTATATACCATAATCTACCACATATTTAAAATATTTCAACTATAAATACAAAATTTTTAATAAACATAGTGTAATCTTAACATCTACAAAATAGTAATTGACAGTAGCACACCGTTAAATTATTATTCGTTAACTTTAATTTCATTAGTATTCAGGACCAATCTATGTCTTACGATGATACACTTTTTCTCCCTAAAACCTCATTCCCCATGAGGGCTGGTTTATCAAAAAAGGAGCCAGAAATTCTTAAAAGATGGGAAAGAGAGAGGATCTATGAAGAGGTTATGGAAAAGAGAAAGGGAGGGGAAACCTTTATTCTCCACGATGGCCCACCGTATGCAAACGGGAATATTCATATAGGGACTGCATATAATAAAGTGCTGAAAGATTTCATAGTAAAGTACAAATCCATGATGGGATATTACTCCCCCTATATACCTGGATGGGATACACACGGACTGCCGATAGAAACAGAGGTCATAAAGGCATACAAACTTGACAGGAGCAGCCTTTCACCTATCAATTTCAGGAAAAGGTGCAAGGAGTTTACATCAAAATACATAAAAACCATGACAGAGCAATTTAAAAGGCTCGGAGTATGGGGCTTTTGGAACGAGCCTTATATAACCTTTCACCCTCAGTATGAAGGAAAGCAGATTGAAATATTCGGTGAGATGGCCAAAAAGCACTATATCTATAAAGGTCTAAAACCTGTTTACTGGTGCACAACGTGTATAACAGCACTTGCAGATGCAGAGGTAGAATATCAAGACCATACCTCACCCTCTGTTTATGTTAGCTTTTCCATAAAGGATGATGCGTACAAATACGAAGAACTCAAAGGTGCCTCAGTAGTGATATGGACAACAACACCATGGACCATACCCGGTAATACAGCCTGTGCCCTGCATCCAGATTTTGAATACAGCCTCTTTGAAAGCAATGGAAAAAGATATATCGTTGCCACCGAGCTTCTTGATGACTTCACCGATCATACAGGGTTCACTATGGATAGAACGATCAAGATATACAGAGGCTCAGAACTCGAAGGAGTAGTTCTTCAACACCCCTTTATAAAACGAGACTCTCCGATAGTATTTGCTGACTATGTGACCCTCGACACAGGTACTGGAGCCGTGCATACCGCACCCGGACATGGTCTTGAAGATTACGAAACAGGGCTTAAATACAATCTAGATATTTTCTCGCCCCTTGATAATTACGGAAAGTTTACAGATGAGGTGCCGCAGTTTAAAGGGCTTTTCTGCCAGGATGCAAATGAGGCCATCGTGAATTATCTTGATGAAATCGGAGTGCTCCTTGGAGTCGGAAAATTAACCCACAGTTATCCGCACTGCTGGAGGTGTAAAAATCCTGTTATATTCAGAGCTACTGAGCAGTGGTTTACATCCATAGATGGTTTCAGAAAAAATGCCCTTCATGCAATTGATGAGGTAGACTGGATCCCTGCATCAAGTATAAACAGAATAAAATCTATGGTTGAGAATAGATCCGACTGGTGCATATCAAGACAACGAACCTGGGGGGTCCCGCTTCCAATCTTCTACTGTAAATCATGTAAGAGAGAAATCATCAATGATATCACACTAAAGGCAGTAATCGATCTCTTTTCTAGTGAAGGATCAGACAGCTGGTTTATTAAAAGTGCCCGTGAGATCTTACCAAAGAACTTCTCCTGCCCTCATTGCCACAGCAATGAGTTTACGAAAGAAAAGGATATTATGGATGTCTGGTTTGATTCAGGAACTTCTCATTCAGTGTTGGAAACCAGGGGGGAGCTTTACTGGCCTGCAGACATGTATCTGGAGGGCTCTGATCAGCACAGAGGATGGTTTCAATCATCACTATTAACAGCTGTTGCTGCACGGGACAGTGCGCCATACAGGAATGTCCTTACCCATGGCTTTACTGTTGACGGCGAAGGCAAAAAGATGAGTAAATCGCTTGGAAATACAATCGATCCAGAGGAGATAATCAAGAAGTACGGAGCTGATATACTGAGACTATGGGTCGTATCATCCGATTATGCAGTTGACGTCAGGATTTCTCAAGAGATCCTGGAACAGCTCGTGGACTCATACAGAAAGATCAGGAATACCATTCGATTCATGCTTGGTAACCTTTATGGATTCAATCCAAAAACTGACACAGTAGATGTAAACGACCTCGAAAATATCGATAGATGGCTCCTGCACAGGCTGCAGATTGTAACAAAAACGATAATAGATTTCTATGAAAACTGGCAGTTCCATACGATAATACAGGAGATCCTGAACTTCTGTAATATAGATCTCAGCTCCTTCTATCTTGATATTGTAAAAGATAGGCTTTACTGTTCTGGCCCTACAATGGAGAGGAAATCCTCCCTAACAGCCATCCATTACACACTTCTGAACTTGCTTACTCTCCTTGCTCCTGTTCTGTCATTTACAACAGAAGAGGCATATATAACACTGGTTAATGAAATCTATAAGCCAAACAGTATCCATGCTGAAAAAAGCATCCATCTGACAAATTTTCCTGATTTGAGTGAGGAGCTCCTTAACAAGGACCTTTATGAAATATGGGAGATACTGATCTCGGTAAGGAAAGATGTTCTCAAGCCGATAGAGGTTTTGAGAAAAGAAAAGGTTATAGGACATTCCCTTGAATCAACCATAAACATCTATGCAGATGATAGAATTTACAAAATATTAAATAAAAATATCGATGAACTCGCACCCCTCTTCGTAGTATCTGATGTGCATCTCTACAGAAAGAACAAATCCCCCACTGACACTTATCAAGGCGAACTGGTTAATATTGAGGTAAAAAAATCAACGTCAGAAAAATGCAAGCGTTGCTGGAAATATGATGAAAGTGTTGGACAAAATGACAGGTATCCTGATTTATGCAAAAGGTGCTCTTCAGTAGTCGATCAGTACTATTCATGATATACATTAATCTCTTGATTCGTAGTCCATACCCCTGCATTAATGAGCAGGTTAAATATCAAATTTCTCTCATATATCCCAAATTTCTATTACCTTAGAGGAGGATAGGACAAACATCTTCTATATTTTTGTAGATTCTAACCTCTGAAACAGAATGTAGAAGAAGAGGGTTACAACAATAAAATAGATGGGAATTAATTGCCCTGGAAAATAGCTAATGGTAATCAATGGCACCCTGGCAAATAGGCGTGCAATCCTTAAAATAGCAGTTATTACAATAAGATTCACCTCTACAATAACAACAGCTAAAGGTAAAAATAGTGGATATAAGAGTAGATAGAGAATCTCAAGTACAAAAGATATTCCGGTAAATGGAACAATAGGGATGTTTGCTATTATATTGATATAGGGAAAGCTCTGGAAAAATGTAAGCATTACTGGAAAGATATAAATCTGAACCCCAAAACTCGCTGCAAGAGAGGAAGCCAGGTATTTGGGCATGATCTTTAAAAGCCACTGATTAAAATGCGGTACAAGGAACAGAATTCCAAAGGTTGCTGAAAAGGACAGCAAAAAACCAGGATTTAATATGATGAGGGGATTTGTTATCCATAGAACATCAAATGCAAGAGCGAGAACATTTAAATAATTTCTGTCTCTATCGAATATGAATACAACAATACCACACAAAACCATGATTGATGCTCTTTTAACAGAAGGAGAATCACCTATAAAGATCATATAAAAGACTATAACAAATATTAAAAGAAGATAGATCACCTTTTGATTTATACGGAAGATTCTCAAAACTAGAAGGAAGAACATACTTAAAAACCCAACATGGAGCCCAGAAACAGCAAGGATATGTATTGTCCCACTCTTCCGGAATGATTCCATTACATTATACGGTATATTATCCCTGTTTCCAGTAAGAAGAGCAGTTGCAAACTCACTGTGAGGATAGAAGAGCAGCTTCTCATTTACTCTTCCCACATAGCGTTTTAATCTGTTTGAAACTGACATAAGTGAATAATTCTTTGGCTTTTTTATAATCAGAACGTCTCTTGAATAGCCCTCAAATATTGCTCTTATATCCCTACTCCTTAGATACGATGCATACCCTTTGGCCTCATCATAGGGAAGTTCCATAAAGAGTCCCCTTACTCTTATATCATATCCCCTTTTTAAAGAGGTTTTAGGGTTCGATAGATTCAACAATACCTTATAACGAGGCAAAGGTCTTTCTTTTTCACCATCAATATAAATTCCCTTTACCCTTGCTGTCCATTGAACTGTCTTCCCTCTTAGTCTCGATTCTGACAAAAGCCTTAATCTGGCTACAACCTGTTTTTCATAAGGGTACGGGAATGATGCATTTCTGTACGATGCATAAATTAGAGCAATTAAAAAGAGTACAAAAAATAGAAGGCCTTTTCTTATTGTATGCTTGAAAAAAATAATAAAGAGTACTAAAAGTAGAAAAGAGAAGGAAAAAGCAACAGCGAGTAATATGAATAGATGATGAGAAAAAATCCTTCCTGTCCTGAGTGACAGAATACTCGATACAGTGAGGATTAAAGCAGAAATTTGAGAGAAGGTTAATGTATCTGGAAGTTTTTTAAAGCCTACTCTTCCCATTTTTCATTTCATACAATATTATTTAAGATGAAAAATGAAGCCGGTCAAACCTAACCAGTTATTAAACACTCATCATCTATTTCCACTATTCCTGTAAAAATCAGAGGGCAAGACAAAAAGAAGTACACTGTATCAATTATAATGAATGAGCTTCCCTTCTCTGGTGGGCATAATAAAATAAAAGTACGCTTTTTTGAAAGATAAGTCAGCTTTTAGTATATTCAGAGGATTTTAAAGCTGGAAGTTCGTAATGTCCATATTGATCATAATGTCCCCTTTCACCAGATAGATCTTTAAAATATGCTAAAAGCTGACTCTTCAGGTTACTGATCCCTTCTCCGGTCTTTGCCGAAACTACAGCATTATTTTTATATCTTTTTAATAATAAGGCCTTTGTATCCCTTCTCGTTAAGAGATCTACCTTATTAAAGATATAGATTATGGGTAGTGAATCTGCAGATATCTCTTTAAGCACCTCAGCCACTGCTTCTATTCTCTCAAAAGCATCGGAGTTTGAAATATCAACAACATGGAGAAGTATATCAGTGTCTTTCACCTCTTCAAGAGTCGATCTGAATGAGGCAATGAGGGTATGGGGTAATCTTTTAATAAATCCAACGGTATCTGTAATTAAGACCTTCACTCCTTCACCAAGCCATACCTCCCTCGTTGCTGGATCTAATGTTGCAAAAAGTCTGTTTTCTGTAAACAGTGTGGAATGGGAAAGGGTATTGAGAAGTGAAGATTTTCCGGCATTTGTATATCCTACAAGGGCTGCTTTATATTTAAGTCTCCTGTTTTTTCTTATCTCCAGCCTGTGTGTTTTTACTGATACCAGTTCACTTTTAATCTTATTTATCCTCTTTCTTATCCGCCGTTTATCCATTTCAATCTGCTTTTCACCAGGACCCTTTATTCCAATTCCACCTGCAATCCTCCCTAAATGAGGCCACATATGTCTCAACCGGGGAAGGGAATAGACCAGAGTTGCAAGTTCAACCTGAAGCTTTGCCTCCCTTGTCTGTGCACGCTTTGCGAATATGTCTAATATAAGCTCGGTTCTTGATACAATTCTCGTCTTTATTAATCTTTTAAGGTTTCGTATCTGAACAGGCGAAAGCTCAAAATCAAAGATTACAGCATCAGCACTATTTTCTACAGTAATTCTTCGTATTTCACGTGCCTTTCCTATACCCAGATAATAGGCAGGATCTATTCTATCTCTCTTGTAAAGAAGCTTTAGCTTTGCATTAAAACCGGCAGTCTCTGCAAGAAGGCAGAGTTCTTCAAGGGAGGTCTCATCTCTCTCATAATCATTCTTGTTTATGTTTACCCCTATTACTATAGCAGAAATTTTGCAATTATTCCGTATATTCATGCTATACTCATATATTAAATCATACTCCTTAAAAATCAAGAAAAAAAAATTTTGACAAAGCAGCTTTTCATAGCTACCATCTATCATAAATGACAGTTAAGAAAAAATATGCAGCACTCTTTATTTTGCTTACTCTCTCATTAGGATTTCTCTCTTTATCTCTTGGAAAGTATAACTTTTATCAGAACTATATAAATGTAAAGTACTATACAAAAAATTCTCAAAATAACTTGGTAAAAGAATATGCTTTTGCCGATGATAAAGAAGAAAATACAAATATTCTAAAAGTAAACTTAAATAGTGCAGATGTGCGTGCATTAACCATGCTTCCTGGAATCGGTAGAGAAACTGCTTTAAAAATCATTGAATATCGATCACAAAATGGAAGTTATAAAAGCATTGAGGATCTCATATATATTAAGGGCATTGGAGTAAAAAAACTTGAAAAGATAAAAAAGTATGTTACGATTAAATAAGATTTACTTATAATCATTGTATATTCTTTTTACTTTTTTAAACTTATATTATATACTATATTAAGAATAGTCCAATAATAGGGGGCAAACATGGACGAAACTGAAGAAGAAAAAGCAAAATCTCCTTTTGATAGTGAGTCAGAAGAAGATGAAACAATTGCCCTATCTATGAATGAGCTTGATGATATTCTTTCAGAGGCCGAAATAGTACAGGAGACAACTGATAAAACAAAGAAAGAAGAGCCTGAAGAAATGTTTCTGTCAGAGGAACCTGAGGGTGAAGAGAAATTAGAACAAGAGGAAGAAGAAAGTTTTGAAGAAGGTGAAGGGATAGAGACTGAGCCCATTTCAGAATCTTCCATGGAAGATGATTTTGACATATCAGGTGAAATAGACGAACTATCACCAAAAGACCTTGAAAACATAGAACTTGAGGTTGGTGATATTGATACCGATCTAAAAGATCTTGAAGAAGAGATTGGAGAGGAAATAAAAATACCTGAAGAAGAGGAAATTGAGCTAGAAGAGGAAGAACCTGGTAAAGAATTAGAAGAGGAGCTTGTAGACATTGATACAGAAATAGATCTTGATTCTATCGAATTAGAAAAAGAAGAGCTTGTTGAATCGCCGGTGCTCGGTGAAGTTGATGAGGAACTTGAGGGAATTGAAGGAGTTGAATTAGATGAAGAGGCATTTAGGGAAGCAGGTATAGAAGGCCTTGAAGAAGAGGGTGAGGAATTAAAGGAGGAAGAGATAGAGGGTTTCTTAGAGACAGAGCTACCTGAAGAAGAAGAGGGTATTCCTGTTCCTGAGGTAGAAGAACCATCCTTTGAGTTTCCTGAGGAAGCAGGGCTTCCTGAGGAAGCAGGGCTCCCTGAGGAAGCAGGGCTTCCTGAGGAAGAAGCTGTCCCTACACCTGAAATGGAAGAACCATCCTTTGAGCTTCCTGAGGAAGAAGGTCTCGAGATTCCTGAAGAACCATTAGAAGAAGAAATATCTCTTACAGAAGAGGAAGAAACGATACTGAGTAAAGACCTTGATCTCGAGGCTGAAAAAGAAGTTGAACCAGAAATGGAAGATGTTGTTACAGTTACTGGAGAAGAGCTCAGCGAGTTTGAAGAAGAAGAGGTCTTACCAGAATCTGCTGAAATAGGCGAAAGAGAAGAAGCACCAGAGGCTATTACAGAAACAAGTATAGATACTGTACTCTACAATGATATCACTACCATCCTTAAATATATGGATACCCTCTTGGGAGATTTGCCAGAGGATAAGATAAAGAAGTTCTCCAAGTCTAAGTATTTTACACTATACAAAGAGGTTTTTGAAAGACTCGGTATAAGCTAACTATAACCTATTATTAATAGTACTATAGCCTGCAAAAATGTTGGTAATGAAAAAAAGGTATAGTATATTTCAAGTAAATGCTTTCCAAAATCCCATAATCTAACAGTCTAACCTCCATTTTTAATCTAATAATGCGAACTTTGAGTTTTCAAATTTAACAAACTTAACAAAAATATTTCCCTAAATAGTTATATTTTTTAATGATTTATAAACAGAAGTTCCCGACAACCTTTGGTTGTACAACCGAAGGTTGTCCGGCATTCCCTCATTTGTTATGTATGACCACCTTCTATTATCTACTTTTCTAAAACTCGAAATTCGCTCTAATATTCATCGAATTTAAGGAATTTCATTATTTAAGCTACCCTAATGATGACAAGCCGCATTCATGATTATAATGCAATAAACATTTCTCTCCACCAATTTGAGCAATCACCATTCTTCCCCTGATTAATGTAAAACGTCCCCTTACCTACTGCAACCTTGACATTAATGTGGGAGTTATTAATTTAATGAGTGGAGTAAAAAGATGATAGGAAAAAAAAGATCCACATCTTTTAAAAACATAGAGAGCATTTTGGAGAAGGCTAACAGTAAAAAGAGGACTAAGCTTTTTGAGCATGAGGTGTATGGCATACTGGCTGAACTGGGAATCAAAACGCCAGTTCATATCTTTATAAAAAATGAAAAGGATATTACAGCCAATACACTATCACTCTTTGGAAGTGAAAAGATTGTATTAAAGGCTTGCTCAAAGGATATAACACATAAACAGAAAACAGGTGGAGTAAAGGTAGTATACAAAGACCTGGATTTTGTGAAATACACATTTAATAAAATGAAATCCTCAATTGAAAAGAAAGGTTACGCTATCCATGGGATTCTACTCGTAGAATATATAGATTATTCCAAGGATCTTGGAAATGAAATCCTCCTTGGTTTTAGAGAAAGCGAAGCATTTGGGCCGGTAATCTCTTTCAGCAAAGGGGGTACAGATGCAGAGCATTTTGCAGCAAACTTCTCTCCACCAAATCTGATCCTTGCTCCTATTAATAGAAAATGGGCTCAGGCACTCTTAGAATCAACAAAAATCCAGAAAAAATATGTCGATGAAGGAAATACGGATTATATCACCAAAATCGTCGAGACTGGAATAAAGTTCAGCACTCTCGCTACTCATTTCTCAAACTTTTTTGCGACAGAATCACAATTTATTCTAAAGGAGTTCGAAGTAAACCCTTTCATCTTTGATTTTGAAGGAAACTTTATTGCCATAGATGGCTTTGCTACATTCGAGAAAAGGGAAGAGGAAAAGATTAATCTGGAGATTTTGCCAAAAGAAACCCTTACTCCCTTCTTTGAGCCTGAAAGTATTGCCATCATTGGAATAAGTACAACTGACAATACAAAATCAGGAAACACTATTGTTAAAAATCTGATTAATATGAAGAGGGAGAGGATCCACTGTATAAATATAAAGGGGGGAAATGCTACAATTTCCGGAATAACTTTCAAGCTCCACAGATCGATCCTGGACATTGATGAAACAATTGATCTTGCCATCATTGCAGTTCCAGCAGTGGCAACAATTGGGGTTGTTGAGGACTGTGCAAAAAAGGGGGTAAGAGCAATAATTCTCATTCCTGGTGGATTTAGTGAGGTCAAGAAAAACCAGGAACTGGAGGCAAAAATTCTTGAAATCTGCAGAAATAACGGTATCCGGATCATGGGACCTAACTGCCTGGGAATTGTTTATGCAGGTGACAAAGGCAAGAATAGAATTAACACATTTTTTATTCCTGAAGAAAAGTTCAGTGTAAATCTCGAAAAGGACAGAAATGTCGCAATTCTTAGCCAGAGTGGGGCATTGGGGATTACTGAAATCTATAATCTTAGAAATGCAATATCTCCGAAAGTTATAGTAAGTTATGGAAATCAATTAGATATAGATCCCTGTGATCTTGCCAGCTACTTTGAGGACGATTCCGCAGTAGATGTAATTGGATTCTATATTGAGGGCTTTAAAAAGGGAGCCGGGAGAAGGTTCTTTAACATCACTTCGAGGAGCAAAAAACCGATCATCGTTTATAAAGCCGGAAGAACAGAAGCTGGTAAGATGGCAGCCCAGTCTCATACAGCAAGTATAGCCGGTGAATATGAGGTTGCTAAGGCTGCAATGAAGCAGGCAGGACTTGTAGTTGCTGATACAATGATTGACCATGGAGATTTTATCAAGACCTTTGCTCTTTTACATGATTTTAAGGTTACAGGAAACCGTGTAGCGGTTATTACAAATGCAGGTTACGAAAAGACATACGCTGCAGATAATATTGGTGATCTCACAATTGCAGAGCTGGACAAAGAATCAACGAAAAAACTACAGGCTATTTTACCCCCCTTTGTGGATGCAGATTCTCTCCTCGACTTGACAGCTATGGCATCTGATGAGCTTTTTGAGAAATGCATAGAAATTCTCTTAAAGGCAAAAACTACAGATGCACTCTTTATCTCCATTGTGCCTCAGGCACAGGTAATTCATACAACTGATGAGGAGATTAAAACTTATAAAATGAATATTGCGGCCAGGATAGTCGATACTGTCCATAAGTATAAAAAGCCAACTGTTGTATCTGTAAATGTTGTTTCAGGAGCTGATGCTGTTTATAATAAACTTGGACAGGTACTGGATTTAGGAAGGGTACCGACCTTTCTTACAGCAGAGAGGGCCATGGTATGCTTGAATGAGTTCATCAAGTACAGAATGATAAAGGATAAAAAAGAATTCAGCGAGTGGTTGAAGTAGAAATTTTTTATTCACCTTTCACCTTTTCTAAAATTTGAAATCTGCACTATCGATTCTTTGAAACAAAAGTCCTGCCTTTGCTGTTTAATAGATATAAAATCTTTCGATTGAAAACTAAGGAGGACAAAATGAGAAACTTTAATGTTGTGGTATTGGAAGGCAGGCTTGTAAAAGACCCGGAAATCCGTTATACGCAAAACGGTACTCCCCTCTGCAGCTTCTCAATTGCAAACAACTATTCCTACTATAGGGGAGATGAGCTTCAGGAAGAGGTAAACTTTATCGATATAACCACATGGTCCAGGCTTGCTGAACAGTGCAATGAATATCTCAAAAAGGGCAGGCATGTTATTGTTAATGGGAGGCTCAAACAGAACAGATGGCAGGATGACAATGGAAATACACACTCAAAAATTGGTTTAGTATGTAACCAGGTGCAGTTCTTAGATTTTAAAACAGGTGAAGATGCTTCAAATAGTGACTCTCTGTCTGATGAAGATGCTCCACTTTAACAATCATAGACATTTCTCTAACTAGTGTGCCTTATTAAAAACAATAACTTCTCTCTCTTAACGAAAGGGGTTTTTGTCAAAAGTAATTAAGCATAGATAAAAATTTATCGATATATAGTTTGAATACCTTTTTAAACTAATGATATTTATGAAAAAAACAGTTACAAAATCATATATAGCTCTATTTTTAGTCCTCTTTGTCTTTTTTGCCTTTACCCCAATATCCTTTGCAATAAGTCCATACGATGTAAAGGAGGCCCGACCTCCAGTTATTACAGATGAAGGTATACTCTTTACATTTAAAAGTGAGGAAAAACTACCAAAGTATGTAAAGGTAATAGGAGATTTTAATAACTGGGAAGAATCCTACTATCTAATAAAAAACAGGTATGATGTATTCGTTTTCCTCTTTGACAGAACAAAAGAAAGGGGTATTGTCTTAGAAGAGGGAATATACCGATATCGGCTTCTTGTAGACGGTATTTGGATGAATGATCCAGTAAATAATAAAACAGTATACGATCGATACGGGACGGAACTCTCCTACTTTGAAGTTAAAGTACCTCTTATTATTGTGAAAAACAACCCTGTTCCAGTAAAGAACAATAGCTATATTTTCTACTATAAAAACGATAAAGCAAAAGATGTTCACCTTGTCGGGGACTTTAATAATTGGAATCCCTACTCTCTTTCAATGAAAAGAAACAAGAGTGGAATGTGGGAGATTGAGGTAGATATCCTGCCCGGCTCTTATGCATATATATTAATAGTTGATGGTGTATACCGGAAAGATCCTCTTGGAACAACACTTGTGTTTGACAGGTTTGACAATGAGTATTCCTTTATAAAACTCCGTTAAAAATCAGAACCGTTCACCTGCTGCTTATCGGCTTAAATGCGTATGAATCGGGAACAATAAATATATTTTTTCTATCTATAATTGTCCCATCATCAGTCGAGACTACAACAGAATATTTTCCTATCCTGTCAAACAAGATTTTCATTGAAAAAGAGGCCCATTCAGGTTTTAATGGAATCTTCTCACTGGAAAAATGGCGGGGGCCCTGAGGATCTATTTTATAGACATCAACTCTTGCTTTATCTGCATCAAGAGTTTTACGAGATTTAACAAAGAGAGTAACATTTCCTCTCGTGAATGTATTCGATCTATGGATCGGCTTCAGCTTCACATAATCAACATTTTCACAAAAAAATAATCTTGGTCTTGCTGATATATTCTGGTACTGCTTGTAGCCAAAAGAAACTGATATAATTAAAACTATAAGTATCCCTAAAGAGAAGAGAACCCACTTTCCTGCTTGACTCTTTTCAGCCGCTTCTTCTAAACCATACCTTTTTCCTTCTGGAATTGCATACTCACCAGTAGTCTCCTTCTCCACCTCTTTAGGGGTTATTTCACTTATCTGTTTTTCATACTCTTTTCGAAACCGCTTCCTGTAATCAATCTCCTTTAATATAGGCTTGCCCGTTTTCGATACCCTCTTTGCATATTTTTTGAGAAAAGAGGTTCCCAGGGTTGCAACAAAGAGCGAAAAACCAATTAAAAAAATAAGACCAAAAATAAATATAAGTATCATTTAATTATTTGACCTTTCCGAAAAAGATGGCTACTAATTAATTCTCGGGTTTTTTTTAATTCAACTAAAATAAATATAGCTCAATGTATTACTCCCGATAAGAGATAATAAGCAAAAAAATGGAAAAACCAGCGATTGAAGGCGGAAATCCAGTAAGAGAGGAGCTTATTCCATTCTCTCCCCCTGATATTCATGATGAAGAGATAGAGGGTGTAACCCGCGTATTAAGATCAAGATGGATCACGCGAGGAAAGATGTGTGAAGAGTTCGAAAAAGCTATTGTATCATATACAGGTGCAAAAAACGCAGTTGTACTCAGCTCAGCTACAGCCGGGCTTTTTTTATCACTCAAGATAGCAGAAATAGGGGAGGGTGACGAGGTTATCACAACCCCCTATACCTTCGCAGCAACAGCAAATGTAATCATCCATGCAGGAGCAATGCCTGTATTTGCCGACGTTGAAAAAAACAGCTTCCTGATATCAACTGATGAGATTGAAAAGAGGATTACAAAGAATACAAAAGCAATTATTCCTGTTCATTTAGGTGGACACCCTGTAGAAATAGATAGGATTAAAGAAATAGCCAGTCAGTATAATCTTCTTGTAATTGAAGATGCTGCACACGCAATAGGAGCGGAATACAGGGGTAGAAAGATTGGAAATGGGGAAGAGCTGGCCGTCTTTTCATTTCATGCGGTTAAGAATGTGACCACTGCTGAAGGAGGAGCAGTAACAACAAACGACGACCATTTTTGTAAACAGCTTAGACTTCACTCCTTACATGGCCAGACAAGAGATGCCCGCTCAAAGCTTCTGGTTGGTGGCTGGAAGTATGATATTGCCCTCCCTGGCTACAAATTCAATATGACTGATATTCAAGCAGCTATTGGAATCGAACAGCTGAAACGGCTTAACGAAAATATTAAAAAACGCAAAGAGATTGCAGATCAGTATACTGACTTTCTAAATGAATACGATTTTGTAAAAACACCTTTTGTAAAGGATGATATAACCCATGCATGGCATCTCTACCCACTTCTTATAGACTTTTCAAGGCTCAGAATCGATCGAGATAATTTTATCCGGGCACTTGGATCAGAAAATATCTCATCCAATGTCCATTATATACCAGTTCACACCATGAGCTACTATCAAAAGACTTTCGGATATAAAGCTTACGACTTTCCCAACTCATACTCCCTATTTCTTAGAGAAGTCAGCCTCCCCATATACCCTCAGATGAGCAAAAAGGATGTAAAAGATGTAACAGAAGCTCTTGCGAAGATCTTTATTTACTACAAAAAATAGCTCTGATATTTATTTATCTATATAGCTCTTTTCATTATATTAAATCATTAAAAAATAACATATTTTGGTTTTTCTTAAATCTTTGCCATAAAGATGTGAGGCTTTCTTTGGTTAACATCATTGCTGATCTTCATATTCATACAATTGCAAGTGGACATGCCGCTGATACCATAAGAACGATATGTGAATTTGCATTAAAGAAGGGTTTAAAAGGTATAGCAATTGCAGATCATGGACCTGGTGTCTGTGGAGGAGCAAGTATCATATATTTTAGGGCACTTCACAGACTTACAAGTGGTGTAATTAGCCCTCTTAGGATTATAACAGGGGTTGAAGATGATATTAAGAATAAACAGGGAGACCTTGTCCTTCCTCAGGAAGTGCTTTCAAAAATGGAGATTGTTCAGACAGGGTTACATCCATATACATGGATTTCAGAACAGAGTGCCAAGGTACGAACAGATGCTGTAATCAATGCAATAGTGAACAGATACATACAGGTTTTTACCCATCCTGTTGGAGCATTCTATGAGATTGAAATCGACCCAGTTATTGATGCAGCAAAATCTTCACATGTTGCACTAGAGCTTAATAGCAGCAAAATGAATGAGAGAAAGCCTATAGTGAGTTTTCTTGAAAAATGCGCAGAGAATGAAGTATCTATAGTTGTAAACAGTGATGCACATGTTGCAGAGGAGGTTGGTGATTTTAATGATGCCCTGTCTTTACTTGAAAAAATTAACTTTCCAGAAAAACTAATTATAAACAGATCACAAAAATCCATTACTTCATTTTTTAAGTTTATCTGGTAGAACCAATGAAGAAAGTTCGATTTGGAAAAAGACCTTTCGAGTCTGAACTGATAATCTTTGATAAAGATGGCACACTCACAGACTTTAAAAAAACATGGCTCACTATACTTGATAAGAGGATTGCAATCATCCTTGATGAGCTCAAAATCGGATATCCAGCAGAAAGAGTTAAAGTTGAAATGTACAGGGCATTTGGGATCTATAATGACTTTATCGATCCCTATGGTCCCTTTCCATACACCCCTCCATTTGAAGATAAAATAATATTCACAACTGTTCTCTACAGCCTTGGCGTCCCCTGGCAAAAGGCTAAAAATGTAGCAAGCATAAGTATTGAAAAGGCAGAAAATTTAGAAGAGAGAATGCAATGCACTGAACTTTACGACGGAGTGCGGGAGGTTTTAGAAGGGCTACATAATAACGATATACTCATTTCCATTGCAACTGCTGATCTAACCGAAATTGCAAATAATATCCTGCACTCCCTGGGAATCTATAATCTGTTCGATTATGTCATTGGTGCTGATATGGTAGAAAGGGATAAACCTGATCCTGAAATGATCTATAAAACAGTAAATACACTCAATGTAGATAGAAATAGGGTTGCCTTTGTAGGAGACACGATTACAGACATGGAAATGGGCAAAAGAGCAGGTATCGGACTCGTTGTTGGAGTTCTGGAAGGTGAAGTTGCTCGAAAATCAGACCTTGAAAAGGACGCTGATGTTGTAATTAATTCAGTGAGGGAAATAAAAGTATTAGATTAATCGCGGATCTATTCGCCTTTACATCTTCTTTTCCCACCTCCAGGCAGTTTTGATGATATACTGAAGATCATCGTATTTTGGCTTCCACAATAATTTTCTTTTTAGCTTGGAACTATCCGCTATAAGAACAGGCGAATCACCCTCCCTCCTCCCAACCTCTTCTACCATGAAATCTGTCCCTGTTACCTCTTTAGTCATTTTTACAACCTCTCTAACAGAATAGCCATGCCCGTATCCACAGTTAAATATATCACTCTTCCCTTTATCAAAAAGGTATTCCAGTGTCAGGATATGGGCATCTGCAATATCATCCACATGGATATAATCTCTTATACAGGTGCCATCTGGAGTATCGTAATCAATTCCAAAGATCTCAAGCTTGCTAAGCTCACGCTTAGCTGCTTTTAAAGCCCGTGTAATCAGATGGGTTGCCTCCTTGTATTTTTGTCCTATCCTTCCCTTTCTATCAGCACCTGCAACATTGAAGTAACGAAGAGAGATGTAATGAAAATCATTCTTTATAAAGGAGAGATCTTTGAGCATATATTCAACAATCATCTTTGATGACCCATAGGGACTAACAGGATTAAGCGGTGCATTCTCATTCACAGGCATCCCCTCTTCAGATATTCCATATACTGCAGCAGTTGAAGAAAAAATAAAATATTTTACCCCATTTCTAAGAAGAAGGTCTAGAAGGTGAAGGGTATTTACTGTATTATTTTTATAGTATTTTAAAGGGTTTTTAATTGACTCGAATACCTGTATCGATGCAGCAAAGTGCATTACAGCGTGTGGTTTATATGATTTTATTACTTCATTCAAGTAATCAATATCAGCAAGATCTGCAACAACAAGCTCTCCATACAAAACCAGGTCACTGTGACCTGTTGAGAGATTATCGTAAATGAGGATATCGTATCCCTTTTCACCGAGTGCTTTTACAACATGGCTTCCGATATATCCTGCACCACCTGTAACGAGAACTCTTTTTGTCATATAAATTCCATTATTATTAATTAATTTAAGTGCTGTGAGTTACTTTTAATAGGAGAGTCCCCCTTTGTATCTTTAACAATATAATAAATCGCATTTATACTGCCTGCAAGAAGCCAGAAAGGAATAGCAGTTGAAAATACCCATATTGTACAGTTTGTAAGCTGCCCAACGAGCATTGCTATGAAGCTTGCCCCCATACACAGGGCAATTGAGCTATACTTATAGAGTTTAAAAGACTTTAACCATCTATAGATGATAAGTCCAATTATAGATAGACCGAATATCATACCAAAAAGGCCATTTTCGGCCCAGAACTGTAATACAATATTATGTGCATATGTAAACTTTCGTGTGCCATACTGATCAGAGAATTTCCAGAAATTGTTTGTTCCTACTCCCAAAAGCCAGTGATCTTTTATCATACCCCAGGCTGTCCTGAAGGAGGCTATTTGGGTCCTCCTCATTAATCCATCCCAGGTTGCTGGGTCATACAAATATTTGTATAAGTATCTTAGACCGCCAAGAAAATCTATTTTAAATGAAAGATATATCATTATACCAATTATTATAAAAAGTATGCATAACCTTTTATAATCATAACTTAATACAATCAACATTAAAATAAAAAACGAGATTAATCCACCTCTATCCAGGGTTAAAACGACCCCAGAAAAACAGAAGAGGAAAAATAAAAACCCGAGCCATCGATACTTTTCTCCCTCTTTATGTCTGATCCATCCGTATCCTATACCTCCGAGCATTATAATCATATCCGGAGTTGAGCCTGTACCAAGGAAGCGAAATGTATATATTTTCCAAACAGGACCTTGTGTGGATAGATTCTGTAAAAATAATGTATAGAGGTAAATAATTATTACAAGGGATACAAGAAAGCCTGCAGGTACTATCCATTTTATAAAAAAATCATTACCCCTGTTCAACGAAAATCTTACATATGAGATAGGTATATAGACCATCAAAAACCATACCAGAGAGATTGAAGTAGAAATTAATTTATCAATAGAGAATAACGAAGAAATTACGTTGTTAAGGACAAATAAAATCAGAAGTATAATAAAAGGTTTATCTCTAAATAATGAAAATAGGAACTCTCTTTTGGGTTTAAAAAAAAGAGTAAGAATAGATAATAGGGCGAGGAGGCCAGCGGTATAACTTCCGAATCCCAGCCATGAAAGAGAAAAGATTACCAGTAAAAGAAAAGATTCAATACCATATTTTTTTATAATATCTAATCGTTTAAATAACATATGGTTATCCTTCATAATCATAATTTAGAATTATACGGTATTCATAACTTGTTTCGAGTATCAACAACAATTTAACATTCTATAAAATATAATTATAGAAAGGTGGAATTATTTATCTTTACTTATATTTTTATTCTTCTATAACAGCGGGTTTTTATCACGTAGAGGGTTCTTTTATCTCTTCAACATTTTATCTAACGAATTATATTTTTTAATTAAAATCCACTAACTTATGAACTTAGAAATATCACGATTATATTCATTATAACCGCTAAAGTTATAATCTTTAACTAACTTTTTTAGAGAATCTCTTATCTTTAGTGAATTGTACTGTAAAAAATTGTCTAAATCATTTTTTATAAAATCTTGAATCGATTCCTTATTATAGAACTCTTCTTTAGTGTCAAGTTTGAATATCTTTTCATGCTCTGTTTTCATAAGGCTTTCCTTATCATACCACAGCTCTTCATACAACTTTTCACCAGGCCTTAAACCAGTAAATACAATCTTTATATCTTTATCAGGTTCATATCCATAAAACCTTATAAGATTTCTTGCAATGTTGACAACTTTATACTGTGTACCCATATCAAGGACCAATATCTCACCCCCTTTGGCATAAGCAGATGCATTTATTACCAAAATGGAGGCTTCAGGGATGGTCATAAAGTACCTTTTCATCTCAGGATGTGTAACTGTAACAGGTCCCCCACTTTCAATCTGTTCCTGAAATAGAGGAATAACAGAACCACGACTACCAATAACATTTCCAAATCTCACAATAGCTGTTCTCAATCCTTCTTCCTTATAATAAAACATCGTGACAATCTCTGCAATTCGCTTTGTTGCCCCCATAATACTGACTGGATTTACAGCTTTATCTGTTGAAATCAGAACAAACTTTTCTACATTGTATTCTTTAGATAATCTTAATGTATTTAATGTCCCGATAATATTATTCTGTACCGCTTCAGCTTCATTAAATTCCATCAATGGAACATGTTTGTGAGCTGCTGCATGAAAAACGACATCAGGCCTCTGTTCCTTAAAAATTTCATTTAATAAGCCAACATCTTTTATATCTGCGATCTTAACCAGTACTTCAGGCTTATAATCTAGATATGAGATATATTCATTAAGAGTTTTGATTAGACCATATATTGAAAACTCGCCTCTTCCAACAGCAATCAATCTTTTTATTTTAAACTTCAAAAGTTGCTTACACATTTCAGACCCGATGCTTCCCCCGGCACCTGTTATCAATATCACCTTCTCTGAGAAGTTCTTTTCAATTGCTCTGTCATCAACCTTAACCTCTTCCCTTCCTATTAGATCGTTAATATTAATTTCCCGCAAAGAACCAATTAAGGACCCTCTATCTAAAACTTCTAATAAAGATGGTAGAGTCTTAATCTTTATATTTCTAATGTTTTTAAACTCATTTTTTATCAATAGAACAATTCTATTTATACTTTCAGAGCTGGCCGAAGGCATTGAAATGATAACTTCACTAACATTATACTCCGATATAACTTCAGCTATCTCATCCGTAGAAGCCAGAATCATCTTGCCATTAAATATCCTCCCAATCTTATTTCTGTCGTCATCAACAAAACCTACAATATTTTTTGCAAGACCAATTTTAGAGTGCTCGGCTAAAATGGTCCTGCCAGCTTCTCCAGCTCCTACAAGCAGAATACTATTTACATTATTCAACTCATCAGACGACCCTTTGCTTTTAGCATTTCTCCTTTTAGAAAAGAAATCTCTGATAAATACCCTGTAAACTATTGATGCGAACAAGGTAAAGAAAAATGCTAGAATAAAAAGCGATCTAGAATACTCCAGATGAAAGAATAGAACAACAAATATAAAAAGTAAAAATCCAGAAACATTGGCAAAACTCAACCTATAGACATCTCTTAAATTGGAATACTCCCACATTATTCTATAGGATTGAAATAAATAAAAAGCTAGGATATAGGCAGATGACAAAACAGCGAAATGTGTCCAATACAACAGGGGCATATTTGATTGTAAAGCAGGATAAAATCTTAAGAAGTATGATAATGAATAAGAAATGTTAATAATTATCAAATCAAATAATAGAAATAAAAGTTGTTTCCTTGTTATTTTGTACAAATATTTCAATGATAAGACTCCCATTCATTCAGTGATATGGCTAATCTATTTGAATATTCTAATTATTGTCCTGAAAATTAAGCCAAAATCTTTTATAATGCTCTTTTCTTTTATATACTTTTTATAATATTCTATTTTTACAGGTAATATATCATTTATATACCTATCCTCAACATCTTCTAAGCCATCAAGCATTTCATTTTCATTTTTAAACTCCAAAGAAGCATAATCTGTAATCCCCGGTTTTACCTCTAATATCTCCTTATAATCTCTATCATAACTTTTTACATATTTCGGCAATTCAGGTCTTGGTCCTACCAAGCTCATCTCTCCTTTTAAAACATTTAACAATTGAGGAATTTCATCTAATTTATATTTTCTTAAAAACCTTCCTGTTCTTGTGATTCTATGATTGTCAATTTTGCTGATTTGAGGACCAATCTTCTCTGAATTTTGAACCATTGTTCTGAACTTATATATTTTAAATAATCTTTCTTCTCTACCTACCCTGTCCTGCTTAAAAAAAACAGGCCCCTTTGAATCAAGCTTAATAATAATCATTATTAGCAAGAAAAACGGTAATAGTATAGCAAGTCCTATAATCGAACCTAACAGATCAATTACCCTTTTAATAAAGCTGTACATGTTTTTGATAAACTCGAAGTTTAATAAATGCTCAATCTTATAATAATACTGACCTCTCTATCAACATCGACAAAAACTATTTTTGCTTGAAAATGATTAACAGTTCTATCTTGATAATTTTATTTGTTGTAAATCTCTCCTTTTGTGTCTCTTTAAAAGAATAAAATCTACAACACCTTTTATGTATCCAATACCATAACTGAAATGAATAGCTGCAAAGCTTATACAAACAGAAAAAAATAGTTTTTTATTATTGCGAAAAGCTATGGTTAAAGAAACCAGTATGTTCAAAATACAGTAGGATCCAAGTATAAAAATAAACAACCAGATGATCGGAAGATAAAAAATTGCTATAATCAATGATATAACCAATGAAGAGATGAAAAAAAAGGGCATAAATTGCCTTAAATTTACAGGAGAACCTACTTTAATATTAACAAGAGGCTTAAAATATCCATATTGAAAATACATAATCCATAATTTTTTTATTTTATCTCTTGCATAGTAGATAATTTCTATATCCGGAACTAAAAATATCTTGCCACCACGCTTTTTCAATCTTGCATTTAACTCATCATCCTGATTTCTAACGAGGTCTTCATCAAATAAACCTATTTTATTAAAAACCTCTCTCTTATAGCAACCAAATGGAACTGTATCAACCTCTTTGGGTTCATCCACACCGACTCTAAAATATGCATCCCCAACCCCAAATTTATTTGACAGAGCAAAAGCTATCGCCTGAGCTTTTATAGAATTTGAAAAAGGCCTGGTAATCCAAACACCCCCAATATTATCTGCATTAAGCCTCTTTTGCCAGTACAATAATTTTGAAATATAATCCTCAGGATAGGAGGCATGAGAATCCATTCTTATTATAAAATCCCCTCGAGAAATATTTATACCTTTATTCAGTGCATGGGGGACAACCTTCTCTGTATTATCTAAAAGTCTTATAAAAGAATACCTCAATTCATATTCCTTTACTATATCCCTGGTACCATCATCACTCATTCCATCAATTACAAATACCTCTAGATTATCCTTAGGATAATCCTGATTTAGGATATTTTCCAATAATCCTCCTATAAATTCTTTCTCATTTCTGCATGGGATAACTATTGAAATCAATGGCGCTTTTCTTCTATCTTTCAATATATTATCCTCTTCATGCAATTGGCCTCATTTCTGAAAGATATATATCATACTCTGAAATGTACCTATTATAAATAGCTAATGTTAAAAAATATATTTCATGTATTAATGCTGAAAGTGAAGCAAAAACAACATATGTAGCTATAAAAGTCAAAAACAGGTATCGAGTAGAATGATCACATTTAGCAAGTTTATATAGCTTTTTGAATAGAGTAACAGTAAATGCACCAAAAAAAATAAAACCAAAGACTCCACCCTCAACTAGAACCTTTAAAAAGGTATTGTGAATATTTGAAATATAGTGCGTATCACTAATTTTAAACATAGTTGAACTATAGTGACGCAAATTATAAAGCCCAATGCCAAATACTGGATTTTTTTTAAAAAGAGATAATGAAAACCCCCATAGTTCATATCTGTAACTTCCTGTTTTTATTGATTTAATTCGATAGGAAAAAAGTTCCGTATTTTTAAACAGGAGAAAATAAATCAAAACGAATAGCACTAAAACTATTGAGAGAGAAAATAAAAGCCTTCTTAGCACCTCTTTATCCTTTTCCAAAAATAGGTTAATTAGAAACGCAATGAATATTGCCGTTATGCCCCCAATTGAAAGAGTTAAAATTATTGTTATTGTAGTGAGAAATAATCCAAAAATATTTTTTTTAATCTTAATACGTGTCAGGTAGTAAAAGAAGAATAAGGAATTGAATAACACGAAATAATTTGGCCCATATATTAAACCGTTAAGTCTCGGAACACCTTCTTCACTTAAGCTTAGCCCATAATTGAAAACCTTTTGGCTTTCAAGAATACCACTTTTCCAACCTATCAATCCTAAAATATAAAGGAATAAAGATATCATATTAAAAACAAGACCTGCACTAAAAAGCAATTTCTCCAGAGCTGACAGATCAATTTTATACAGGAGGTCCCTTGTAACAAAATAGATATACATCATGATTAATATTCCAATGGTAAGTTTTAAGCTTATTCCTCTATATTCTGCAACAAAGATAGTACAGATAAAATATAAAAAAAAGACAACCATAAGCATTTCGTAATTTTCTAATTTAAAGAACTTAATTTTATTAATAACAATAGGAGTTAGGATGATAGCAAAAATCATAAAGGGTTTTAAATGAAAGCTAAACGATAATAGAGGTTGTAAATCAATGGTAAATTTATGCGATAATATCTGTAAAAAGTATGATAAAATGAAAAAGAATAACAGATATTGATTGAAGCTTTTTCCACTACCATTTATTGTTTTCATTTTTATAATTACACCTAATTAAATCAATTTACCATCCCAATCTGGTTCATTATCCGTTATCCTTCTTGTTAGATGAAAAACAACCTTATTCCATACTTTTCCTGGATTCTGTATAGCTCTAATGAATTTTCCCTTTGGTTGTAGATTAAAATCTTTCATAATTTTTATATATTCTTCTTTTATCTTTCCCTTCTGCGAAAAAAAAGACCATGAATAGTAAAGATGCAAAAAGCCCTTGATCCTGATAAAATGTATATTACTACCTATCAAATGCGACTGAATCAGGTAAGAGGTATCAGCTAGAAGATGATTCGGATTTATCAGACCTGTTTCTGATAAAGAGCTCTTTCTTATCAACATCCCTATTCCACAAAGACCTATAATATTTTCAATTGTATTTATATCACTCTTTTCATTAAACCATTGATAATTTATAGTTTTACCAATAGTTCCATCTTTATTAATTTTTACCCTCTCTCCCCCGGTTATTAATATATCAATCTCAGGATTTTCAAGCATAACAGAATAAGCCTTTTCCAAAGCATCTGGATAAAAGATATCATCGTCTGTGATTATCTTTATTATGATCCCTTTTGCCTTTAAAAATCCCTTGTTAAGAGCATCCGCTTCACTTTCATCAGGTTCGTGTATCAAAAGATCGATCAGTTTTCCTTCCTCTCTTTTTAAAAGCTCGTATGTCCCATCATCAGAATCACCATCCACAACAATAAATTCATCATTTCTTCCCTTTAAACTATGCCACATTGGAAGTGCCTTCTGTACCAATTCTACTCGGTTTTTCGTCACTGCAATCAATGAAGTCCTAACCATATTTTTAAATTGTTCCTCTATGAAGAAATATTCAATCCTGAAAATTATTATTTGGCATTAAAGGCGGAAATACTCTAAGAACTGATAAAAAACATCTTATAGTAATGCAATATTCTCAACGCTAAACATTTGAATAACGCATTTTTATTTGAACTACCTGTAAAGACCTTTTTAATTCTTCAATACCATCTTCAACTGAAATTGTAGTACTGTAACCTAAATCTTTAATCTTTTCATAACTGACCACATAATTTCTTTTATCCTTATCCTCTCCAACACTGGCATAGTGTATATAGCAATCTATCTTACTCTTTATCAGGTTACATATCTGCTCCTTACTATAATTCATGTTTTCAGAACCAACATTGTAAACCTGCTTTATCATCCTATCAGAATTATCCACAGCAAACAAAAAGGCCCGAGCCATATCATAAACATGTATGAAGGTTCTCATAAAATCCTTCTCATAAACGACCAAATAGCCCTGAGTCAGTGCTCTATAGACAAAATCATTAATTAATAAATCCAGCCTTAGCCTATGGGATACTCCAAATGCAGTTGCAAATCTATATGCAACTGTACTACATTCTTCTAATAACATGAACTCAGCCAATGTTTTGGTCTGTCCGTATAAACTCAGAGGATTTAAGGGAGTTTCTTCTGTGCATACATCATGAACCTTTCCATAGTTACTCCCTGTTGATGCATAGATAATCAACTGATCTTTTGAAGAAGATTTTATTAAATTCTTTGTACCTTCTACATTGACCTCTCTTGCAAGTTTAGGTTCTTTTCTGCATGCAGGATAGCCAACAATTGCTGCCAGATGTACGATAATATCCTGTTTTGCTAATGCTGACTTTACATCATCTGCATTTCTAATATCGCCTCTTATAAATTCAAAATTTTTGCTTCTAAAAAAAGGTAGAAGCTGATCCCCTCCATACATTAGGTTGTCAAAAACACGAACCGTATACCCATTATTCAATAGATAGGAAGCTAAAGAGGTACCAACAAAGCCAGCTCCACCTGTTATTAAAACACGCATATCATATCTCCAGTTTTTGTTTATAGTAAGCTATTGTTTCCCTGATTCCAACCTCTAGATCTGTGAATTTAAAATCAGGAAACCTCTTCCTAAAGGTTGTGTCATCCAATACTTTCTTTGGCGCTCCATCCTGATATTCAGTATTAAATACAAGTTCACCATCATAATTAATCAGCCTTTTTATAATCTTTGCAATATCACTTATGGAATATCCCTTTTTCTGTCCCATATTTATTGGCTCGATCTGGCTGGCTTTTTCATTGATTACTGTCGATAATATCCGGGCAATATCCTTCACATAGATCCACTCCCTTATTGGTTTACCTGTACCCCATATCTCAAATTGAGAATCATTATTTATTTTGGCCTTATACATTCGAATGATCAAGCCGTTTAATGCATGTGTGCGATTTGGATCTGTGTAATCACCAGGCCCGTATGCATTTGGAACGAGGAAATTGATGCTCCTAATACTATACTGAATATTATAGCATTCAGATATTACTCCAATCATTCTTCTTGTGTTACCATATGAGGCTACAGATTTATGAACCGCTCCATTCCACCATTCACTCTCCCTCTGAATATCAGACTTACCGGGATATGAGCAGTTTGATAACGGGTTAATTATCGTAACATCAGGGCATACATCTTTTAAAATACTATACAAATTTAAAATGATCTGCAAATTATCATAAACGACATCTGCTGCATATTCAATTACATAATGCAAACTCCCAACATGCGCTGCACAGTTTAATATTACGTCTGGTTTAATCTTTTTTAGTTTCTTTTTAGCAGTCTTAGAATCCATTAAATCAAATCCATTTCTTCTCGATACCTGAATTGGATCAAAGCCTCTCTTTTTTAGCTCTTCAGTAACATTTTGACCTACAAATCCAAATCCCCCCAGAACAGTAATTTTCATTTTTACCCCTTGTTTAATAGATTTCTGAATCTGCCTGTATTAAAAACCAATTATTAATATCATTTAAATAATCTAAATGCGGTCTAAATGGCTTAAGACAGAAATACCTTTCCTGCTGTGATTCAGCAAAGCCAATATTTTTAAGAATAGTATACACAGGAGTATGTGGAAATGCCCATGTTGTTACTTCCTCAATCCCGCTTTCTATAAAATAATTAATTGCAGAGATAAATATTGCCCTTATTGGATTTAAGTTTTTTGATCCATAACCAAAATCAACAATATCACCAAATTTCCCGCCAGTTACTGGATCTATAAAGGTCTTTGCCACTACAAAAAAATCATCCCTTTTTATAATTACATATCTATACTCAGGATTCTTACCAAAACGCCACTGTAAATACTCTTTTTCACGGACGAAATAAAGCATATTCAAACTATCCTTTTTATTGCCTAACACAATGTTACTCCAATCATCTATTACGGTTATATTCGAATCTCTTTCAAATACTCGAGAATAACTCTTACACATTAATGTCTTAATAGTATATAAATTTTTCCAGCTCAATGCCTTTTCCGTGGCCTGCCTTCCTGCAACATTTGGCAATATAAAGCCAAAATCCATCTCATTACGAAAATAATCAAAGGCATAATTTGCCATTTCAGAAAAAATGCCTTTTCCTCTGTATTCTTCCTCTACAACTATATCAATTATCTGTCCTCCAACCAGGCCATTATTCAACATGCGGCACTGTAGACCAAAACATCCAATTAGCTTATTACTTAGAAAAGCTCCTATCAGTGCTGTTTTCAGTGGAGTATCAAAATATTGCCACTTAAAATAATCAACTGTCTTTTTTCTTGAATATGTCTTATTTAATAAAAAAATAAACTGATCGGCCTCATGTATCGATACAGGCCTAATGTTTAGATCATCAATATTAAGCATACTACCAGCCGGATTTTATTGTTTTTATTATACATTCGATATCATCGTCTTTCAGTTTATCATGAATGGGTATACTGATTTGCCTTTCATCAAATTTTTTTTGATTTGTCAGATCATCATTTATGCCACCGAAAATTTTATTCCTATCGATTCTCTGATGTACAACGGAAGTTGGGACTCCGTGCTCCTTCAATTTCTTTATAAATTCCAGTCTATTCTCAACCAGTACTGTAAAAAGCCAGAATGCATGTCCTCTGTCATCTTTATAGTCGAGCAACCTTAACCCTGGTACATTCGATAATTCTTTTCTGTAAATACTACCTATTTTTTGCCTTATTTTTAATCTTTTATGAAAATCCTTTAAATTCCCCAATCCAACCGCTGCTGCTACGTTGTTCAGGTGATACTTATATCCAACTTCATCTAAGTTATACTGTCTTTCACCTAATATTGAAGGCTTGTGTAATTCTCTATCTATACCAAACCATCGTAGCTGCTTAGCCCTCACATAATCATTTTGATGTAAACAGCAAAGTAGACCACCATCACCGGTTGTTAGATGTTTTATTGCTTGAAACGAGAAAGCGGTAAAATTAGAAATTGAACCAATCGGCTTTCCTTTATACGTTGCACCCAGTGCATGTGCAGCATCTTCAATTACAACCAGATTATAAACTTTCGCTATAGAAGCAATCTCATCTAAATCACATGGATAACCTCCCCAATGAACAGGTATCACTGCTTTTGTTTTATCAGAAACCTTTTGCTGAATGGATGAAGGATCGATATTTCCTGTACTGTACTGTATATCTGCAAAAACCGGCCTTGCCTTTTGCATCAGAACTACCGTAGCAGTGGCAACAAAGGTTTGTGGAGGTATTATTACTTCAGATCCCTCCTGGATTCCTGCAACGGATAGGGCAAGATGAAGCGCTGAAGTGCCACTGTTAACAGCAACAGGATTTTTTACTCCCAATTTCTTTTTTAATTCATTCTCAAAATCTTTTACTAAATCACCCTCACTTAACCATGTTGATTCAAGGACCTTTTTCACAAGTTCAATTGCATGAGAAGAAACATGTGTTGTGAAGAAATCCACGGATTTACACCTTATGAAATAGTTTTAATAGGAGTTCATAGCTATCAATAAACCGTATCTTTTCTGCACTGTTAGCTTTTAAATAATCTTTAAAGCTTAGTTTCAGATCGCTGTTTTTAAATCTAAATAGATCAATTATAGAAAAAACAGGTATATTTTCTACTCTAGCAATATTTGCAATCCCGACTGATTCGATTCCCATTACAAAGTTTACAGTACTTAAATCAATAAACTCGGCAGGAATATAGCCCTCTACCATATTCACATGAAGGTTAGAGATAAAGTTAGAATATCCCTTTTTTGGATGCGGTTTGATAAAGATACAATAATTGTTTGCTAATAGATCTATTAAAATTTGTGTTAATGTCTCTCTATAATCCAAATAACAGTCTTCCATAACTCCATTCGATTCGAAGAACAGAATACTCTTTATTTTATCGGTTTTTAATTTATACGAATATTTCTTTATAAAACTCATATCAATTTTTGGCTCTATTTTTTTTACACCGTAATGTTCATAGGGAAATGTTACCACTTTTTTCTCATCTTCTCCTGTACATATAAAAGATATTCCTGTAATAAAATATAAAATTAATAACTTTAATATATCCTTTATATTTAATCTTTCTACCTTCTCTCTATTAACTTTAAAAACATCTATAAAAAAAATTACATTAGTTTGTGCAAGCCTCTTTATAAAAAAAAATGTTATATAATCAAAATAGTGCGAAAAAAAATATATATCACTAACCTTAATATTTTTGAAATGTTCTTTAAATGCCTTTATCAAATATATCTTTTCTTTTAATATCCCTAGAGGGTTTCTTAAATTGTGTTCATAAGGGAAAAAATTAATTACACAATTCTCTAAACCTAAACTTTTTAAAAACTTATAGTTATTATGAACATTTACTACATATATGTAAATACGAGATTCTTTACTATTCTTCTCATAGAGCCAGAGCGTATGCCTGATATCTGATGGCGATTGACAGAATATTATAATATTTTTCATTTTAATTTACTAATGCAAACTTCGAGTTTCCAAATTATACAAACTTTATCAAAATATTTCCTTAATATTTATATTGTATAATGATTTATAAACAGAAGTTTGCTACAACCAAAGGTTGTCAGCATTCCCATATTTTTTCTGTATGATAACCTTTTATTATCTACTTTTCAAAAATCGAAATTCGCTATACTAGTAATTCGCCATTTTATTATAAGTATCCACTATTTTTAATTGCTCTTTGATTGAACACAATCTATTCTTTCTATTATCAAAAAATGTCTCTACCTGTTTATATAACCCCGGTTTAAACTCTCTATCTAACTCATCATTAATATCTACCATTTCAATATTTACAGAGCCCTTCTTTTGTATCTGTAACTTCTCCAGCGGACGGAATATCAATCTAGACATTCTCGTACACACCTCTACTCCCCATCTTCCGGGTCCCTCCCAGTTTGCCTGATAGGAGAATAGAGCTCCTGTTTCAGATATACCTGCTCCTGCAAAGACAGAAGATGAGGGATGCCAGGGGAGGCTTCCTGCATTATAACAGGAGAGCTTTTCTGGTATACCTCCCAGATAAAATGCCATATCCACAACATGGGTAGAATTTGCTAAAAACCACCTTTCCTTAACCCCCGGGGCCTTCACCAATTTTTCAATCTCATGGCTCCATTCAGTAAATTCAAAATTAAATGAAGCAGCCCCTCCTTCTGCTGCAATGATCTCTTCTGCCCTTTCTACAGATGCATAGAATCTCCTATTATAGGCGATATAAACATGCACTTTTTTTACTTCGCTTAAATCATTCACCTCTTGAATCTCTTGTTTGTTTATTCCTCCTGGTTTTTCAACCAGGATCTCTTTTACTCCATGGCTAAGGAGCTGTACTGTTGCATTCTTAAGCTGCTCCACTCCTACGCATATAATTGCATAATCTGGCACTTTTGGATGCTCTTTAAGATAATCTCCTATCCCTCCCCGAATTACCCTGGTATTTACATGTCTTTCAAAGCTCTCTGCTGATTCTTCCCCTCTTCCAATCGTTAAAAAATCGACTTTTTGTGCTTTAAATACCTTTGCATATTCCAATGCCATTTTCCCAGCGCCAATAAGCCAGACTTTAGGGTACATCTTTAACTCCTTAAAAATTTCATCTTCGAATAAACAAAACCTGAGCCTATAATAATCCTAATTTGTACTTCCAAGCCATCTTTTCTATGTAATTGGACAGAATTCTATCTTTTCATCTCTAATAGAACTCAGGTGTTCCATAATCGCCTTCAATAACGGCAGATGAAGATTTACAGATTCAAAAAAAGGAGTTAACCCGCAATCCCCATTTTCCAGAATATCTTTTGCTACATTTTGAGTGAGATCGCTCTGAAAGGGTACAGAGAATTTTACATCTTCCCACTTCCAGTTATTATGTTCTTGAGCAATCTTTGCTGTTCCTCTTTCCTCATCTATCATGACCTCAGCATTTCTACCACAAATCGTAATAATCATAGGTGCAAGAGAACCACGACATGAGTGAAATAAAAATTCGCCTCCATTCGAAAAAAAACCTCTCAATGTGCCTGTAAGCTCAATAAAGCCTTCTCTTTTGCTATCTATTGCATCAGAATCCAAGGTATTTGCTTCAACTGAATACTCTGAACTCCCGGTTAAGAAAGCAACAAGATCAATAAGATGTATTGAATTGCATGCCAGACCCCACTCACCTCCGTAAGTCGTAAAAAATATCCTTTCATCTTCAGCCAATATCTTTTTTAAATGCTGATAGAATGGATAGATTCTACGGGGACAATTAACCCAGGATCTTACATTATATCTTTTTAATAACTTTGATATCTCCTCATACTCGGGGATGGATTGGAAAAGAACTTTCTCAAATAAGATATACCCAACCTCTCTCTTTTGTAAAAGCTCGCGAGTAACTTTCGCTCTTGTGTCGGATGTTGTTGCAATTATACATAAATCGATTTTCGAGCTTAAGGAATCAAGAGACGTGAAATAATCCACTCCATCTATATTCTTATTAAGAGGCATCTCTTCAAAACGCCTTTTTGCCGTTTTCAGCGATCGATTGGAAGGGTCTACCACTTCAACCCTTACAGAAAAAGAAGATTTCGCCAGTGCCTGTAAATGCCTGCTCCCCAATTGACCAGTGCCAATGATAGCTGCTGTATACATGATAGGCCTACTTTTACTCTCCAAAATATGCCCTAATTACTTTTATATATTTTAAAAATAAAACAAAACATGCAACCAGTAACAGTCCTCCCCTTATACAAAGTTTAATGTAAAGACTGATAGTTAAACTTTCAATTCCATAATAACCAGCGATAAAGGGAATTGTGAAAAATAGAGGAATCAAGATAATCCTCAAAGGAGTTGAATATAGCTTTAAAATAACTTTACTCACAATCCAGGCCATCAGAGCCATGATAAAATATGAAACCAGAGTAGTGTATGCAGCGGCTACATATCCATATTTCGGAATATATATTGCGTTTAAAGCCACATTTGCAATACCAGCTGTTAAAAGCACGATGGAGGAAAATACAGTTTTTTTTGCATAACCGATGTTTCGACTATATATAGTGAATACTGCATAAAAAATATATCCCATGACAACGATGGGTACAATGTGAAGCGCAGTATGATAATTCTCCTTAGCAAGAACATACCCCAATTCCTTGCCAAAAAAGATTAAAAAGAGAGCAGCAATCAGGGTCAATCGAAAAAGACGGTCAACATCCCTGTCATGTTCCTCATACTGCCTCCTGTTCATATACTCAAAATACTTTGGCATCCATGCAGCATTCAAAGATCCAATAACAATCGACAGAAGCATCCCAATATTATAGGCCAAACTGTAGAGTCCAGCATTACTTGACCCTATATAGCTATTGATCATTATACGGTCAAACTGCGCAAGAATATAACCACTCAAAGTATAGGGAATTAATGGTAATGAATAGTGTAAAATATATAAAATGTGTGCCTTTTTAAAAGAAGGTCCAAAATAAGGTTTTAACTGAATAATAAAATATATTGAAAATATTAATCCTATTATTATTGATGCCAGGATTGGACCTAGATACAGAGCATCCTTTAATATCAGAATAATAACTACCGATAAGCCGAAACCAACATACGCCTTTAATAATGTTACAATTGCTATCTTTTTACTTTCCAGCAAGGGCTGATAGATCTGATTGAAAAAAGCATCAGAGACAGTGAATAATACCATTGGAAACATATATATAATTACCTGAGAAGGTAAATTCAATATGCCTTTCAATTTTCCAATCAGTGAAAAAAATACAGATGAAGATAAGATAAGAATAGCACATGTGAGAAAAACAGATGTTCCAAAAAAGTCATTAAAATCATCCTTTTCTTCATAAAAATACCTGCTTACTGAAGAATGAACATTTAATGTGAGAACAACAGAAAAGAGCGCTATATAAGAATTGAAAACACTTACAATACCATAATCTGCAGGGGTTAAAAGCCGCGTAAGTACCGGGATAGAAATAAAACCTAGTGCTCGGGTAACAATATTGGCTGTAAAATAATTCTTAAAGTGTAAAAGAGTTTCAATAAATCCCTTCTTAGTTTTCAGCTTCTGTAAAATCTTAATGGAAGGACACCTTTTATTATAAAGTTATTTTATTAAAATCACATTCATTCCTTGTATTGTATTGCATAAAAACTTCGAGAGCAATTTTACTAATCTCTTACTCTTAAATATCTTTAATGCTCTTTGATCATAGATATATGAAATACTCATATCTTTAAAATGTGCTTTTGTGTAGTAGCTCCTTCTTTTCCCGGTAAAGAATTCAAAGGATATTTCAGAAAAACCACGATTATGTGTGGGATCTGACCATGCATATTTATGATTCCAGTAAACCACTCTAATATGAAGTTTTCCTCCCGGTTTAAGCAATCTATAGCATTCCTCTATAACACCTACAACATTATCAAGATGTTCTATTACATCTAATAAATAAACTTCATCAAAAGTCTCATTTTTAAATGGATAGGGAAATTTATTTAAATCATGGACTACATCAACACCAGGTAACTTTACTCTATCAATCCCAACTGCACCTTGAACCTTATCTGTGCCACACCCTATGTCTAAAATGCTTTTTTCCATATTTATCGATTAATCCCAAGATATATTAATATTTAACTAAAATCCTCTTTCCAATTTTGACTAAAATATTGGTAATCTTTTTTGATAATCTATGCGGGTTCTTAATATATCCTAACCAGGACGGATTGGTTTTTTTTACCCATTCTCTGAACTCCTTCCAGTTCAAAGTCTCCAGTTTATCTAAAGCCAAAAGAGGAGCGTTTACAGAATCAATGAGATATCCTTTTGGTTGCAGATATTTGATAATTCCTCTGGCCTGCATATTCAATATCCTTACTTCCCGCACTCTATCAGATTCTACATTGATATCTACTGATTTTATCTTTAGTTCTCTTTCTCCCCTTTTATTCATGATCTGGTGGTAATGAAATGTATCCGAAACGCGAAAATATTTCCCTCCTGATTTTCTGATCAATTCCATAAAAATGATATCCTCATTTCTCTGAAGATAATCATCCTCTATCTGCGGCAGTATATTAATAAAAGATGAGGTCTTGCCAAACTGACTGCCAGAATAGGCCCTTTGAGCCCTGTTTTGAGCATCTTCACTATATTCAAAAAGAACTGTCATCTTACGATAACATTCAAACCAGTCATATTCATCCCTATGTGCATACATACTATCAAACCAGCCTTCTGGTAAGTATATATCTGCATGCAGATAGACAAAATACTCTGTTGCTATATTTTCAATCAACTCTTTAATACAATAACCAAGTGACTTATAAGATTGTTGATCAATCACTTCAATTCGCGGAAACTGTTTTACTATCTCTATAGAATCATCTGTACATCCACCATCACCGATAATGAGCCTGTTTACAGGAATTTCCCTGTAAAATGAAAAGAGATTTGCTTGCCAGAGTTCATTTGTATTGATAAGAGGAATAATCACGTCAACTGCTTTTTCCCTTTCTTTTAAAAACCTATCCTGCAGTCGCTTTTCCTCAAAATATTCCCTGAATATTGAGCTATTCTTCATGAAACCTTCCTCTTATTAAGAATTTGAACAATAGTATTTGATACCCTCTGGCCAGCCTTTCCATCCAGATTGTCCATCATTTCCTTGAGATACTTTTCCCTTCTGATTTTGAAATCCTGGCAATACTCCTTTGTAAGAACAAGACTTATGCAAGAATCTAATTCATCTACATTCGACGCCCTTACCTCAATCTTCTTCTGAAAGAAGTCATCGAATTCAATTGAATAATCTGGATTTATCAGTATGATCGGTACTCCGGCTACAACAGCTTCAAAAGAGGAGGCAGAACAGACAGATATCTGGGCACTTGAAATAAGGTAGAGCTTTCTTAGCTCCATATCCTTGACAATAATAAAATTGTTCTTCTGTAAATTACAGAAAGTCCGTTTATACTCTTCCAATGAATCCCGAGGATGTAATTTAATGATAAAAAAAAGTTCCTGTCTTCTTTCAATTATCTCTCTGTATATTTTATTCAGTCTTTGTGGTGCATCTCTATATTCAACGCCTTTCATACCTTCAGTACAAATTGTAATGACCTTTTTATAAGATGGAAGGTTATACTCATCATAGATCTCTTTCTGCAACAGATCGATATCCTCAGATTTAGAGAAATATTTGTCATATACTGGATTTCCTGTTAGATAAATATTCTCATAAATTGGCAGGCCCTTAAATATGTTCTTGAAGTGTTTCCCCCAGAGTAATAGGTGGTTATCCGAATATTCATTTCCCCACTGTTTCTGTAATGGAGCCAATGGAATGGAGAAAAGACGGTTAAATACAAGATACTTTAGCCTGTATGTTAAAGATGTAATATCAGTAAAGGTACCAGAATCAAAAAAAGAGGGTTGCAAAATAATGAGAGGAACATCATTCTTTCTTGTCCAGACTTTGGCTAATTTTGAAGAGAAGCTCATATCAGAGGTGGTAATGACAGCAGCTGGTTTTATCTCTGTCAGGATACCATGAATTTTCTTCCGATATCTGAATACTGCTATAATTTTTACCAACTTGTTCCTTGTCCTCGTATAATCGATGCTCCTGTATTCATCAAACTGTTTTAATATCTCCTCCTTCTTTTCCTCTTCTATACACTTACTCCAGCTAATAATCTCTTTTGTATTGAAGTAGATAGTATGAAAACCTTTTATCAAGGGAACAATAGATAAGAATAGCGGATTTGATGAATAATCATAGGTGGGTATGAAAACTATTTTTTTTTTCAATTAAAAACTCCAGCAAGCATCATAAAGAGGAAATTGATTATTCTGAAAATTCATCCCTGTGTTGGAAATAGAATTCAGCACGCCTGAAATCAAAAATATCATCAATATCAGTGCCAAAAGCAGGATGCATGAAATACAGAGCCGTATCATTCTCTACAAGAAAGGTCTTCTTCTCCAATAGAAAATCTATCTTTGCAAGGTATATGGCACCATTGATATAAAAAAAATCTTCACCATATTCCTGTCTTCGAGTAACATTCGATTTGGGAGAAGCAAGATAGGACCAACCCCCTTTCTCCAATTTCAGGCACTCATACGGGTGCTCAACCATCATGTGAACACTAACAAGAGTATCTGTATTTGAGCTATAGAAGAGCTCAATCGCCCTGTCAATATCCTCTCTTCTCCTTAATGGGGAAGTTGGCTGCAGGAGCATCACACTATCGGGAAGAAATTTATCATCTTTCAACTGATTAACAGCATGTATAACAACATCGATATTTGATGCAGCATCTGTGGCAAGTTCTTTTGGTCTTATAAAAGGAACTTCGGCACCATATCCTTTTGAGATATCCGCAATTTGATGATCTTCTGTGGAAACCACAACTCTGTCAAGATACTCGCTCTTTAGTGCCTGTTCTATTGTCCATGCTATTAATGGTTTACCCATTAAATTTTTCACATTCTTTCCAGGAAGTCCCTTGCTCCCTCCACGTGCAGTGATTAAACCTAATATAGTATTATTCCCGTACATGCTCATTACATCTCAAAATAAAGGAAATACAAACTTTTTACATTACATAATAATCGAAGGTAAAATTAGGCTTACCTACACATTCGAAGCAACATCTCTAACAGTTTCTATCACATGTTCAATCATCTGTTTATCCATATTAACCATCACTGGCAAAGCAATTGCTCTTCGTAAATAATTTGTAGATTGCTTCCAGATATCTTCTAAATCTTCCCCTTTATATTCAGGATAATCTCCGAAGATATGAGTCCAGGTACCTGCATAGTGCCAATCTATGGCATCAGGCAAGTTCTTTGTTCCCATTCCTCTCTCGGCCAACAATCTTGCAAACCTCTGAGCTTTTTCTCTGGTCTTTAAAAAGAATATTAAAGTGTCTCCAGCATCACCCTCTTCATCCGGAAGTCTTCTGAAATTTATATCAGAAACGTCCTTTATGCCTTCCTTAATTCTATTTTTATTTTCCCGCTGTTTTTCCAGGATAAAATCGACCTTTTTTAATTGAGCCAAACCTAAAGCTCCCTGAAGCTCCATCATCTTATAATTAAATCCCCAGGCCTTTCTCGTATCTTCCCCCCTTGGTACATCCGGATTCTGCTCATGTCCATGATCAGCATACTCTCTTGCCTTGAGATAAATATCTTTACGATCAGTTATTAAAACCCCACCTTCGCCGGTGGTAATTACCTTTCCAATGTCAAAACTATAAATCCCGGCATTACCCAGAGTACCCAGGTATTCACCTTTGTAGGTAGCCCCAAATGCCTGGGCAGAATCCTCTAAAACAGGAATTACATACTTTGTAGCTATACTCAATATTTCCAGCATTTCGGCTGATACCCCGGCCATATGGACAGGAACTATGGCTTTAGTTTTATCCGTAATCTTTCTCTCCAAATCAGCAGGATCCATATTTAGGGTATCGTTAACCTCTGTAATGACAGGTTTGGCACCAAGTTCAAGTATAGCTTCTATCGTGGCAACAAATGTAAAACTTTGGGTTATGACCTCATCGCCAGGTTTAACCCCCAATGCAAAGAGTCCTATTTTCAGTGCTGCAGTTCCATTACAAACACAGTGCGCATACTTTGTACCGACTTTGCTGGCTATTTCTCGCTCGAATTCATCAACCCTGTAAATATGCTGCCTCTTCTCATCGAGCCCATATCTGTAGAGGACTCCTCCCCTATCAAATACCTCATTAACTGCATTCCTCTCTTCTTCACCAATTAATTCAAAACCCGGCATTCTACTCCCTCATTAAAAGGTTTTATTTATATGCTTGTTTTGCCTTGCCCAGAATAAAGATGCTAAAATCATTATAAATAATCTTCTCTTCTAATCTAAAATACCTGTTAACCTCATTGATTAACTCATCTTTAGATTTAACAAAACCAATAGGGTTATCAGGAATATATAGAGATATGTATATATACTGGGTAAACTCTGAAATATCTCTTATAACCTTTTTCCAACCTTCTATATAAGAGAGTGTTTCCAGTATAATAACAATATCAAATCGCTTTTTAATAAATGGAGAAAAATCATTGTTTACTATTACTGCAAAATCTACATCTGAGTAGGTTGCTTTTGCCTTTTCGACCGCTGTTTTAGATATATCGAGCCCTAAAACATAGTTGTTCTTTTTCTTTAATAAATGCGTAAAAGCTCCCTTACCACAACCGAAATCTAAAATTCTATTAAAATTATAAGAATCGAGTATATTGATATGAATTTTTTTAGCAATATGGGTTAAATCAGAACTGTGCCAGCTATCATACTTCTCTTTTTCCTCATTCTTATACATCTCTTCAAAATTACCAATAAATTCTCTATTCCTAGTATCAAAAACATACTTATGATAGGGCATAACAATCTCGTAATCTTATGCTAATGAGTAAATCAGTTTCTCAATCTCCTCTTTGCCAAATTGAACTGGATTCTGTTCGAATGCTGCCTTTAATTGCATGGAATTGATTAAAATCAACTCTATATCCTTCTCCGTTTTTACTCCAAAACCTTTCAGATTATCAGGGATTCCTAACTCTTTACTGAGGTTTTTTATTTCATCCGCAAATCTTAAGGACTTTTCTTTTTCATTAATTTCTTTATTTACAAAAGCTATATCATATAGCTCGGAATATCCATCATAACCGTTTTCTACATTGTATTTTATCACATCAGGTAAAAATACTGATCCAGCCAATCCATGTGGTACGTCAAAATAAACGCCAAGTGGATAACTCAATGCTCCAGCAGGACCGGCACCGGAGTTCATTAGAGCAATACCAGCACAGCTCGAGCCTATCAAAAGACTCAATTTTGTCTCTTTTGATCTATCGCCTTCCGATATCTTCATTAAATTTTCAAATAATAACTTGAAGGCTCTGATTGAAAACATCTTTGATAAAAACGTTGCATTTTTTGCTGCAAAACTCTCCAGTGCATGTGTCATTGCATCCATCCCCGCAGATGCAAATATATTGAGAGAACAGCTGTCTAAAAACTTTGGATCACAGAATGCCAATCTTGGATAATTGTATTCAGTATTTATTCCAAATTTCCACTTTTCTTCAGTATCAATAAAGACAGCATATGGAGTGACTTCGCTTCCTGTACCGGCAGTAGATGGTAAAGCCACTACTGGTAACGGTTTATTCTTTACTTTTCCAAATCCCCTATAGCTGATTGCCTTTCCTTCATTAGTTTTTAAAACCGCTAACCCCTTTGCCAAATCCAGGGTACTACCACCACCGATAGCAACTAAACAATCTAAATCATAATCCCTGACCTTGCTCTTCATCCGATCAAGATAATCATATGATGGTTCTGGCATCTCATTAATTGCCAAAACAACCTCTTTCAACTCTTCTTTTAAAATTTTCAGTACTTCTTTAGCATAATTATTTTTTTCAAATAATCCTCTATCCACAACCAATCCAATACTATTCCAGGCGTTACTCTTTAAATATTTTGGCAGTTCCTCTGCAATTCCATTACCGGAGAGTAGCTCGGTCTTCATTACAAATCTTATGTCTTCTTTTAAATGATCTTTCATTCTTATTATCACAAAAACGAGTGTTTTGTTTCTACATCTCATCCATCGAAAAATATTTAATGTTCTTTCTGTATTCCTCCCACTGGCCAATATCTATATAATCATTTTCATTTACAGGGTACATGAGCACCTTTTTATTACTCTTAATCAATTCTCCTATCAGATCGGTCATGTGGCAGCTCATATTTTTCGGAATATTAGACAAGGCCTGTTTGTTCAACAAATAAACGCCAGTATTTACTGTGAATGTAAATTCAGGCTTCTCTGATATCTCTTTTACCTCACCGCCCTTTTTATACTTAATAACCCCATAGGGTATTTTATGATGCTGAATAGATGAAATTATTGTGAGTGAAGATTTATGTTCTTTATGGAATGCAATTACTTTCGATAAACTAAATTTGACAATAACATCACAATTTGAGACAAAAAATAGATCATCGATCTCTTTCTCCAACAGCTTTAGACTGCCAGCTGTTCCTCCATATCTCTCTTCTAAATAGTATCGTATTTCATAATCATGCATTTCGTTATCAAAATAAGACTTTACCATTTCACCCTTATAATTCAGAGTCAAATAGAATCTATGCACTCCCTGCTTCCCGAACTCATCCATAATTATTTGAATAATTGGCTTCTCACCTACAGGGATTAAAGGCTTTGGAAGAATTTTTGTAAACGGCTCTAACCTGTCCCCTTTTCCTCCAGCCATAATTACAACCGGTATATCAACTGCTTCTATTTTCGTTTGCGTATGTATACTTTCTTTAAAAACCTGACTCCATGTTGTGTAGTCAATTACAACATTATCTTCATTCAATATTGGAAGGAGTTCAATTTTATTTTCAAGCAGAAGTTTCTTTACCAGTTTTATTGAAAAATTTTCATTTTTAACATAAATGGGCTTTTTGTTATACACTTCACTAATATCATTCTCTAAACTCTCTCCTTTAAGTATATACCTTCTGATATCCCCATCCGTAATAGTACCTAAGAGCTTGTTTTTACTGTCCACAACAAGCAATACCTTTTCTGCTGTTTTATCTAACTTCTTTAATGCTTCTTTTGCGGATATTTTTTCAGAAACAAAAAGATCTCTCTTCATATTCATGATCTTCTCTCAATTAATTGAATAAAATGTCTTCTTTAACATATTACATATATCAAAATTTTTCAATATACGGATTATCTTAGAAGCAGCATTCCCATCACCATAGGGATTCATTACACCTTTCAAACTTTTCCGGAAATCTTTTGAATATAATTTTGTTAGAGCCTTTTTGATATCAGCTTTATCTGGCTTACAATCTATAATGCTTTCTGCTTTGATTCTTCCCTTCTGTCTCTCGCCAATATTTATCGTTCCAATCTTAAAGCTTGGAGCCTCTATAATTCCACTTGATGAATTACCAACAACTGCATCTACAAATTGCATTGTAGAAAGATATCTAGCCTGTCCCATTGAAGTAAATGATATGGCCTTAGAGCTATGCTTATTAACAAAATCATCGATTAACTGATTAATGACTCTACCCTCTGTGTCTGCATTTGCCTTGGTAAAAATAAAGTGCGTATCATTTTGTTCATCCAATGCTTCAAGTAAGTTTTTTAAATGCTTCTTTGAAGTATCTCTTTCCAGAGTTACAGGATGCATGGTAATGAGTAGATTATGCTTATTAAATCTAAACTTTAACGCATTTTCTAAATCCTTTTCTGATAGAAGCTTCATATTTTTGATATTATCAATACCCAATGCTCCCACATTGAAAACCCTCTCGGGGTTCTCTCCAAGCTGTATCACCCTCTTTCTGTATTCCTCAGTAGAAGTGAAATGGAGATGGCTCATCTTTGTGATTGAGTGACGAAATGCCTCATCCATAGCACCTTCGGTTACCTCTCCTCCATGTATATGAATGATAGGAATTCTTGCTACAGTTGATGCAATTGCACACGCTAATGCCTCAAATCTGTCCCCAAGAATAGTTATAGCATCTGGATCCAATCTTTTTAATGCCTCGCTGTAACTTATAACTCCTAAGCCTATTGATTTGCTTATCCCAACCGCTGTATCTGAACTTAAGAGTATCTCTGCCTTTTCATCTATATTAAAACCATCCTTTTCGATCTCTCTATAGGTCAAACCGAACTCAGTTGATAGATGCATTCCGGATACAAAAATCTGGAGATGAAATTCCCCGTCCTTCTGAATTTCTTTCATTAAGGGTCTCAAAAGGCCGTACTCAGCACGGCTGCCTGTGAAAACACATATCTTTTTCTTCATAGCTCGATAAGTTCATCCCTCTGAAATTCTCTTTTTGCTTTCTTGCCCATTACTTTATCCCATTCCATTGGAGATAGCCCTGTTCCCGGCCTTTTAACAGCTATGTTTTCCTCTGTAAACAGTTCACCCCTTTTAATTTTTCCTGAAGCTACTATACTTTTCCTAACAACAGGTATATTCTTTATCTCCGATTTAGATGGCCTTTTTATTCCATTCCCCAATGCCTTCTCAATACTCCTGATAGCTCTAACCATGCCTTTTAATTCATCAGGCTCCAAACTTGCCCTGTGATCAGGACCTTGCATGTTTCTATCCAGTGTAAAATGCTTTTCAATAACAGATGATCCCAAAGCTGCTGCTGCAATTGGTATTTCTATGCCCAGAGTATGATCGGAGTATCCTACCTTAACATTGAACGCATTTTTAATTGTCAATATGGCGGACAGGTTTACATCCTCCATAAGAGTGGGATATTCTGTATTACAGTGCAGTACAGTTATATCTTCTATCGGGGTTCCTGATTTTTTTAGTATTTTTAATGCAGCTCCTATCTCTTTTAAATCTGCCATCCCGGTAGACAGAATTATCCTTTTTCTTAGAGCCCCTATTTTTCTCAAATAAGGCAGATTTGTTATTTCCCCGGAAGGGATCTTAAATATTTCAAGTCCAAGATCATTTAGCAGGTCAATACTCTCCATATCAAAGGGACTTGAGAGAAAGATGATCCCCTTTTTATTACAGTATTCTACAAGCCTTTTATGTGCTTCTACATCAAGCTCCAATCTTTTTACCATCTCCAGTTGTGATTCTTTTTTAGAGGTTGTCCTCTTTTGATATTCAGCCTTTTTAGCAAACTTGCTAATTATACTTTCCGCTTTAAAGGTTTGAAACTTAACAGCATCAACGCCTGCCTCTGATGCAGCATCAACCAACTTTTTAGCTATTTCCAATTCTCCATTGTGGTTTACACCAGCCTCTGCTATGATGAAAACTCTATTCAACATCACTCCCACCCTCTGTCGCTTAAGGCTCAAATTGATGCCTTCGGCCTAAAGTCGCTCTCGCTCCAATTGATGCTAGAGCATCGTTGATGCTAGAGCATCAATGAGGGCTTCCCATCAAGAGGGGGTTATACTCCCTTCCCTGTTAATAATGAGAGTCTAAATCTATTCTTTTTGCAAATACACACTTTTCGTATGAACTTTATTTTTTAATATAGTTTCTAACTATCTTTGCAAGATTACCGTAGACAAGAGATCTGCTTACAATAGACTTTCTAACAACAGTCCCTGCTGAAACTATCACATTCTCTCCAATCTTAACACCATTGGAAACACTTGCACCCATCCCCACAAAACTACCGTTTCCAACCTCTGTATTGCCAGCAAGAGTGGAGTTTATCGATATATGGACAAAGTCTCCAATCTTAGATTCATGCTCAACTATAGATCCTGTATTAATTATATCCATCACTCCAATCTCTACATCAGGACCGACATATACCTGCTCTCCAATGTACGTTCCCTCGCCAATCGATACATTTTTCATAATAACTGCACTCTTTGCTATGATGGGCGGCAGGGAATACCCCAGTTCCTTCATCTTTAAATATAAACGATAACGTGGTTCATAGCTCTTCATCTGTCCAACAGCAATAAAAGCATATTTCACTGTTTTTACTATTTCATTCAATACTTCATCTGTTCCCAGATATTCCAATAACTGAATTGCTCTATTCTTAATATCAGTATAACCTATAACATTCCAGCTATCTAATCTTGCCAGAGTACTGAATATCACTTTGGCATGACCGCCACCACCTATTAAAACTATATCTTTCTTCTTCATAAGCAGTTTAAAACTTTAACCTTTTATCACTGATATAACTCTATCTATCTCTTCTTCCTTTAATCCAACTGAACATGGGATATTCAATACCCTTTCATAGAACCAGGGTGCCTTCTCGATCTTATATGTCTGGCAGCTATTATACGGTTTTTGAAGATGATTTAAATACCAGAGGGGCCTTGTTTGTATTTTGCTCTCAGATAGCTTATTCATTAACTCATCTCGAGATAACCCATATCGATCCTTATCCACGATTAGAGAATAATGCCAGTAGTTACTGTATGCATATTCAGGTTCCTCTACGAAGGACAGACCTTTATATCCCTCTAAGGTGTTCTTATATCTTTCAAAATTCTTCCTCTTTATCTTGATAAATCTATCAAGAAGTTCTAATTGCGCAATCCCCAAGGCTGCCTGTAGATTGGTCATCCGATAGTTAAAACCAATCTCGTTATGTATGAAATAAATCTCATCGTCCTTTGCCTGAGTTGTAAGATATTTCATATGAGTTGCAGAGTTTTCATCCTCAGTAACAATCATTCCACCGCCACCTGTTGTAATAATCTTATTACCATTAAAAGAATAACAGCCATATTTACCTATAGTACCGGTCTTTCTGTTCTTGTATCTCCCCTTTATATAGTAACTCCCCAGAGATTCTGTTGCATCCTCTATTACTATAAGATTATATCTCTCAGCCAGTTGCATTAAATAATCCATATCTACAGGATTCCCAAAGATATGGACCGGCATAATTGCCTTTATCATTCTTTTAGAATGTTTATTAATTAAATTAATGCCATTAAATTCACATTCCTTATTAATAAACTCTTCTGTCTTTTTTACATCTATATTGAGATAGTCATCACAATCCATAAAAACAGGTGTCGCACCAACATATCTCACCGTATTGATTGGAGCTATAAAAGTTACCAGTGGAACAATAACCTCATCGCCATCTTTAATGCCACTTTCCAACAAAGCTATATGTAAAGCTGAAGTCCCATTGGCACATGCTACGGCAAATCCAGTACCGTTATATCTTGCAATGGCTTTCTCAAATCTGGTAACAAAGGCTCCTGCTGTAGAGACCCACTCAGTTATTATGGCTTCATCAACATACTTCTTCTCTTCGCCCTGAAAGCATGGAACTGATAAAGGTATAAAGCTGTGCATTCAACCACCGGTAATTATTGATTCTCTATTTCATAATTCCCATAAAAATTTTTTCTTGATTCAAAATCTGAAAAGAGACCTCTCTTTATTAAATAAATCAACTTTTTAATCGAATCCTTAATATTATAATCAGCATTAAAGCCTAGCTCTCTATATATTTTGCTGAAAGATACCCTGTAATTCCTTGGATCAAATCCCCCTATTTTATACTTAACTTTACCCTCTCCTAATTCATCAGTTATAAGATCCACAATCATTTTTTTAGTAAGATTATTTTCATCGCTGCCAACATTATAAACTTTTCCTCGAACTTTTTCAGCTGAACTTTGAAGAACTCCAACAATTGCTTCAGAAATATCTCGTACATGGCAGTATGGGCGCCAGGTATTCTCATCATAAACCAATAATTCATTACCGATTGTAAGCTCTCTTGTAAACTCTGAAACGGTAAGATCAAATCTCATTCTTCGAGAAAGCCCAAATGCAGTGGATATTCGTAAAATTATGGGCGCAAAATCAAACATCTCAACATTCTCTATTAAGTAATTCTCAACAGCTATCTTAGTTTCAGCATACAATGACTTAGGATTCAGCTCTGACTCTTCTGTGGCAGGTTTATCATCCTCCCTCAGCCCATAATTACTGCATGTTGAAGTAAAAATGTATCTATCAATCCCTCTGTTATTCAAATTATTAATTAATTTTATTGTCGCTGTCTCATTAATATCTTTTGCAAGCTCAGGATATTTTTTACAAATAGGGTCCCCTACTAGAGATGCCAATAGAACAACATCAGTAACATCTTTAATTTCACTTTTAATCAGCTCTAAATGTCGGAAATCACCATATACGAAAGAAAAATTGGGATTATCTATAAAATTAACAATTGATTCTCCATTCTTATAGATCAGTTTATCCAGTACTGTAACTCTATAGTTATCTTCTAATAATTTATCAACTAAAACATTCCCAATATACCCTGCTCCTCCAATTACTAAAATATGTCTTTGATCATCCATAAAATCTGTTTTCGACATCAAAAACTCTGCTCTTTTTACCTGAAATATCTGTGCATTTCCCTGAATTGCGTTAACAAATATTATTTACAGCAATCCTAAAAAACAAGATATTTCTCTTTCACTAAAATCTTCATAAAAGACGAATATAGGTTTAAATAAATGACTTTCACCGAAAAAGATGAACACGCAATCCATTATACCTTTTATATTAAAAACAACAGGAAACTTAAAGATAAAAAGTATGTATTATTGATGGAGGAAAATGAAGGTGTTATAAGACTAAGGGCGATCAGTAGATATAAATTAAAACTACGTACCCTTTCTCAGCAAGATTGTTTTAATAGTTTTTAGGATAATTAATATATCTAAAGGAAGGCTTCTGTTTTTTATATAGTACAGATCATACTCCAGTTTTTTCAAATGATCATCGATATTAAATCCTGCATAAGGATAATTAACCTGGGCCCAGCCTGTTAATCCAGGTTCAACTTCTAATCTCAGAGTGTAAAATGGGATATCGCTTTTTAGCTTATATATAAATTCGCCTCTTTCTGGACGGGGGCCTATTAAACTCATATCCCCTTTAATAACATTTATAAGCTGAGGAACCTCATCGATACGAAATATCCTCATGAATTTACCAATTTTTGTTATTCTGGGATCATTATCTTCAGCAAAACGGGGGCCATCCCTCTCTGCATCACTTATCATGGTTCTAAACTTTATTAAATTAAACTCTCTGCCTCTGTAGCCCACCCTGCTTTGTAAAAAGAATATAGGACCTTTGGATTCTATCTTATGCAATAGTGAAAATATATATGCTACAGGAAAAAGAAGAATCAATAAAACTAAACTTATTATAAAATTAAATAATCTCTTTAGCTTATCGTAAATCTTTTCATAGGTTCTTATATTCTTTAAAAGCCATAATTCATCAACATATTTCAAAGGGATCCTTTCTGTACTTTCTTCAACATATGTAATAAGATCTATAGGATTCTTTATTGAAATAATCGTACTGAGTAGATGATTTAAATCTATATTCTTTTTCGGAGGGTAATCATAGATTGCCAGATCATATTTATCTTTCATATTGTTATAACTATGTACTTCATTTCTGCTAAACCCTAAGAGATAGTCATTCTCAGCCTGTTCATAGGGAACAGAGCTTAGCCAGAGTATCTTCTGCTTTTTTTTCCCAAACAGAAGATTTAGTATAACTGATTCTATTAAAAATAACGCTGAAAGTAGTAAATATAAGTTTATATATACTTTTCTACCTATTTTAGTTCTAAAAAAAATAAAAAATTCTACAAACGATACAATCAAAATAATTAAAATCATCTTTCCTAAAATTGAAAATAGCTCTTTTAAAAAATCAAAATCTTTATCTATAAACCTTTTATAAGCAACTAGATCAAATAGATTGGATAACACCATAGTCAGGAAAAAAATCAATAATAAATTGCCTATTCTTTCAAGAAAGAAACTGTTAGCTTTATCAAATTCCCCCCAATATAAATAGCAGGAAAAATAAATGATTGCAACTATCAATATTGGTTGTAAAAAATAAAAGATTGTTCTTTTTTTCATATTACTTTCGTATAAATATATTGATAGTACGAGTTATTTCAATAAAAACAGGACAGTTTATAATATAATCCATACTACTAAGATTCTGGAGATAAATTACATTCTTTTCAAATTGTCAATCGTTTTTTGATTTATCTCCCCTCTTTCCCTGTCGAAAAACCAGCCCCATTTATTAAAATACTTTATCGCAGAGGCTATGTGAAACAATAGAAGTTTTTTACTTTTATAAGAACCTCTTTCGTGGTTGTGATAAATAAAAGTTTCAGGATAATAGACAGTTTTAAAGTGCTTATTAATTCTCCTCGATAAATCAGTATCCTCAAGATACAGAAAGAACCGTTCATCAAATAGACCCACTTTTTCCAATGCTTCTGTCCTGAAAAACATAAAACATCCAGATAAATAGGGAACTTCCATAATGCTATCATATCCTGTAAATCTTAATTCATAGGTTTCGTTTCGTTTTTCTGTTATTTTCTTAAAGGGTAAAAAACGCCTGAACAAGAGATCAAAGGGTGTCGGCAACAATTTACATAGATACTGTAAAGAGCCATCTGTATAGAGAACTTTCGGCATGAGCAGGCCTATATCTCTTTTCTTCTCCATAAAATCAAATATTCTTTCTAAAACTCCCTTATCAAAGTATATATCGGGATTCAGAACGAGGTGATACTTTGAGGATTTGATGGATCTTTTAATTGCTATGTTATGGGCCTTTCCATATCCAAGATTTTTATTATTAAAAACGTATTCTATTCCTTCCTTATGATTTCCAAGTTTTTTTAATTCATTGGTAGGAGAGTTATCAACTATATAAATTTTTAATTTTAAATTCACCCTAAACAAACATGATAATAAATTGCTTACTTTGTTTTGATTATCTTTATATGTGACTATTGAAGTAACTATATCAAACATTATTATTAAACTTCCAGGAACATACCCAAATTTCTAATTATACCAATTTTAAAAAAACGGTGTTTTATAATTAAAAGTCTCTTTTTTAAGAAATTTCTCTCATTCAATTGAGCATACGCTTTAACCATCTCCAAATCGTTGCTACTCAACTCTGATCTGTATCTTTCTAAAAAACACTTTGCTTGATTTATTGTATTTTCAATGGATATCTTCTTATCCTTCAAACTTGTCATACCTTTCAATATAAAAAGCAAATCCCATCTCTTGGCACCAATCTCACTTAAATCATGCTGCCTGTACAATACAGTTGGAATATTAATATAATCAACTTTTCCAAAAGCTGAAGCAACTAACCCAAACCACCAGTCATGCATAATGGCTCTCTCCGGTATAGGAATAGCTATTTCTTTCAATGCCCTGTTTATCATAACGGTACTGCCAGTTATTATATTCTGTACTAAAAGTCTATTGAATGTTTTTACTTTATCAGATTTTAAGTTTTGATATTTGGAAAGGGAATCACAGTGAATGTTTAACTCTTCATCCACGACCTTTAAATCTGTATGTATCAATATTGGTACTTTACGCCCATATTTTCCTTCTAATTCCAGCATTCTTTTTAAAGCTATTTCCATCTTTTCCGGTAGCCATATATCGTCTTGATCACAGAACATAAAATAATTCGAGTCTATAGTTTCCAGGATTCTCCCAAAGCTTCTCTTTGATCCTAGATTCTCAAAACTATTATTGATTATAAAAATCTTATCTGAATATCTTTTTTTGAATTCATTAATTATCCTTAAAGTGTCATCTGTAGAACCATCATCTCTAATAAATAACTCCCAATCTTTTATAGTCTGCTCTAATATGGACTCTATTTGTTTTTGTATATATTTACAACCATTAAAGGTAGTCATTACAATATCTATTGTTTTACTAACCATAATTTAAACTCTATATTTATGTGATATAGGCAAATTGTATAGACCAAGTTAGGCAACGTACTATAAATCTTACACCTTTTGCAGAAGAATAAACAGTCTATTTTGTTGCCATGTTACTTTTGCAATTGTCCAGACTATCGGGAGTAATAACTTATAGATGAATTTGTAATCAAAATGTGCTATTGAACTTTTACCCCATATTTCACCAAATGGCGAGTTGATGTTTCTTTGATACACACATTTAAAACCTATATTATCGCATATAAATTTAAATGTCTTCTTACTAAACAGGTAAATGTGTCCACCGGGATTAATACCAAGAAAATTTATCCTACCATTAGAGAGCAAATAGCCAATTCCTGCTAGTCTGTGAAATAGACTTTCCCGAACAGGTGTCTCTAAAACCAGTATTCCACCTGATTCCAATACCCTGTAGACCTCTATAAAGAAAGATTTAGGGTGAGGAAGATGTTCTATCAAATTAAAGGCAAAAACAGCATGGAAACTTTCATTCTTATAATAACCATCTATGCTCCCAAGACGAACTCTTTCCTCTTTTCGATTGGCGTATTTAACAGCCTTTTCAGAAATATCGCAACCTTCCGCTACTATCCCAAGCTCTTCGCATACGTCTAAAAAGAAACCAAGACCAGAGCCTAATTCCAATATTTTTAGGGACTTCAAATCTTGCACATCAATCTTTTTTCTGAATATTTCTAACTGTTTGCGGAATCTCCTTTTCTGAGAATCAGCATTGGAGAGATATATCTCCTCTCCCCAATAACTGGAGTTTTTCGATTCCTTGTCCCTGTTATATTTTAAAGGATTTGTCCATATTAGGTTACATCGTTTACACAGTAAAATATGATAATTCTCTCCCCTTCCATGAAATCTTCCCTGTTCTCCACATATATCACAGTATTCTTGCAGCTCAGCCTCTTGCATATGAGCTTCCTATTACACTACTATAATTATTAAAGTATCACCTACGGCATGGTCTAGAACAGGCTTGATGGTTTCTGACTCTTCGAATACCATTTTCCAAGAACGACTTAAGAAATGATTTAAAGATCATACAGATCACAATCAAATCTAACGGTATCCCGAGGAATCTTGCAGGATTCCTTATCGGCCACACAACCCTTTGTAACAAAGCAGATTTACAATAAAATATTACTGTAGAATTGATCTTAGTGCAAGAAAATCTCATTTGTTTTTGATCAACGAAGATGATCGAGAGCTTTTGAATAAGAAGATGGATAATTATTTGTATGAACTTGAGATTGTTTTTGAATCAACAATTAACTAGAAATGAATTGTCCATGGCCAACAAAATAGGAACTATATGATATACCATCTGGTTTATGACACCATCTCTGTCTAAAAAGATTGCACTGTTAGACATTATGAACCCATCAGCTTCTCGGTTTTCTCTGCATC
>CAYRKG010000009.1:0-90710 GCA_964424795.1 uncultured Spirochaetota bacterium
ACTCAGGAGAGATCCGAAAGATGTATTGAAGAGATCTGTGCTACAGGAAAGCCGATACCACTTCTTGTACCAGGTGTTGGTGCTCAGGGTGGTAGCTACAAGCAGATCGATAAAATGCTCGAGAAAAATCGATACAATAGAGGTATTGTGCGCATCAATGCCTCATCGTCAATAAGCTATGCTCATGAGCGTTTCCCATCATTCAGCATTGAAGAGGCTGCTTATCTTGCCACAGAAGAAATTCTTAAAAGTTAAAGCTATTTCTTTTACAAATTCTCAGTTCTTTTTCTAAGCTCTCGAGAATGCTGGTATAGCTCTACTAGATCCATACACTTGATAAAAACCATTCCTCTTGTGGCTCTGATTAATGCACTTTTATGCTCGTAAAAGTAACCTCTACCAAGACAGGTTTTCAGTTTCTGGTACTGCTCAACCTGAATTTTCTGTGCCAGTTCTGAAAAGGGCCCATCATACTCATAGGATGGAAAAGATGCATCCTTCTGTGATAAAAATGAGTTTCTGAATGCACTATCTTGTAGAGCAAACATATTAAGAGAAACAGGTATAAACATATTTGCTTCACTTGGATGAAATTGGTACCACACATTGCGGTATCCCCATATCTGGATATCCCCTTTTCCGGTCTCCTGCTCGTATATCTTGAGAGCCTGGGTTATAGCTTGCAGAGTCTTGTAATGGGTATCAGGACCGCTTGCTTCAGGATCGAGTGCAACGCTTACCACATCTGGTCTTATTTTTCTTAAAAGGCCAAGTATTGGCAGAACATCTCTCTGGGCCTTTGGTTCTTCAGTGAAGATATCTCCAGTATAGAAACCGAGCCTGAGATGATATGCTGAATCTGAGTGCCATCCGAAATAGCCCCACAGACAGTCTGCCTCCCATTCCCTGCACATCCCTTTAAGTTGCTGTATATGGGGAGAGTCCTTTTTTCCAGGATATTGAGTCTTAAAATAATTTATTAGCTCTTCAATACGGTGCTTTAGTTGATCTATGTCCCTCTCTTCATAAAGAAAAATCAGGTTTCTCAGAAGTCTTCGCAGGAGTCCCTCGTCCTTCATGGGAATCGAGTTTGCGGCAACTCCATCCAGGTATTGCCACACATCCCGGTTCTTGCCCGCTATGTTCTGAGGATCGAAGTATCCATTTTCAAGGAGATCGTAAAATATTTTATGGGAGAGATGCTCTTTTAATTTAATAAGCTGATTCAGCATGAAGGTATTTGTTACTGATGTAAAGCCACTGGTAAATGTTGCAAAATAGTGCTCTGTGCTTCTCTCGCGGATATGTCGCACAACCCCTGGAAGGTAGCCGAGCATTATGTCATCATGGTGCGGTTCGGTGTGTAAAAATGTGCAGTTTTTCCGAATATAGATGCCTCTTTCGATTTTTTGTTTTAATGATTCAACCACCTTATTTTTAAGCATATTTATATCTTTACTTCTTTTTTTCAGAAGTATTTTTCCAAATGGATCTTTCTGAAAATCTTTTTCATGTAGTTTGTCAATTGCTTTTTTATTCTGAAGGGCAATATCGATGATAATTTTTTCGGCTCGTTCATCGGCTATCTCTTTATTTTTTACCAGCACCAGGATCTGCCGTTTAGAAAGATTTTTTGCTGCTCCCCTTGTTATATAGAACCTGGAATGCTTGAGGTCTTGAAGTATTGTCGCAGGGAAGTGAATATGGCGGTTTTTTTGAATCGAATCCGCAACTATCCCGGCCTTAGCTTCTCCTGCTGCAGTAATAATAGCTACGCACGATGGGTTATAGGTAATTGTGGCGAGACCTATTGTAATAACAAGTCTTTTTCTGGCTGTTTCGATCCCTCCAAGGTCGATAGCTGCAGCAGCCTGTGTTTCATAGTTTGTTGAAGTAAGCCTTGTGGTTGAGTAGAGATCGGATCCCCTGATATTGAATCCTATATGTCCATCAGGACCGATCCCTCCAAGGAAAAATCCAATTCCACCTAGGGAACGGATTTTTTCCTCATATTCTGTACACCACTGATCTATGTTTTCCAGTACTTTTTTCTGAATCCTTTCAGGGCCATTTTTTGGTTGCCTGTGTCGTAAGCTCAGGTCAACCTCGCCACCAGGCCAGATATCATCAAGATCTTTTTCATATGGAAGACCGATCTTTTCACAGTTTATCAGAAGAGCATTATCCTTATTAAGGCCAAATCCTTTTATATAGAACTCATGTACATAGTAAAAAAAGCTGTTATGGTGAAGAGGATTGATGGGATAAAACTCATCAATCTGGACGAAGGAAAGGCTCTTCATGTCAGGTCTTTTCTCTGGATCTACACCTCCTTCTTCGAGGTCCCTCTGGACTTCCTTTCGGTTCCAGTTTTTTAAGAAGCGTTGTACCTCTATTATAAAATATTCGGGAGTTTTTCCAGTTGGAAGACTGATTACACCATCTGGATTGTTTTGTACCCATTCTAAAAAGCGGAGAGCAGAAAGTCTTCCGAGCTCTGGAAAACTCTCTACTATAATAATTCCTATTTTCTCTTCAGGTTCATATTTCAGCTTCATACCCGACTTTTCAAGGGCAATCTTTTCAACTCTTGATTCCATATCTCTTAGTAATTTTAATATTTTTTTGTTTTTAAGGATCAACTATTAGTATCTTAATTCTGATTTTCTTGCCATTTATATAAAAAATCTTTTCCATTGAGGCCGAAGGCCTCAATGTGAGCGAAAGTGACGTGAGGCCGAAGGCCTCAATGTGAGCGAAAGCGAATAATCAAGAATATGGCTTGTCCACATTAAGGTTAATCTCAGTTTTTTAATTAGATATTAAAGATAACTCTATAAAGTTTATACTAAAAGTTATTTTATCTTTCTGTTGTTTTAATATATCTTATGGACAAACTGCAGCAAGGAGATTAAGTGCTATTTTCATACAGGGTAAAGGGAGAATATATTATCAAAGATATGAATATTCCAGTTGAAACAGGTAAGTGTATCCTCTTAACTGGTATTGAAAATAGGAGCTTCAGCCTCATTGGAGGTATTGTTTCAGGTCTTTTCCCTGTTGATGATAAGACTGATATCCCTCAGGTTGAAGAGCTCGTAAAGGACTTTACAGGGGATTTAGAGATTATTGAGGGTAAAGTTCCTGAAAGTGCAGTATATCTTGGTCCTGATCCTGAAAGGCATCTGCTCTTTTCTCATGTGGATGAGGAGATCTTTGCCCAGACTGGTAAAATATCATCCAATTTTGAGGTTTTAAGCAGGTTTGGGCTTGATAAGAAATTTATAAAGAGGAAAATCTCCACACTTTCAGGTGGGGAGAAGATGAAACTGGCTCTTTCTATTGTCTTCTCCAAAGCTGCTTTTTGCATTGTTCTACACGGAATCATGCCCTGGCTTGATAATAAAGGGAAATCATACATCATTAGGGAGATTAAGGAGAGATTAAAAGAGGGGAGATGTATAGTGATCCTGGAGCAGGAGTTAGATTGTTTAAGAGAAATAGCAGATTCAATACTGTATTTTGACGGTTCTCATGCTATGCCATTTCATATAAATATGGGCGCAGATTTTATGGAAAATATAAAGGTAACATCAGGTAGAATATCAGATGAACTTTGTAAAAAGAGAGATACAGAAGAGATAGTACAGTTTAATTCTGTGCGGTTCAATTATGATAAGACTGAAAAGAATGCTTTCCTTCTCAATAATGTAACCTTAAATCTTAAGAGCCCAGGGATTTATGGATTAATTGGTGATAATGGGACTGGCAAATCCACGATTGCAAAGCTCATTTTACGTATAGAAAGCCCTGTTGAAGGGAAAATCACATTCTTCGGGAGAAATTTGGCTGAGGTAGAGCGTTCGGAGCTGGTAAGAAAAATTTGTTTCATGAGTCAATTTCCTGAACAGCATATTACACTGAGCAGTGCCGAACAGTATAAAAGATGGGCAGAAAAGTGTGGGAATTCAATTTCAAAAAGGCTAATTAGCAAATACTTTACAAGAAAAAGCTTTCCTATTGCTACACTGTCCCCCCTGCAATTAAAAATACTCTCAATATCTGCATTTGTATGTGAAAGCACCAAACTAATTATACTTGACGAACCAACCTGGGGAATTGATCTTGATGGAGAAGTTAAACTTTTAGAGGTACTATTAGATATTACTCAGGAATTAGAGGATATTTCGATTCTTATGATAAGTCATGACCTAAACTTTATCTCAAAGTTGCATTCTGAAATACTCTGGTTAACCAATGGCTCTATATATTTCTATAAGGATGTTGACTGTATGAAACAGGATGAATATTTTAAGAAATATTATAAATTATTGGATAAATATAGCTAAACAGAATAATGAATCTTTCAAAAAGGATTAAGACATCTCTAAAAGAACTCAATCTTGTTATCAAGTTTCTAATTCTTGTTTCTGGAGGAGCATGCTTTTTTATCCTTTTTCCTTTTTGCCTCAAATATGGTCTATTTACTTACATTTTATTTTTTTTGCTCCTTTTTATTTTTGGAGCAGTTTTTCGAATTGTTTCAGAAAGAAGAGCATTCAGAGTTATCCTCTGGCTCTGGGCAAGTGGATCAATAATATATTTAATTATTGCTACATTTTTAATTATTAAAGGAGTACAACCTTTACCTTATTTGAAAATGGATCGTTTGAATTTGATCATCTATTATATCAGCTATCCATTGAGAGTCCTGGGGATATTTTTTAGCGGGCTTATTTTTGCCCATATCACTTCTCCTGTTGAGTTTCTAAGATGGGGCAGGGCAGGTGTTAAAATTGCCCTTGCATATAGAGCTTTTGAATACTCTGTTAATGCTTTTGAAGAAAACCGTATTGCACTTCTGATTCAGGGAGTATGGCCAGATTTTTCAAATGAGAAAAGGAGTTTTAAGATGATCTATATGGCATTAAAGTACGCTCCTGTTCTTGTGGCTACAACGTTTAGAAACATTATTCTCTGGTTTCCCTGGGCATGGATTTGCTACAACTCAATAAGGAAGGAAATCATAGGAAGGAGTGAAAAATGAAAACATTTCTGATAATTTTAATGATCGGAGCAACTGCGGCACTGACCTATGCCATTCGAGTCCCAATTCCTGGAACAGGTGGTTATCTAAACTTTGGTGATATAGCAGTTATTTTTTGCGGCCTCTTTCTAGGGAAGAAATGGGGAGCACTGGCAGGGGGGGTTGGTAGCGCTTTAGCAGATTTAATTGGTGGTTTTTTCATCTTTGCTCCTATAACCCTTATAGCAAAGGGTCTAGAGGGATTTCTGGCTGGTGTAATAGGGCAGACGAAGATAAAATTAGTGCTCCTCCCGTTAGCTGGTTTTTCAATGGTTGCCATTTATTTTACCGGTGAGCTCTTTTTACCGGGAATGGGTTTTGGGGCAGCGCTAGGAGAAATACCCTTTAATATTATACAGGCTGTAGTGGGAGCTTTTGGAGGTTATCTAGTTTATATGGCAGTAATAAAAGCTCTCCCACAAGCAGAAAAGATGGGTGATTGAAAAAGGTATAGGTTTTATCAACTAATATAGTGAGGATGGGAATAGTGGATAGGCTTTCCGATGAGGAGTTGCTTGTTTACTCAAGACAGATAGTGTTAAAAGAGATAGGCTATGAAGGACAGATACGCTTGAAAAACGGTCGTGTTCTATTGGTTGGGCTCGGAGGGTTGGGAACACCAGTGAGCCTTCAGCTTGCGGCTATGGGTGCTGGCTATTTAAGGATAGCTGATAGAGACATCGTTTCCCTGTCGGATCTGCATCGCCAGTACTTATACGATGTTGAATCGGTTGGTCTGCCCAAGGTTGAGGTAGCAGAGTCGAGACTTTCAGCTTTGAATCCGCGGATCAAGATTGAACCTATGCCCATCTCCATTAAAACCTGGAACGTGGAAGATCTAGTTAAAGGCGTTGATGTAGTCGTCGATGGACTTGACAGTGTGGAAACCAGATACCTGATTAACCGTGCATGTGTGAAAAGTGGGATCCCATACGTGTATGGTGGAGCCATAGAGACCCAGGGTAACATATCTACCATTATATCTAAGAGGACTCCATGCCTGGAGTGTTTTATGCCGAATCTAAGGGATGATGATCTACCTAAATGCGCGGTTGTAGGTGTCTATACTCCAGTTATAGGATTAGTGGCCAGCATCGAGGTTTCAGAAGTAGTAAGGCTTCTGAGCGGGAAAGAGCCAGGGCTAGCAGGTAAATTGATCTGCATTGATGCCACAGACCTATCTTTTGAAGAAGTAGCCTTAGTCAGGAATAAAGGATGCCCCGTATGCGGTGAAGCAGCAGAAAAACCATCGACCCGACCTTCGGAGGAGCTTATAGAGGAGCAGTGTTCCAGAAGTGGAAAGAGAACCGTTGTATTAACCCCTAAGAAGGCGCTTGAGGTGGATCTAGAAGAGGTCATCGATAACCTGAAAAAGTTTGGATATGCTCTGGATAAAAAGGGCAAACTTGGCGTAACCCTAACAGATCAGGATGGATTAACAGTAAGCCTGCTGAAAACAGGTGTAACTGTACTGCAGATTCCATCTACTATAGAATCGCTAAAAATCGGAAGCGATACTGTAGCGCTTTTCAGAGAACTGCTGATAGAAAGGCTAAAAATGTCAGAAGAGGCCTTCCCTTTGGAAAAGACTTCTGAATAAAAAGGGAGGTTAGATACTAGATTCTTAGCTTTTGAATTTTATCATTCCACATACCCCGAGTAAAGATTATATATACTATTCCATTGGGGAGTTTTCTACAGGCTATCTTCACCTGGTCGGATGTTGGCCTAGTACAATATCTGGCAATTATACTGGCACTATTTTGAAAATCTTCTTCTTTAAAATTACCCCGACCAATACTGATAGGGCCTTTTGTTCCATCTACAGGTTTAAAAATAATGTCACCCATCCTAGCTAATCCCAGTAGCCTTCCATTCTCCTCTTTGTTTCTTCCAATAACTACCTTACAAGCAGAGGAAAGCCTGAAATGTCTACCTACCTTCAGGAGTTCAATATCATTTAAGGTGATCTCAGAGTAGGTCATGAGGTCCTCTACTCTTCTAGAAAATCCAGGGTCAGTAAGGAGACAACCGCCAGCAGAGCAAGGATAATCACTGATCTCAAAGTCTCGGGCTAAGACCATCTGCGGCTTTCGTGACCGGCCACTAATCACTGAAAGTCTTTCCCGCTTTACCCAGCCCTCTTTTTCTGGAATTGTCAAAGGTAACAACCTGGCTGATAAAGGACGTAAGACCAATCCTTCTAATCCGCTTTCTCTTTCTATTATTTTAAAAGCTTTTTTATGTTGAGACATTGGTCTCTGTCCCAGCACCTCGCCAGTAATTACAAATGATGCACCTATGGCTTTCATATACTCTTTTGCCTTTTTATGCATCAGGATCCTGCAGTCGATACAGGGATTTAAATTTTTTCCATAGCCATGCTTTGGTTTTTTTATAATCTCAAGATATTCAGCAGCAATATTGAATATTTTAAGCCTCACTCCAAATCTATCTGCTACTTTTTTGGCACGATTACCACAACCACTATTGCGATTACATAGACAGAAGGGAGTAAAAAAATTGATTGCCTCTACCTCTATACCCTGATCCAGAATAACCCTTATAGCCAGAGTGCTATCCAATCCTCCTGAAAGTAAGGCTAAAGCTCTCATTACCTTATAACCCTCCGAACTTAAACTGGCTATTAACAGGGTAGATCTATTAAAATGTATCTTGCGCTTTTTGTTTTAGTCTTTAAGCATTTAGAACAGAAAGCCTAGCATAAAATAAAAACCGGGTTCCGCTTTACAGATTGTTTATGAAAGAGAGATAGTGAATCTTTTAAAAAGCTTAAATTTCTAAAGGTACATAACACTATCTTTTCAATCATTTCTTTAATCTTTGATAGAAAAATTTTATCAATATAAAACTTATTATGTTAGTAATATAATAATATATATTGACTAATATTCAACCTTTTTATAGATTATAAAACTGTAGGCAATCGTACAATGTATTTGTAGAATGAAAGAGCATAATTTTATACTCTTTTGGTTTTTGAGTTAAATAGCCTATTTCCAGTGTAATTAGTTTCTGGTTAATAATGCGCCAATAAATTGGCGAGGATGTACCAGAACCTGCGTTCTTCGAACGTAGCAAGTTCTTGAACCCGGCAAGTTCATTGGTAATTATCTATATTTCATCAGTTAGGAATATTTATCTGTATATATTTTTAATGAAGATGGATTTATTCACCAAGAACTAATTATGCATTATTATCAATTTGATACACACATTATGAGCTCCGGAAAAAGGCTGCTATCTTATTGCACATTTACATTCAAACACAGTTTTAATAAATAGTGGTTATTGCTACAATTATCAAGTTCTTAGAATCTATTTCCATGGAATTAGTATTATGAAGATGAAAGGTGGATATACACCCAAAATCGCTGGTAGACCCTTAAGTATAGTAGAAGAACTACCCCTGCCAGATAAACTTTACTTGATTCTTCAGAGATGTGGTATGAACTATACACCGCTTGTAAAAGATGGTCAGAAGGTCAGTTTCGGCGATCCTTTGGCTGAAGTTTTAGTGGATGGAGGGACTCTCTCGCTTCCATCCCCTGCAGCTGGGAGAGCTTTTCTGCAAAGAGAAGATGAAAAAGGGCCTTACAGGCTTATCCTTGAAAGGATAGGACCGGACACAACAACTGGGGTATATAAGAAATTCCAGCCACAACATATAACTGGAAAACAGATGCGGAATGCATTGGCAAAGAGCGGGATATGGCCATTTTTCTGTAGCTCTCGTTCAGGAGGAATGCCGGCTCTCGATGGTACTGAACGGCCTCGAGCGATTATTGTAAATAGTATTTTGACGGAACCTTTCCGTGCGAGGGGCAAGGTTATTCTACGTCGGTCTTGGAATCGCATAATGCAGGGTATAAGATTCTTCCCACGCCTTCTTGCTGATTATGGTACGACAGAGATTATTCTAACTGACAGGCGTGATCCGGTAGCAAGAATGATGTATATAGATCTTGCTGGCCATGCTTGGCTTCGTTTTCATCCGGTTCCTCTTGTGTATCCGATAGAGAATTCGCGGATTCTTATAAAAACACTCCGTAAAAGTGATTCTTCTCTTTCTAGGGAGGATGTAATATGGGTGATTGATATCCAGGGAGTGGAAGCCTTGGGGGCATGTTTATCAGAAGGACTTCCACTTCACAGGCGGGTAGTAGCGGTTGGAGGACCGGGGCATCCTAATCCGAAACATATATCTGTACCGATTGGAACACCCATTAAAAAACTTGTAGGTGAAAATTTCAGACCTGAAAGAGCCTGCATTCTCCGTGGTGGTCTTCTCAAGGGTGAGCCTATAGTCCCTGATAAAGATTCAGTGAATTACGATGATGATGCCTTCTTCTTCCTCCCTGAAGTAAGGGAACGTGAATTCCTTAGTTTTATACGCCCTGGCTTTAAGAGAACCTCTTTTCTGCCTTGTTTTGCATCTCGGATCACCGGTGCGGCTGACAGCCAGATTTCTACGTCTCTACGGGGAGAGCTTCGTCCATGTATTGCCTGTGGCCTGTGTGAAAAAGTTTGTCCCGTTGATCTTTTTCCCCAGGTACTACATCGGTATCTTTATCGAGAGGCACTTGATGAGGTGGAAGCTGCTGGACTAGACCTGTGCGTCGCTTGTGGACTATGCACATATGTGTGTCCTTCCAAAATTGAGCTGCAGAAACAATTTAAGGATGCTTTGGAGAAGCTGCGAGTAGAACACGAGGAAGCGCAAAATACATCAACTTAGAAAATAATAATTATGAATAGTCAGGTGAACAGCTAAATATGAAAATTATCGCAAAAACTGTGAAGAAGATACATCCCCTGTTCAAAAAAGGCGGAAAGCTGTCGCTATTGAGTCCTGTATTTCAGGCTCTTGATAGTTTCTTTTTCCTTGCAGAGGGCAGAACTGAAAGTGCACCGTATGGACGCGACCCTCTCGATATAAAACGGTATATGTCAATTGTAATCCTGGCCCTCGTTCCATGTTTCCTTTCCTCTCTATACTTTTTTGGATGGAGACTTCTTCTGATAATGCTTGTCTCATATGTTGCCGGTGGAGCTGTAGAGGTACTTTTTGCAGTAATTCGAAAAGAAGAGATAAATGAGGGCTTTTTGGTTACTGGCTTTATCTTTCCACTTATCCTGCCCCCAGGATTGCCGCTCTGGATGGTGGCTGCTGGTATTATTTTTGGGGTTTTAATTGGAAAAGAAGTTTTTGGTGGTACTGGTCGTAACGTTTTTAATGCTGCCCTGGTTGGTAGATGCTTTTTAGCATTGGGCTATCCATCAGTCATGACTGCAAGCTGGATCGCTCCCGGCAATAGGCCATGGGGAAATCTTTTATCGCGGGTCTCAATTGCTACCCCAGAGGCAGTTACATCAGCAACCCCCCTGGTTCTGGGTAAGAGTGGAGAGCTTACCCCTCCAATTAACCTTTTTCTTGGAAATGTAGCGGGTAGTGCAGGGGAAACTTCTACTCTGGCTATACTCCTAGGTGGTGTTTTCCTTCTTCTTATAGGTGTTGCAAACTGGAGGACGGTAGTGGGAGTACTACTCTCCTTCGTAACCCTCACCGTAGTTTTTCGTATCCTATACCCTCTTGCTGTAAATCCTGTATGGTTTAACCTGATGTCGGGAGGAATACTCTTTGGTACTTTTTTCATGGCCACTGATCCTGTAACCAGTCCGATCACAATAGCAGGTAAATGGGTATATGGTATTATCATAGGTTCAATCACTATACTCATACGCTTTTTTTCAGGATATGTTGAAGGCGTTACATTTGCAATTCTTCTGGGCAATATATTTGCTCCATTGATTGATGAAGTGATAATACGAAACCGAATAAGGAGATATGCAAGTGAGAGATAATATGCGCACAATCGTTTTTGCGAGTGTGTTAGGAATTGTCTGTTCCCTTGTTCTTGCCGTAGCAAGCCAGGTTACCGCCCCTTTTCGAAAGGCAAATGAAGAGGCTGAAAAAGTCAGAAATTTTCTTTCTGTATTGGAGGTGCAGATTGACCCTAAGTGGGATCCTAAGACTCTACTTGAGGTTTTTAACAATTACGTCCGGTTGAGGGAACTGGGAGAACTTACCCTATATGAAAACATTTCGGATGAATCGAATCCCGACACCCCTGTCTCAATCGCCATACAGTTTTCCGGCTCGGGGTTATGGGCACCAATCGAAGGCGTCATAGTCTTTGATACTGACCTTCTTACTATACGAGGGATTCGTTTCTATAAACAGGAGGAAACACCAGGACTGGGTGGTGAGATTGGTTCTGAGTGGTTTCAGGAACAGTTCAGGGGGAAAAAAATCGTGTCAGATAGCGGTGAGCCTGGTTTCAGAATTGTGAAGCCGGGGAGTTTAACCGATGAAAATTCGGTAGATGGAATAAGCGGCGCTACAATGACATCAGCTCGAGTTCAGACTATTCTCAACGATCTTGTAAAGAAATTGTGGGAAGAAAGGGAAAATTATGTCAAATAATTCTCAAAAAAATCGGTTGGGTATTTTTAATGGTAACATATGTGGCGGGAAGTGTATTAAGACATTCGAAGACGGAGTTTACAAAACTAACCCAATTATATATCAGGTCCTGGGAATATGTTCCGCGCTCGCTGTTACAAGCCGTCTCCAAAACGCACTGGTTATGGGAGGTGCGTTGATATTTGTATTGGCCATGTCCAGTTTAATCGTATCCATCCTTCGGTCTATAATGCCCCGCCGTATCCGTATGATCACTGAAGTTGCTATAATAGCCACCTTTGTAATCCTGTTTGATCAATTTCTCAAAGCCTTTTATTGGGAGATGTCAAAGCAGCTTGGACCTTACGTGGCTCTAATTATTACAAATTGTATTGTAATGGGAAGAGCCGAGGCCTTTGCTACACAAAATCCTCCCATTCTTTCCATGCTTGACGGAGTGGCGAATGGTCTTGGTTATGCCATAATTCTTGCACTTATTGCTGTTTTTAGAGAACTGATAGGATTCGGAACGATCCTCGGTCATGAAATTCTATCAGAGACGTGGTACCAGCGAAATCTTATTTTTGTTCTCGCTCCAGGCGCGTTCTTTACTGCTGGGTTATTGATTTGGGTTATTAATGCATTGAAACCACCGGAACAGATGGAGGATAAAAGATGAATAACACTCCTGTATTAGTTATATTTGTCGCTTCAATTTTTACGAATAACATCCTGCTGGCAAGCTTTCTTGGTATGTGCTCATTCCTTGTATGTTCAAATCGTATAGATACTGCAGTGGGTCTTGGGTCTGCTGTGATATTTGTGATGTTTTGCACAACTGCGCTCAATTATCTCATTTACCACTATGTACTCATACCTCTGAGACTGGATTTTCTCTCATATATAATATTTATTGCTGTAATAGCCGCTTTTGTACAATTAGTTGAGATGTTTGTGGAACGATTCAGTCCAAAGTTATATTATGCGTTGGGTATATTTCTACCTCTAATAACCGTGAATTGCGCAATTCTTGGGGCATCACTTTTCATGGTTATCAGAAAGTACAATTTTGTGCAAACCATTTTTTTTGGATTGGGTGCAGGCATAGGTTGGGCCCTGGCTATATCACTTATGGCTGGGCTTCGTGAAAAAATGGGGTATTCCAATATTCCGGCCCCATTAAAAGGAACAGGAATCATCATGCTTGTTACAGGGGTTATTGCAATGACATTCATGGGTTTTGCTGGAATATTAAAACTACAGTAGATATCACCAGGGGGTGAATTATTATGGCAGTCACTTTTTTGGCAGCAGCAGTGACAGTCGGATTATTTATCGGTCTGTCTACTATGTTGTTGGCCGCAGAAAGGCGCCTTGCAAACTATGGTACGTGTAACATCACTGTAAATAAGGGCTCGGTTGTGTTTGAGCATCTTGGTGGTAGCACACTGCTTTCGGCGCTTTATGATAATAAGGTCTTTATTCCATCTGCCTGTGGCGGTAAGGGATCATGTGGATACTGCAAAGTGATTGTGTTAGACGGTGGTGGCCCCGTTCTACCCACGGAGACACCATATCTAACGCGGGCAGAAATGAAATCGGGTGTACGTCTCGCCTGTCAGGTCAAAATAAAAGAGAATATTGAGATTCAAATTCCTGAAGGGTTACTAGAGGTTAAAGAGTATAAGGCACGTGTTACTCTTGTTCGTGAACTTACCCATGACATCAAGGAAATCAATTTGGAGCTTATCGAGCCTGCAGAGATTGAACATCGTTCAGGGCAGTATGTTCAGGTTCAGGCGCCAAGTTCTGAAGGACCTGTCTTCAGGGCTTATTCAATAAGTTCGCCAATCTATGAGAAGGATAAGGTACAGTTAGTGGTGCGCCTAGTGCCTGGAGGAATTGCTTCTACATACCTTCATAGCCTTAAGCAGGACGATGAAGTCATATTTACCGGTCCCTATGGAGAGTTCAGATTGAATGAGGACTCGGACACCCGGGTTGTATGTGTGGGCGGAGGTGCTGGAATGGCACCTATTGCGAATATCATATATTCCATATACCATCGCTGGCCAGAGCGTTCCTGCTATCTATTTTTTGGCTGTAGAACTACAAGAGATATTTTTTATCTAGACCAATTTGAGGCTCTGGCAAAAGAGCATCCAAACTTCAAGATTGTTTATGCCCTTTCTGATCCCCTTGAGGAGGACGAGAAATGGGATGGTGATACAGGGTTCATCCATCTGTCTGTGGACAAGCGTCTTACTCCAAGTACCAAGCAACAGGCCTTTCTCTGTGGACCACCGCCTATGATTGAAGCTGTAACCGAGGTTCTCACGAATAAAGGATTCAGGAGTGATGACATTTTCTATGATAAATTCTAGAACATCTGTATCAGAGGGGGTATTAATATGGCCATTGTAAATATTGGAGACCTGCTTGAGAGGGCTGGTGAATTTGAAGAAATGCTTGGAAAATACTATGCTATTATTCGTGATGAATCCAACAATAACGGTGCAAGGCTTCTGACGTATTATCTCAGTAGACACCGCCGACATCTGCAACAGGCATTGAAAGACTTTAACCTTGGTAAGATTGAGCGCATCCGTAGAATAAAGCTCAAGTATGATATCGACTTCCAGCCAGAAAAAGAGTTTCATATTATGAAAACACCACCTTCTGAGGTCAGAGGACAGGAGCTTCTTGAAGCTGCAGTAGAGTATGATCAGGAATTAATAGGCCTCTACAAAAAGATCCTCGACCAGCCTCTAAGTACAGAAGCAACTGTCTTCGTTGAGAGTCTAATACGTGTGGAAGAAAGAGACATTGTGATGCTGAAAAAGATGATTGCAATGAATTATTTTTAGCAAGGACGGTAATAATCCCTGAATGAGCACTTTTGAACTAATAGCATCTGGGAAAGAACCAGGATTAGCAGCAGCTTCAGAGCAAGTACACTTGGGTAGTGCTATACATTTGAATAATGCACGATGGTTTACGAAAGTACGCTGGATTGTAGCTTTGGTATTCACTGTGGCTGGTCTGGTTGGTATTCTCATGCCCGGGGTTATGAAGAGTTTTGGGATTATTCTCCCTTCAAAAGATCTGTGGATTCTGGCAGGAGTTCTGGTGCTGGCTAACACGTTTTTTCGTGGATTTGGACTTCGGCTGAAAGAGGACCCTCCGCGTCGTACTGTTGAGGCTTATATCTGGCTTCAGATTGTAACAGATTTGATGGTGGTTACGATACTGGTTCATATAATCGGAAGTACAGTCACATTTGTTGCTTTTACATATCTCTTCCATATCGCACTAGCTTGCATTTTCTTCCCAAAAAGATACAGTCTGCTGGTCGCACTTCTGGCAGCAGGCCTCTATCTTACAATGATTACTCTGGAAATAACAGGGGTTTGGCCTGCAGTAGATATCCTGATCACTGATCAGTACATGGACAAGAAAGACCCCTCTATGGCAATATTTTTTGCAGTATCAGCCGTATTTATCTGGCTTGTTGTCTGGTATTTGGTATCAACTCTATCTGAAGCTGTCCGAAAACGTGATCAGCAGCTGAGTGCAGCCAACGAGAGGCTTGTGAGGGCTGACCATGAGAAGACACAGCAGGTACTCGTTACCACACATGAACTCAAAGCGCCGTTCGCCGGGATAGAGAGCAATATTCAAGTATTGAAGTATCAGTATTGGAACGAGATCCCTGAACATATGCGAGTTATCATTAATCAGATTGATGTACGTGCCCAAACATTACGTGAGCGGATCAGAGAGATCCTCATTCTTGGAGAACTGAAATCTCAGCCAACAGGGGAAAATATATCTGATTCTGTTGATTTACAATTGGTCATAAAGGCTGTGCTCGAAGATCTTGATGAAAAAGCAAAGGAACGACGCATAGCACTTGACATAAAGGTCCCTTCAATAAATGTTCCTGGAGATATGGAAAGATTTACCATTCTCTTTTCCAACCTCGTTTCAAATGCGATATTCTATTCACACGAAGGTGGCAGAGTTGAGGTCTTGGCCAAACAGGGTAAAGAAGAAGCCCGAGTATCCGTTTCAGATTTTGGAATCGGGATAAGGACTGATGCACTCCCTCATATTTTTGACGAGTATTTCCGTACCAAAGAAGCAGCAAGATTTAATAAGATGTCAACTGGACTTGGGCTCTCAATGGTCAAGGAGATTGCACGAAATACTGGACTGGGAATACGGGTTACAAGTGAATTAGGAAAAGGGACAACCTTTGAGGTTCTTATTCCAAAAAAATAGGAGTGTGAATTATGGCAAGTATCAAGATTATTGATGACGATGTAGAGATGGCTGAAAATCTGTCGATTATTCTTAAAAAGGCAGGACATTCCGTTAGTATTCTGGATCACACAGAGGGTGCACTTGAAGAGCTTATAAATAACACACCAGACTTGTTGATTCTGGATATCATGTTTCCAGAGAATCCTGCAGCAGGTTTTGACCTGGCAAGAAAGGTCAGACAAATTGAGGAGATAAAAAAACTACCGATCATATTGCTTACATCAATTAACCAGGAGTTTCCAATGGACTTCTCTGCTAATGACATAGATCCAGACTGGATACCCGTCCAGGACTTTGTTGAGAAACCGATCGATATTAAGCAGTTACTCAGGAAGGTCAGGAATTTAATTAGAGACTCAAAGAGATAGAAGAAATAATTAGAAAATTAACAGATAGCGGAGCGTTACTGAGGGATAGTGGTATTTATTCGAAGAGATATCGAAATATGGGAATGAAATAAAATTATAATTGGCAGTCAAGGCGAGTTTATGTTTACTATTAAAGTTGTAGACTCCCCCCACACCCAACTTGGTATGATGCCCATATGCATACCCTGATCTGTCTGCTATCCTGATCTGGTTAAATAAGAGCCCATAATCCACTAGTAATGAGACTCTACTCTGGCGGAAAAAAATATGCTCGAATTCAAGACCGTAGATTAAACTGTGCATTAAAGATACTGCATCGTCTGGAAAAAGCAGATTATATCCAAGAACCAGTGACAGAATAGTCATGCTATTAGGTTTATCGCTAATAACATAGCCATAATACAGAGATACCATTGGGCCATGCTGACCCACGTTATCTAGTGCACTGGAGTATACTACATAGGAATATCCAACCTCAATGCTTACAACTCTCTGAGTTCCATCAGCAAGAGCTTGAGTGAAGAGGCTTGCTGCAAATAAAGATGTCAAAAGGATGATTCTAGCTATCTTCATAATTTGTTAGCAACAATAACAATTCCCTGGACAAAATATGTTTTCGGTCAAAAATTACCTTAGGACAATGGTTGGTTCATGTGAAACCAACTCCTCGTTTATTATCCTTATTCTGGCCTTTTAGAGGTATCAAAGTTTGGATCTAGTGATTCTATTGTATCATAGAGAATCTGTAAGGTATACTTTGCGTTATGAACTCCTTTGCTTCTATCTTCAAGTACAAACTTGTAGTTGTAAAGTGCAGCCACCTCTTCTACAGTCCGCTCACCAGATTTTACCATGTTCCAGCTACCATTTGCTTTATATATGGGCGGTGTAAGTTTTTGGAGATAGCCCGTTCCACTCTCATTAACAAATTTTTTGAGTAGTCCATCAACTTCAGCCTGTAGTGGTTCTACTGTTCCATCATTGTCATAATCAGCATCAGCCATCTTATCGAAGATGTCTTTCCCCTTTACCTGTTTAATATCCTTATGGCAGGATAAGCAACCAGAAGTATTTAATTTTTCAGCCTCATGAACTTCACCTTCAATGTTAAAACTATGGCCACCCACCTCAGGGCTTAAGGCATACCTTCCTTCTGGCAAACTCATGTGGCAATCAACACAACCGTTTTCAACAACTGATGAATGCATTGAATTGGTATATGATTTAGCCGGATATTCAAAAGCATTTGTGCCCACTATCATATCAGATTGTGGACCGTGATGTGGACCCCAGTGGGACATGACTTTATTTGCAGGCATTGCTTTTACTACTTCTGTAGCTTTTACTCGAGCCTGGTGACAGTTAGCGCAGAGATTCCCTTCACCAAGATCAAATACTTTATTATTTACTAATGTAACAGCTGTGTCTGTTCTAACTGATAAATCACCGGTCTTATGTGGATCGTGGCATGTGAAGCAGCCTGGTTGTGAAGGATAATTTACATAGGCTTTTGGATCGACCTTACCTGTACTCGCATATTCGATAAATCCTTCATTAGTATGACATCTCTGACAGCCAGCTCCGTTGGCATAATAGGAGTTACCGAGGTACTTATGTCCAGAATGATTATAACCAAGTCTCGCCCCAAGGATAGGATATTTGGGATTACTTCCGTGACAATCACTGCAATATTTTGCAAAGTAAGAACTCATGTCAGCAGGCTTTTCAACAATTTCGGTTATCACCCTCTCCTCTGGGGGAGCTTTCACTGCCTCCCCTCCTGCAAATAAAGCCGAATAATTGAAAGATATAAAAAGGGATAAAATTACAAACAGCATTAATCTTTTTTTCTTCATTTGGAAACCTCCTTCCAGGTTAATTAGATGAAGTGTAAAATTTAATTCTGCAGGTTATTTTATAAAATGAGCAATTGTATATAAAGCGTTATTAATTGACTCAAAAATCCACAGACAGAAATTACTTAAAGTGCTCTAATATTTTATCAAGTTCTCTTTTTTATCCACATCTCGTAAAGTGGGAGCAAGACAAGTATAATAAATGAGATACCTACAAGAGAACCGGCTATAGTAACCAGAGGAGCCAACGCTCCAGAAGATTTTGCAAGCCACCATGAGCCTATATCAAAAGCTGCTGCAAAGTATGCGAGCCCGAAGATAATCTGTTTGAGTTTTTCTGAAAATAGTGTAAATGAGAATACGAATGAGAGTAAGAAAAGAACAGTAACTATACTAAAAAGATGAGTATGGCTTAAGGATATAAGTCTTGGAACAGACTTTCCAGTGTCCTCTTTAAGGTATGGTTTTGTGTCTTCGTAGGACTCAAGTAAAACTCCGCCTACCTTTGCATCCGATGAATGGCAGTCAATACAGGAATTTTTAAAGATTCCTTTAACAGGTGAAAACTCTTTCTCCTTAGCACCGGCACTTATCCAGCTCTTTACACTGTTGTACTCCTCATCACTTGCAAAGTACTCCTTCATATTACCATCAATGGATTTTTCGAGTTTTGTTCCTTCGCGTGCTCCATAGTATGCAATTCTGATATCAGTTATAGAAAGGCCCTTTTCTTTATCAATAGGACTATAGGTAAAATAGATATTAAGGAAACCGAAGATGTAAGAGATACCGGTGAGAATTAGAAAGGCAGATAAAGCAATACGTGAACTTTTAGGAAGTTGTTTTAACCCTTTACTTTCTTTCCAGAACATTTATTACCCCTCATTTTAGAATTATTTCAAATAAAAACTCTATGCCGGTAAATAATTTTTGAGTTATTTAATAAAATTAATATTTTAAATTATAAAACTAATAATATCTTATTGGTATTATTTACATAAAAAAATAAATGGTTATTTTGATAAAAATTTAACAACCATTTTAATTATACATAAAATTTAACTTTTGTCAAGCATAAAAATATTTTTTTTAAAAAATGTTATTTTAAATTATTTGATATCTTAAGCAATCGATTTACAAAAAAATATCAAGATTTAACCATAGCTATGAAGCCCTGATAATAGATAGTTTACACCAAAAAAGGTAAACATTGTGAAAACAAACCCCACAATAGAAAGGATTGCCGTCATTTTTCCGCGCCACTTTTTTACAAAACGTGTGTGCAGGTAGCCAGTATAAATAAACCAGGTGATAAGGGACCATGTCTCTTTTGGATCCCACGACCAGTAACGTCCCCATGCATATTGCGCCCAGATAGCCCCAAATATTAAACCACCTGCGGTAAAAATCGGATACCCAATAGCTATTGAAGTATAAATAATTCTGTCGGTATTTTTCATTTTCTCTTCATTACGAATAATGAGGTAGTAGATAGCTGCCACAAAAGCAAAGGCAAAAAATGCCTCTCCAATAAATGCAAAAGAAACATGCAAAACGAGCCAGTAGGATTGGAGGGCAGGGATCGGTGGTAGAATCTCTTTAGAAAGAATGGGAGATGATGCAATAGCCAGTAGGATTATGGCAGTTATTGTACCTCCAAAGAGCATAAAAGGAATTGCTTTCTCCCTATTCTTTATCCGGTATATAAATAAAACAAGTGCAATAGCTCCAGACAAGAATAGCAGTGATTCAAAGGTGTTCGTGAGGGCAATAAAGTTAATTTTAATGCTCCTCACTATGGTGTTTGCGAATAGAAGCAGGGATGATGCCAGTAGGGAAAAATGTGAAATAGGATCCGGTGTACCACTTTTTTTCATCAGAAATATGATCTGGATTACAAGAGAGAGTATAAGAAGAATGAATGCAATTGTTGAAATCATAGGTTTTTATCCCCCATTTTTTGAATAAATGTTAAAGATACACTAAAACCAATCAGAGATAATGAAATTATTACAGGCAAAAAACTCCGATCTTCAACAATCTGAAGTCCAGTGAGATTCCAGATACAGAGTTTTTCAACAGTGTAATCATCGATTTTCTCAGAAACTGCTATTCTATGTACAGCTTTTACAGCATGTCCTGAACCTTCGGTACTACCAGATAGCTCTTCAAATATTGCAAATCCAAAAGTTGGACAACAGCTATTATTAGCATCCCATTCGTTTTCAGAGCCAGTCTCGATTCCTCGAAATACAATTATTGAATCTTCAGATATATAATAATCGCCAGGCCTTAGAGTATAAATATCTCCTGTAAGATCACTTATATCAGCAGTATAGTCTTGAGCATAGGAGCTTTGAAAAACTTTCAGGCGACCAATTTTAAGAGGTTTGTTTACCTCTATGGTGAAAGACTTGATAAGATTCCCATTTTTCTTTACATCTACTTCCGAAAGCCAATCTTTAGGACGACCGTCTTCATATTTCTGATATTCAAAGGATTTTAAAAAGAGTACATATCCTTCGGTTAGCTGAACTGAATCTCCTTCACCAAGATAATGGAGTGCCTCTTTTCTCCCGTAAAAACCTATTATACCACCGAATATAAGGAGAAGAACCCCAATATGGATGATATCTGGTCCGAATCTTTTTCTAGCTCCACTTTTTAACCTTTTAAATAATCTATCAATAGTACAGATCAGTAAACTGAGAGAAAAAATAGCAGCAGGAAAGAGAAATAGTACTGATCTGAAGAACCTGTAAAAGTGTGTGGATGTAATGAGCCAGGCAAGTGATTTCGAATAGTTTTGATAATAGAATGAAGTCTCCTTATTTTGAGGAATAAGGGTGGAGAGGGCGGAGGTGATTGCTAGATATAGTATTAATACAATAGCAAGCTTATTAGATCTAAAGAATTTGTATATTGTTTTCCAGAAATTCACTCATACCCCCATTTTCGTTTCAATAGCACATCATTAAACACTCTATTGACTAGTAAAACAAATGCCCATTTAATAAAGATTTAAAAAAATGGCATCAAGAGTTAATAAAAACCTCTTCTAGCGAAAGATAATATAAAACACTTTACCAGTTAGCAGGGCCTGATTTTAGACCCATTTTCCAGCTATTCATATCTAGTGAATGACACTGGAGGCAATTCCCTTTATATGATGATACAAAGTGATTCTCATTTGGATTTTCATAGTGATTTTTGTGTATAATGAGGTTGAGCGGTCCAGCATCAGTATCTTTCTTATGGCATTTAAGGCAATCATTAGGCACAGTAGCAACGATCTTTTCGATCTTCGGGTGCTTCTCTATGTGTGAAAGCTCTACATTTAGACGATAATCACTTCCCTCATTTACCTTCCTATGACAATCCACACAGCCATTGGGATGTTCATCCTCTGCTGTTATCCCTATAAGAGGTGTTCCATCAGCTCCCCACACGATAGTAATAAATAAGGTCCCTGTAAAAATAAGAATTAATATTAATAGTAGAGGCATAAACTTGTAAAATTTTTTCATATTAGGCTCCTCATTAATTAAATAGTTGAATATAATATGATTATTATTAAGTTAATAAGAAAAATACGTTTACTATAATAACTAAAACTCCTAGATATGTCAATTAAAAATAATAATTATCAAAATAAGTAGACTTTTCGACTTGTAGTAATTTCATTCATTGATTATTATTTTGTTAATAAATTGTGCTATTAAATTACAGACAGAAGACTTGACATTTGAAATATATTAATTTATAATTTCAGGATAAAAATGTATGAGGGTTTTTAATCTGGTTAAAAGATTAAATATCCTTGATCAGGATTTCATTTGTAGGACTTACTGGAAATGCGAAAACACTCCACAATTGAAGTAAATAATTTTAAATCCAATTAATTAAGTAAAAAATTTAAAATTGAGTGTTAAATTATTAATTATTTTATTACATTACTAAAATTATTAATTATATTTTAATAATAATTTTAATAAGAAAATATTTCTTATTAATAGTCAGGTTCGTCCAGTATGATAGTAAAAAATAGAAAGTTTTCAGGTGGTTACAGGTTCAGGAATTTTGAAGGAGAGCCAAAGGAAAAGATCATTGAAACCGAGGTACCGAAAAAAGTTATAATCCCATTAAAACAGGGATTTGGAAATGAAGTGCCTTCTGTTGTAAAGGAAGGCGAATCTGTAAAGGCTGGACAGATTATAGGAATCGATGATGATTCTATATCAAGCCCTGTTCATTCAACTGTTAATGGTGTTGTAGAAGAAATAAAAAAATTAACCTTTTTTAAAAGAGAAACAAATGTAATTGTAATAAAATCAGATGGAACTACCGACTGGAAATCTCTGGAGGAGTTGAAACTTGAATGGCAAAAACTCTCTGCCCAAAAGATAGAGGAAAGGCTTTATTTAGCCGGAGTAACATCTCTTGATAGATCAGGCATCCCCACTAGATTTAAAAGCTCTGTTATTTCATCGAAGGATGTGGAACACATAATTATTCATGATCTTGGTTCAGAGGTTTATAGTTTACCTTTCTTCCTATCCGAGGGTTATAAACTACACCAATTTGTTGATGGTTTAAAGATAATCAAAAAGATTATGCCCAATGCTCGTGTTCATGTTGCTTTAAATAAGCAGCAGATGAAACTGATTAAACAGATAAATGGTCTTGTTATGGATTTTGAATGGGTTGATCTCTATCCTCTTGAACCTAAATATCCGCAGGGGAAAGATGAAGTGATTATTCCTACTATTCTGGACAGAAGCTTTCCTTACGGATATCTATCGGCACATATTGGTGTAGTAGTTTTGAGCATGCAAACAATACAGCATATTTATGAAGCTGTGGCCAATGGAAAACCACTCATAGAAAGAATAATTTCCCTCTGTGGTCCAGGATTCATTGAAAATACGCTCCTTAGAGTAAGGGTGGGAACTCTAATTAATGATGCAATTCAGGATAAAGTAAGAAGTGACAGAGAGTTCAGATTTATTAGAAATAGCCCTTTAACAGGGGAGACTATATCCGATTTCTCTCTTCCCATTGATCGTACATTTAGCAGTATCGTCACTCTTTTCGAAAGAAAAACCGGTGAGATGATCGCTTTTGCGAAGCCTGGATTCGTAAAAGACTCGTACTCTCTTACATTTGCTTCCTCTTTCCTTAATTTTAAAAAGACGTCAAATACAAATATTCATGGTGAAGAACGTCCCTGTATATTCTGTAACTTCTGTGAAGAAGTATGTCCTGTCGGGATAATACCCCATCTTCTTTATAGAAATGTAGCAAATGATGTTATTGACGAAACTTTATTAACTTTTCGAATATTTCACTGCATAGATTGTAATCTTTGCAGCTATGTCTGTCCCTCAAAAATACAGTTAGCTAAATATATAAAAGAGGGAAAAGAAAAGTTAATGGAAATGGGGCTGGATCAATCTGAGTTTATTTTATCCAATTTTAAACTTAAAGGTCTCGAGGAGATTAAAAAGGGAGGATTTGATTTTTAACTCAATGTTTAGTCTGAAGGCAAAATAGGAGTTTTATTACATTGTTTTATAAAGAGATAACTTTTTACAAAATCGGTTCTTTTTTATAAAAGACTGGGACTCGAATTTTGCCCTGAAGGAATAAGTTGATGAAAAGTTTAAAGATAAAGTATGACAAATTGATAAAGATGAAATTTCTCATGAGATTTAAAACAATAACGCATACTCTGGAAGGGATTCTGTTTGGCACAGAGAGAGTAACTGTAGCTGCTCCACATTTAGTGGATAATATTGATATTAAGAGATATATGTCAGCTGTAATAATAGCACTTATTCCTTCCGCTGCTACAGCAATTTATTTTTTCGGATTACATGCAATAAAAGTTATTATTGTATCCTATATTGCAGGTGGATTGGTTGAAATTCTTTTTGCCCTGGTACGTAAAAAAGAAATAGAAGAAGGGTTCTTGGTGACAGGGCTCATTTTTCCTTTAGTTCTTCCACCAACAGTTCCACTCTGGGTTGTTGCTGTTGGTGTGATGTTTGGTGTTATCTTTGGCAAGGAAATATTTGGAGGGACGGGAAGAAATATTTTCAATCCAGCTCTTGTTGGGAGGCTGTTTATAACCATTGCCTTTCCGGAAATAATGACAACATCATGGCGGGTGCCATTTGTTGATGGAATTACATCAGCAACCCCACTGGTAGTATATAAAACAACGGGTGAAGTCACTCCTTACCTAAACTTACTTTTAGGGACCTCTGCAGGGAGCATGGGTGAAGCCTTCAGGATAGGTATAATCCTTGGAGGACTTTTTTTAATGTTTACCAGGGTGAGCAACTGGAGGGTACCAATTTCTTACCTGGGCACTGTATTATTATTCTCTTTAATAGGAAATAGACTGTTACCTATGAAAATTGCACCCCCCATATTTCAACTTTTAACAGGCGGTCTACTGTTTGGAGCGATGTTTATGGCAACCGATCCTGTAACATCACCGTATACAAGAACAGGGAAAATTATATTTGGAATTGCAGCCGGCTTTTTCACAATCTTGATCAGGACCTTTTCCGGTTACACCGAAGGGGTGATGTTCAGTATTGTGTTAATGAATGGATTTGCACCTCTCATCGATCATATTGTTATATCCATAAAATACAGGCCATTAAAAAATGAAAGATAAAATCTTGATGGTTGTTTTTGTTCTGGCTCTTGGGAGCTTCCTGACTGCTGCACTTTTAGCTGTGGATAATTTTACGGCACCGATTATTGAGAGGAATAATATAGTAATAATAAAAAAGAGTGTTTTAGACACATTGGAAATTCCCTATACAACAGAAGATGTTGAAGATGTTTTTTCTAGAAATATTGAAATAGCTAATAAAGAGGGAATAGACTTTTATATTTCCAAAAATAGAGATATCGCATTCGAAATTTCAGGATCCGGATTATGGGGACCAATTGAAGCTGTTATTGGAATTCTACAAGATTATGAGACTATAAAAGCAATTACCGTAATACATCAAGAAGAGACACCAGGCTTAGGTGGAAGAATTGGAGAAAAGGAGTTTTTAGACAGATTTAAAAATAAAAAGCTTTACCCAGAGATAAAAATAGTTCCTCCTGGCAAAGCAACAACCCAGAATGAGGTAGATGGTATAACTGGTGCAACTATGAGCGGCAAGGCATTTGAGTCTTTAATAAATGAACAATCAAAAAAGTATATATCTTTTATAAAGGAATTAAAAGAATGATTTTTAAAAAGCTTAAAGCTACAGATGGGTATAAAACAGTGGTGAACGGAGTATGGAGGGATCATCCAATATTTTCAATGGTTCTTGGAATATGTTCTGCACTTGCAGTGTCAAACCGGGTTGAAAATGCTGTTGCTATGAGTGCGGGTGTCACTTTTGTTTTAGTTGCTACTGCGATAATTATATCACTGCTACGAAGTATGATCCCGATGCGGGCAAGAATAATTACATTTATGATAGTCATTGCTACATTTGTTATTATAGTTGACAAATTTTTAAAGGCCTTTTTCCCTACTATCAGTACAGCAATTGGACCATATGTAGGTCTTATCATTACCAATTGTATCATAATGGGAAGGGCAGAGGCCTTTTACATACAGAATAAGGTACGACTTTCGGTCCTCGATGCTCTTTCTAACGGTATGGGATATACCTATACACTGGTGAGCATAGCCGTAATACGTGAGGTTCTTGGTTTTGGAACCTTAATAGGAATAAGGGTTATGCCTGCAGGCTGGACGAACTGGGTAGTAATGTCCATGGCTCCTGGAGCATTTTTCCTTTTGAGTGTATTTATATGGTTAACTAGAACTATTGCTAAAATTGAATCCTGAGAAAAGAGGTGCATTGTTCGTGATTTATTTATTAACGATATTTTTAGCAGCAATTTTTACTCATAATATTGCCCTTACTTATCTTTTAGGGATGTGCCCTTTTATATCCTTGTCCCGAAACTTAAAAACAGCGACTGGAATGGCATTTGCAGTAATTTTTGTTGTTACTCTTACAGCTGCAGTCAACTGGCCTATCTACCATCTTGTACTAGTTCCCACTAACAGTGAGCTTATTTATTATATCGTATTTATTATTGTAATTGCAGCATCCGTTCAACTAGTAGAGATGATTATGGAGAGATTTTTTCCTGCCCTGCAGGCTGCTTTTGGGATATTTCTCCCTTTAATCACTGTAAATTGTACAGTTCTTGCTATTTCTCTTTTTATGGTATTGAGAGAATACACATTCATCCAGACAATATTTTTTGCCATTGGCTCAGCAGTTGGCTGGATGCTTGCAATTGTGATGGTTGCAGCTATCAATGAAAAACTGAAATTAATTGGTGACATTCCAAAGGGATATAAAGGAGCAGGAATTATTATGGTTATAGCGGGCATTATTGCTCTATCCTTTTTAGGTTTCACAGGGATGGTTAAGATACAATGAATTTTATACCTTTAATAATAATAAATCTGATTCTACTTGTAATAACGATTTTACTAGCTATAGCCGATCGATTACTTGTTACGTACGGTGAGTGTAAAATTACAATAAACCAGGAAGATGGGAAAAGGGAAATTAAGGTACAGGGCGGAGACTCTCTTCTCTCCTATTTGACTGCACACAAGATTAAAGTCTCCTCATCCTGTGGAGGAAAAGGAAGCTGTGGATACTGTAAAGTAAAATTGTTGAGTGGTGGAGGGGAGATACTTCCTACTGAAGAAATCTTCATGAGCCGGGAGGAAAAACAGGATAATATCCGCCTTGCCTGTCAGGTAAAGGTAAGAAATGATGTTGATATTTACATACCTGACTTTATAGAAACTATAATGAACATGATAAAGAATAAAACATTTAAGACAAATCGGAGGTGGCGAATAACAATTGAATGAGGATACAGGTAAAATAGAGCAGATTATAGAAAGATACAAAGATGAGGGTGGTTCAATCGTTGGACTTATGCAGGATATACATCAGGAGTACCGATACTTACCTGAAGAGATTATTCAAAGGGTAGCCGAAGAGCTGCAGGTTCCATTAAGCAAACTGTATAGTCTAGCAACCTTTTATAAATCCTTCAGGCTTGAACCAGTTGGAAAACATTACATCTGTGTATGTATGGGAACAGCCTGTCACGTAAATGGTGCCCCCAGGCTTGTTGATAGTTTAGAACGAGAATTGAATATTAAAACCGGTCAGACAACAAAGGACAGTAAATTTACAGTCGAAACTGTAAATTGCCTTGGTACTTGTGCCCTTGGTCCCCTTGTTGTTATTGATGGTGAATACTATGGAAAAATGGATCAGAATAAATTAAAAAAACTTTTGAAAAAGTATAGAAATAAATAAATTAATCTTTTTAGAATAATTATAGACTAACTAAAATGGAGGTGGCTTTATTTCGGTAGTGAATATTCACACAATATGAAGCCAGAGGGTATGTTGAATGAAAATACATAGAACAGATCTGATGGTTTGTGCTGGTACTGGATGTGTCTCGAACAAATCTTTAAATTTAAAGGAAACACTTGAAAGAGAATTGGAAAACCATAACCTTGAGGACGAAATTAGAGTTGTATTAACAGGGTGTAATGGCTTTTGTGCCAATGGACCGATTATGGTGGTATATCCCGAAGGGATCTTTTATCAAATGCTTACTGTGGATGATATTCCTCACCTTGTAGAAGAGCATTTTTTGAAAGGGAGACCAGTAAAGGAGTTAATGTTTATACCCCCAGAAAAGAGAACACCGGTTCCCAAAATGAGTGATATTAAATTCTTTAAAAAGCAGCGATTAATTGCTCTGAAAAATCGAGGATTGTTGGATCCTGAGAATATCGATGAGTACATTGGAAGGGATGGCTATAAAGCACTAGCAAAGGTACTTACCTCTATGACTCCCAAAGAGACAATAAAAGAAATTAAGGATTCAGGTTTGCGTGGAAGGGGAGGGGCAGGCTTTCCTACTGGTAAAAAGTGGGAGTTTGCCCGAAAAGCATCGGGAAAAGAGAAATATATAATTTGTAACGGAGATGAAGGTGACCCAGGAGCATTTATGGATAGGTCTATCATTGAATCTGATCCTCATGCTGTACTGGAAGGGATGATAATTGGTGCTTATGCTATTGGAGCATCTCACGGTTTTGTATATATAAGAAATGAGTATCCTCTAGCATTAAAGAGATTAATTCATGCTATAGATAAGGCACGAGAATACGGCCTCCTAGGGAGGGATATCTTTGGTACCAGTTTTAGTTTTGATATTTCAGTAAATAGAGGAGCGGGGGCATTCGTATGTGGTGAAGAAACTTCTCTAGTCAATTCTCTGGAGGGTAATAACCCCGAACCAAGAACAAGGCCACCATTCCCTGCACAATCTGGATATAACAACAAACCAACGAATATCAACAATGTAGAAACCTGGGCTAATATCCCACACATAATAAATCGAGGAGCAAAATGGTATGCAAGTATAGGAACTGAGACAAGTAAGGGAACGAAAGTATTTTCTATCGTAGGCAAATTGAAGAATACTGGCCTTGTGGAAGTACCAATGGGAATTACCATGAAGGAAGTTGTCTTTGATATCGGTGGTGGTATCTTGGGTAATAAGAATTTTAAGGCAGTTCAGATCGGTGGACCCTCTGGAGGATGTATCCCAGAGTCTCTATTGGATACACCTATTGATTATGAGTCCTTGACTGATGCGGGGGCTATAATGGGATCAGGTGGTTTGATTATCATGGATGAAGAGACCTGCATGGTAGAAGTTGCACGATATTTTCTGTCATTTACTCAAGATGAGTCCTGCGGAAAATGCCCTCCATGTCGAGAAGGAACGAGACATATGCTTAACATATTAGAAGATATAACACAGGGGAAAGGAAGAGAGGGCGATATTGAGCTACTTGAAAAAATGGGTAACTTAATTAAAGAGACTGCTATATGCGGACTTGGAAATACTGCACCTAATCCAGTTCTTACGACAATCAGATACTTTCGACATGAATATGAAGCACATATACGCGATAGGAAGTGTCCTGCCAGGGTCTGTAAATCCTTAATTCAATTCTATATTCTAGAAGAAAAATGTAACGGCTGTTATTTGTGTTTCAAAAACTGTCCAGCACAGGCAATTACTGGAGAGCCGAAGAAGCTGCACTCAATAATACAGGAAAAATGTATTAAATGTGGTATGTGTTTTGATGTTTGTAGATTTGATGCAGTGAGGTATGAATAATGGTTAAATTCACAATTGATAATATAGAGTGTGAAGTGCTAGAAAATACAACAGTGCTAGAAGCTGCAAAGAAATTTAATATTACTATTCCGACTCTCTGTTACAATTCGTATCTTAAGCCATACGGTGGCTGCCGAATATGTCTTGTGGAAATTACAAACCCACAATTGGGTGGACGGTCTAAGCTTGTTTCATCCTGTACATATCCATTAGAAGAGGGTTTGATTGTTAATACAAAATCTGAAAGAGTATTGGAAGGTAGAAGGTTTGTGATTGAACTCCTTCTAGCAAGGTGTCCAGAGTCCGCTGAAATAAGTAGTTTAGCGGCTGAATATGGGATTTCCTCTTCTAATGAGACGAAACTGGATATCGTCGGGAACTACCTGCTCCACAATGCACCAAATCCTGAGCACACAAAATGTATCCTGTGTGGTCTATGTGTACGTGTTTGTGCTGAAGTCACCCAAAGGCATGCCTTAAACCTTATCTACAGGGGAACAAAAAGAAAAGTATCGACACCATTTAATCGTATATCTGAAACCTGTATTGGATGTGGAGCCTGTACTTATCTTTGCCCAACGAACACAATAACAGTAGAGGAGGAAGAATAGGAGTGATGTAAATAAAAGCTTAAGATGAATAGCAAAGAATTCAATAAGTCCAATGAATAATATAGAACCAATAGTGAAAGAAAAAGATCTTATTCATAGAATAGAATGGCTCATAAGCCTACGGTGGTTTGCTGCTACTGGTGTATTAATTATTATCACAGTATCGAAGTACCTTTTAAGTTTTGAACTCTCATTTTTTTATTTATATCTAGGTAATGCTATATTGTTTTTTTACAATTATGTTTTTTATTGCTTTAACCGAAGACTCAACAAGCAGCAGGATATATCTCGATTATTTAAAAGGGCACATTATCTAGCAAATGCGCAGATTTCTCTGGACTTAATTATGCTCACATATTTTATCCATCTTTCTGGAGGTCCAGAAAATCCTTTGAGCTTTTATTTTATATTCCATATGGTAATAGCAAGTATCATTTTATCAGACAGAGCAGCATACCTTCAGGCTACCCTTGCTATATTTCTTCTTGGATTTGTTAACGTGGGTGAATATGCAGGGTTCCTCAATCATTATCACCTTGGTATTTTTATTTCAGAGGAACGCTGCCTTTTGGATTATAAATATTTTGCGAGTACATTTATTATATTTGTCTCCACACTTTACATAACTGTTTATTTTGCAACTTCAATTGTAAATGAATTAAGAGAAGGAGAGGTTGAATTAGAAAAAGCAAATGAGAAACTGGAAGAACAGGATAGATTAAAATCAAAATATGTCCAAACTGTATCTCATGATATACAAGCTTCACTATCAACTATACAAAATTGTCTGAAAGTTGTTTTAAATGGATTAACGGGCTCAATATCTGGAAAATCGAGAGAGATGATTACGAGAGCTGAACAGAGGAGTCGTAAGCTAATAAATTTTGTCAAGGAACTTTTGAATCTTTCCCGAATGAGAGCGGCTAATAAAATTGATAAGAAAGATCTACAACTATCTATATTAATAAAAAATATAGTAGAGAGACTAAATCCATTAATGGAAAAAAAAGATCTTACTCTAACAGTCAAAAACTCTGTAGGTGATTCTTTAATCTATGCAGATGAGTATATGATGGAGGAACTGTTTGATAATCTCATAATAAATGCCTTAAGATATACTCCGAAAGGAGGAGAAATTACGATAAGGTTCAACGAGTCGAAAATTTTTGGACTTATTCAAGTCTCTATAATAGATACAGGTATAGGGATACAAAAAGAGGATTTGCCGCATGTTTTTGATGATTTTTACAGGGCAAAAAATGCAAAAGCTATTGAACAGGATGGAACAGGGCTTGGATTGGCTATAGTTAAACATATTTTCGAATTACATGGAGGTAAGATATATATAGAAAGCGAAGTAGGTAAAGGAAGTACTTTTGTTTTTACACTGCCAAAAAAAATTGGTACTTCCGAATCATGAACACCTGGGAGAATAAAGATATTTGATAAGGAGGAAAATCGACATGAGTAAAAAAGAAAAAATTCTTATCATCGAAGATGATACTGATTTGATTGAGGCAATGAAAGTTACCTTAGAGGCAGAACAATACCAAATTCTATCAGTTACTGACCCAGAGGATGGAGTAAAAATTGCAAAAAAGGAAAAACCTAATCTAATTATTCTTGATGTAATGTTTGGTGAAAAGGAAAGGACTCAAGGATTCGAATATGCACTTAAAATAAAACAAGATCAGGTGCTTGCACCGATACCGATATTGATGGTGACAGCAGTAAATATACGCTATCCTACTTTTGGATTTTCCCCAGAGAAAGATGGTGAATATCTTCCAGTTGATGACTTTATTGATAAACCTGCACAACCAGAAGATTTAGTGGATAAAGTGAAGAAATTATTAAAGATGAAAACCAGTAAATGGGTAAACTGGCCGAACTCGACAAATAAGAAATATGAGGATTAACGAATGGACCTAAAAGAGATCTATCAACCAATTTCAAGAGAGTTATTTAACGTTGAAAAAGAATTAAAAAAGCAGATGAATTTGATTATCAAAGGACAGAGTTCAAAAAATCAGAAATTTGTGAAACAGATTATCAGCCATATCTTCAATGTTCCCGGTAAAGTTCTACGTCCTGCTCTAGTTTTACTATCAGCGAAAGCTGTAAATAATTTAGAGACATCAAACAACCAGCAAATCATAAAGCTGGCAACAGCAGTTGAGTTCATCCATTCCGCCTCTCTTATTCATGATGATATAATCGATGAATCAATACATCGCAGAGATCAACTAACGCTTAATAAACAATTTGATAATCAGACAGCAGTTATGGTTGGGGATATCCTTTGGTCTCAGTTCTTTTCCATATTAATCAGTTTACAGACTATTGATTTTGCACAGCATGATAGTATTTTACAAATCTTCTGCGATACGGCAAAAAAGATGTGTTTTGGAGAAATATATGAACATAAAATAAGGAAGTATGAAGAAAATCCATCTCTCTATGAGTATCTTGAAGTTATAGAGTACAAAACCGCTTCTCTTTTTGCTGCCTCCTGCCAGAGTGGCGGTATGTTGAATGGGGCGGATGAAAAAGTTTCTCTAGCACTGGCAAATTATGGATTCAATCTTGGACTGGCTTTCCAAATTGTTGATGATTATTTAGATAATGACTCTATATTTACTTCTGAAGTTGATATGATTGAAAAAGCTAAAAAATACGCTAATAGGGCAAAAGTTGATATAAATGTATTGAAAGAAAGCCCTGTTAAAAGAAAGCTTACAGATGCAAGTGATTATGTTGTATCCAGAACAAAGACGAATCAGGAAGAAAAAAGATGATCAATTAGCTGTAACATATGCTCTTCTATATAATGAACAAGCACCTACAATCTTTCAGAAAATAATGGCAGGATAAGGAATTAATGTCTAAAGAGAAGATAATCCTTCTGCATGCTCCGAGTGTCTATGATTTTCGTAAACGCATAACACTTTGGGGTCCGATTAGTGATTTAATACCTTCAAACCCAGTTTTTGATATGTATCCAATAGGTTTTGCCTCAATTGCTGAGTACCTTGAGCGACATGGTCACCGCACACGCATTATTAATCTTGCCGTTAGGATGCTTCTTGACCCAGAGTTTGAAGCTGAAAAATTACTCTCCACACTAAATCCAGTAGCTTTTGGAATTGATCTGCACTGGCTGCCCCATGCACACGGTGCTCTAGAAATAGCACAGTTAATTAAAAAGATTCACCCACAGATTCCAGTTATTGTGGGTGGATTCTCCTCTTCATACTTTCATGAAGAGATCATAACAAATTATTCAGTTGATTTTGTACTGCGTGGCGATTCAACTGAAGAGCCATTACGTCAACTTATTGAATGTATAGACTCAGGAGCTAAGCCTCGTGATCTTAAGAGAATTCCTAATTTAACCTGGAAAGATGCAAATGGAATCTCCCAAGTTAATCCATTTAGTTATGTCCCGGTTGATTTGGACGGAGTATTAATTGACTATAATTTCATGGTCAATGCAGTAATTCGAGACTTAAATTTATTGAACAACCTCCCTTTTGCCAAATGGCTTAAATATCCAATCACAGTAGCTCTTACCTGCCGTGGTTGCACATGTAATTGCACTGTCTGTGGAGGATCTGCTTACTCGTCAGGTCATTTCTTTAACCGCAGTAAACCGGCTTATAGAAGTCCTGAAGTTGTCGCTCTCGATCTAAGGAAGATAAGTCAGATCAGCAGGGGTCCTATGTTTATACTAGGAGATATAAGACAGGCTGGTATGGATTATGCCTACCGATTATTAAATACAATTCAGGGTATTGATAATCAGGTGATTCTAGAGTTCTTTTGGCCTGTGGATCGGAGTTTTATGGAAGAAGTTGCAGCTGCTATTAAGCACTTTATTATACAGATATCACCAGAATCTCATGATGAGGTTGTGCAGAGGTATTCAGGGAAACCGTTTTCTGATAATGCTATCAGGACTTCCATTGAACACATCCTGGCTGCTGGTTGCAAGCGTATGGACGTTTTTTTCATGTCAGGACTACCAGGCCAGACACCAAAGTCAGTTATCGGTAGTATTGATTATTGTAGTCAGCTCTCACGCCAATTTAATGGAGACGAGCGACTTAAGTTTTTTATCTCCCCCCTTGCTCCTTTTCTTGATCCCTGCAGTCTAGCATATGAAAAGCCTAAAATGTACGGATATAAAAAATATTGTCACACACTGGAGGATCATAGAAATGCTTTACTTGCGCCTAGTTGGAAATACATATTGAGTTATGAAACACGATGGATAAGCCGTGCGGAACTGGTTGAATGTACTTATCAGGCGGCATTAAAACTCAATCGGCTCAAAGCAGAATACGGTCATATTAAACAGGAACAGGCCATGATAACTGAGGAACGCATACTTCTGGCTATCGAGTTAATGAAATATATAGATCAGTTGGTTGAAACCAGGTCATTACAAGAATTGCAAAAGGAGTTATTAAAACTCCGTCCAAAAATAGAGAGGGTTAACAATTCTACTGTTTGTGAGAAAGATGAGCTAGATTTGCCAGCTGATCCAATGCCGCTTAAGGTTATGCAAGCTGCCGGATTGCAAATAGGAAAAAGGCTAAAAAATCTCTAATAGAGAATTACCCGAGCGCATTGCGGCTAGATTCTAGAGAGTTGTAATTGTAGAAGCCCAGGAAACTATCCATCAGGATATAACAATTGATGAAAACTCGTTATTCACCCTTATTTTTTTATGATAAGATTGAAAGGTGAGTATTGTAATACAATCCTAAACCGCATTTCTCACAAATATCTGTAATTACATCAAACAACGGGTTGTCTCCCCTTTGGGCATAACCCCCTTCGGAGTTTTAGCGATTTTCTCGCACCCAATTGCATTCTGTGCTTAATAATATAATGTATTGCTATATAATTAATAAAATAGTCTGTTTTTCAATTTGTGAGAAATCCGTACTAACTGTACTTTCTAATCAATTTAACTAACTTGTTTATATCAACCGGTTTGTTTAGGAACTCTTCCGCCTTAATATCCTCTTTTGTGAAATCGAATGCATATTCTCTATTGATAGCAGTGATAACAAAAATCGGTATCTTAGGATGCTTTTCTTTAATTTCACCTGCTGCTTCAAAACCACGGGTTTTTTTCTCTGGAAACATTATGTCAAGCAGTATAATAGCAGGTGAAACCTCTGCAATCTTTTCAATTCCACTTTCAACAGAATCTGCGGAATGAACCTCATATCCTTCATAATCCAGAAGAGCTCCCATGGTTTCCAAGATATCCTGATCATCATCAATAATTAGAATTCTTTTATTGCCCATTATTTCCTCCATTAGTAGTTTTTTCAGGAATTGATTTAGGTAAATATATATGAAATGTTGTACCTTTTTGTTCTTCTGAATAAACGGTAATTTTTCCATTCAATGATTCAACAGCCTTTTTCACAATCGATAAACCTAAACCAGTGCCATCTCTTTCTATTTCACGAGCTTTTCGAGATCTATAAAAATCTTCGAATATTTTGTTAAGTTCATCAGGTTTAATTCCAATTCCCCTATCCTTTATTAAAAGATATATCTGTTCATTATCCTCCTCAGCATTCACCGTGACAGTCTTTCCTTTTAGTGAGTACTTTATGGCATTAGATATCAAATTGTTTAAGATGATATTTAATAGGTCTCTATTTGACCAAATGATCAGATCCTTTGAACAGTTCGAAACTAAACGAATATCTTTTTCTTTTGCCTGATTCAAAAATAGATCAAGATTGTAATCAATAACAGATCTCATCCGGACTTCGCTTTTAGCGAATCTTACCTCTTCTTCTGATTTCATATAGGAATAATCAATCATTTCATCTATAATAATCAGAAGGTTTTCTGTTCGACGATCTGCCTTTTTGATGGTATCCTTTGTCTTATTATTCGTTTCCCCTGTAATTCCCTTTAAGATCATTTCATGATATCCCTTAAGGGCTGCCAGGGGTCCACGTAATTCATGGGTTACCTGTAAAATAAAATTTGATTTAATTTTATCGAGACTCTTATAATGATTAAGTTCAACTTCAACTTTCTTACCTCTCTCTTCAATACGTTTTTTAATACTGGTAATGAGATATGATGAAATGATCAATGTAGTACACAAGCCTATAGCCCTAATGAAGATAAGATCAAAATAGGTTGAAGAGCTGCTTATCTTTAAATAAAAGTGAGGGATAAGGTGGTAATATTCAGCGAAAGCTACCATAATGAAGATCGAAATAAGAATACCAACATACGAGAAGACTATAGCCAATGAAAATATCAAAGAAGTTAACATAACATGAAAGACAAAATAATACATGAAGGGATTTTCCAGAAAACCTGTGAAATAGATAAGGAGAAATAGAAACGTGTAGTCACACCATACCTGGATATTAAAGAAGATACTCATTTCACTGCGGGAAAGGTTGCGAAGTTTAATAAAAAAATAATAAATAGTGAATATTAAATTGAGCAGGAACAGTATTCCATTCAATAGATAGAGGATCTTGTATGGGAGTTCATACTGAAACTTATAATGTACTGTAAGAATGGTAATGAAGACACCAAGACAGGCAATCCATCTGAGCGTAATAAACCACCCGATGACCTTATTTAAATCCGTGTACTCTGGTGACTCGATTTTTGATAATAGCGGCACTTACCTTTTCATATCTTAGCTATTCATTAATTTTTTAATTCCAAAGATTTGCTCATCCTTAAATTTTACCAATGAATCAAAGAGTTCCTTTTGCTTTCTTGTGACTAGGTTGTTGAGGATTGAAGAGTAGAACTCTCTCAGTTTTATCTCATACTCGAGAATTTGAGTAAAGATTTGCTCCGGGTTTGAATCCCTTGTAATCTTTCGAATAGGAATTAATTCCTCTTCCTTATAATCAGGAGCATACCTCACCCACTCAGTTTTACCATAATTGGAAACATTGATATTTTTTAATATTTCAAGATTTTTTACATGGTTCTGTCTCAAAGTGGTGACTACCTCTTTAGATTCTATATTCCTGAGTGCTAGTTCTGAAACATCATAAAAGTCCTTTAATTTATTCTCCCATTTAATAGTGATATCCAAAATATCTTTTAGGTTCTTAAAAGCAATCACTAAGCCTTCCTTTTATTCCTTATTTGAGAATAGCATGAAATCATATTTGATTTGTTATAATATAAAAATTATAAAAGATATATTATTAATAGTCAATTAATATATTAAATCATTATTAGGAATAAAGATAACAACAGTAAGAAATGTTATATTAAAAATCAATAGATTACTTGGCCTATCCATATTCCCTGAAATATCAAAAAAACCTATATTTTGATATAAGAACATTTATCACAAGTGCACCTGTGCAAAGCAATCCGAATAGTAGATTAAGTTTTGATGTCCCAGCATCTAAGGTAATGAAATTAGTTGAACGCTTAATTCCCAGACGCATTAGTTTTACTGCTAGGGGAAGTGCAACAAGGGTGATTAAGAAAGTGAATGGCATTTCAGGTTTGAATATACGCACGATACGGGTGAGAATAATCAACAAAAAAAGAACAGCAAAGGCACCGAAAGTCAGAAAGCCATAGTAGATCATAGATCCCTTATCACCAAGGAGGGAAGCAAATGTAGTGATATTACTTCGCCTATCACCCTCGATGTCACGCCAGTTGTTAGCATGCAAGATTGCCACAACCAGCATAGACATAGGGATTGTCCATACCGCTGGAATCCAGGAAAGTTTTCCAGTCTGGACTGTCCAGGCTCCTAATGCGCCAAGAGTTCCGAAGTCAAGAAAAACAGCAAGATCTCCAAGAGCGTTGTACTTCAGGGCGAAAGGGCCAACGGTATAGAGGACACCACAAGAAACCCCGATAAAGCCAATGATAAGAATTGGTATGCCAATGTAGTACACAATGATCGAACCGAGTATAGCACCAACTGCAAGGAGAGTTATTGACCCGATGAGGCCGGAACGGACACTAATATAGCCACGTACGATCGCTCCACTTACTGGAGTAGGTTCCTTGTCAAGACCTTTATGGAAATCGTTTACATCATTGAGCATGTTGGCTCCAGAATGGAGGATAATCATCGAAAAAAAGGCAAGAAGGAATAGAGTAAGATTAAAGCTTGCTTTTCCAATCGTTACAGCCATTACAGTACCAAAGATCACTGGCATTGTAGATGCAGGTAGAGCAAAGGGCCTGATGGCGATCAACCAGGATTTTAGAAATGAAGGATTTTCTTCTGTCATGGTTCCTCATTTTGCAGACAAATGCGGAATAGATGATGTATTAAGATAATTAAACATTTTTGTAATATCAAGGTAGGGAGAAATTAATAATGCTTTTTCAAATACCTGCACCTTCGATGAAGTCTCCTGATAATGATGGAATTCCTTCTATGATTTCTCTTTTCTTTTCAAGATATTGATCTATTTGTACAGTTACACCTTCCAGTGTCTCCAGCTCATTAATTCTTTTTTCAAGTTCGTCCTGTTTTTTTACAATAATCCGAACAGCATCAGCTATTGGATCAGGAAGTCTGCTATGTTCTAAAACTTCGATCTCTTTTGCTGAAAATCCCATACCAATTCTTCCAGGAACTCCAACAACAGTAGACCCTGCCGGAACATCATTAATAACCACGCTTCCTGCTCCGATTCTTGCTCCATTACCAATATTTATTGCTCCTAAGAGTATTGCACCTGCTCCTACAACCACATTATTTTCCAGTGTAGGATGGCGCTTCTTCTTCTCTAAAGTCGTACCCCCCAAAACTACACCCTGATAGATTAATACATCATTGCCGATTTCAGCAGTTTCCCCAATTACTACACCCATTCCATGATCAATAAAGAAACGTCTGCCTATCTTTGCTCCCGGGTGAATCTCAATTCCTGTTACCCAGCGACTAACATGAGAAATAAGTCTTCCTGAAAAGAACAACTTATGCTTCCATAAAAAGCTGGCTATTCTGTGTAGCCAGATAGCTTGCAATCCTGGATAGAGGAAGATCACATCCGGTTTACTTCTTGCAGCTGGATCTCTTGCAAATACAGTTTTAATATCTTCTTTTAATCTTTTAAACATCTTTTCTAGCCATTAAAAATTTACTTCCATCGCTCGAAGTGGGCATGCTTTTATACATAGCTCACAGGCAATACATTTATTGCCATTGAAATGTACTTTTCTTGTCAAAGTCTCTATCATTAATGCACCTGAAGGGCAAATAGGAACACACACTCCACAATCGGTACACTTTTTTTCATTGCGGATAATATCCTGGGACAGAGGTTGTACCTTTATTCCAGCCTCTGTTAAATAGTGGATGCCCTGTTTATAATTATTCTCATCCCCACTCAATTCCAGAACCATCAGGCCTTCTTCCCAGGGAGTAACGTAAGCCTTTAGGATATTTAACTCAAGATAGTAATCCTTAACCAGCTTGCATACCACTGGCTGATTCACAAGCCTGTGAGGAAAGTGAAGAACTATCCGTTTCGAAACCATCTAGATACCTCCGATAATTGAGTAAAGGAGAGGCGTAGAGCAACCTACGCCCTCCATTTTTCCTCTTACGTTTCAATCGTTCTTTCCTTCAGTGGCTTGAAGGTATAACCAGTCTCTGGACCAGGCAGATAAGCTACAGGCTCACTCAAAAGGAAATTACCTTTATTAATCCATCCCTTTAGCATATTAGCTATCTCAACTGCCTTTGGGTAGCTGGATAGGTTTCCTGTAGGGACATCTTTGCCGTGGATTGAAATTGTGCCACTTGTAAGCTTAGCATAGCTTACTTCGCCAAGGCTCTCTTTTTTCCCTTGAGGATAGGCATCGCCGTAATCAACTATCTGCGTCCATATATCCTCGTCTTTTACTGTTGTATATTGGCATATCTCTTCATTGAGGATGGGGATTGGGATACCAATACCTACTGTAAGTGTTACTCCATAGCCCTGCATAGTTGTGCCAGCAAGCCACTCTGGCTTCATCTGTTTTAAATCTCCCAGAACTGCAAGAGTACCTGCCGGAGCCTGGGGAACATCATTATCCTTACGTTTAACTACAGGATTATGCTGTGTCCCCTGCCAGACTACGTAACCAATACCACCACCCAAGAATATCCTTGTACCAACTCCAATTGTCTTATATAATGGATCATTCAAAAGTGGTGAAAGCTGTCCTGCACTGCAGTAGTTGGCATTTCCTAATTTTGGCTTAAGCACCCCCATATAGGTATAGATTGTTTTACCAGAAAGATTCACTGCTACATTGTAGTTCTGGTAGACATTTCTTGGATTAAAGAGCACCGCCTCATTCACATCCTTGATGTTGAGCCAGGTTTCTAACTTCTTCCTTGGATAACAATCGGTGCCATAAGCAGTAGCTTTCAGCTTAAGATCCTTACCACCTACCAGATCTTCGATAACATGGCCACCACCGTATTTGAACTCCCCTGGAAAGACATTGTTTCTAGGGTCATCATCGGGTAGGGCAGTAGCTCCAATATAGATATCTACAGCAGCAAAACCCGCATAAACAGGGACGTCATTGAGGTATGCTCTGCCTCCTCCGAGCTTTATCTTTGGTTTTGCGTGTCCAATATTGAAATATGCTCCAGATGAACACATCGGACCGAATGTGGCAGTGGTAACCACATCTACCTCCTGAGCTGCTCTCTTTACTCCTTTCTTTTCAACGATCTCTATTATCTCCTCAGCAGTAATTACTACTGCCTTGCCTTTTTTGATTTTATCATTAATCTCCCGAATCGTCTTTGCCATATTAGCTCTCCTGATTAATATTTATTCTTTTCTCACTATTTATTCGACATCTGCCCATTAACCCCCATTTCTCAAAAAATACTTTAAATATTACATAGGGGGTTTTAGCGCTTTTCTCACTCTAGATGCCATTTGATACAGGACGCTGTAATGTATTAACATATCACAATTAGTTTATATGTTATTCACCTTGTGAGAAAACCGCATTAAGGGCTCTCCCATGATCCATAGCAATCACCATCACCTGCCTTTCAAATCTTCAAAGCCTAATTTCCCTTAAACAGTTCTGTAGAAAGGTACCTTTCTCCTGTATCAGGTAAAACTACAACAATGAGTTTATTCCTATTTGCTTTTCTTTCACCTACCTTGATTGCTGCCCAGGCTGCAGCACCAGAGGAAATACCAACAAATAATCCCTCCTCTTTAACTAATCTTCTTGCGGTCTCGGCAGCATCTTCATTACTTACCTGAATTACCTCATCCACCAGATCCATCCTTAGAACATCGGGTACAAAACCTGCTCCAATACCTTGAATCTTATGTGTCCCCGGCTCTCCACCAGAAAGGACCGGTGAAGCCTCAGGTTCAACGGCAATAGCACGAAAGTCTGGCTTTCTTTTCTTAATTACTTCTGATACACCGGTAATTGTTCCTCCAGTACCCACACCAGCAACTAAGATATCCACCTTGCCTTCAGTATCCCTCCAAATTTCTTCTGCAGTAGTTTTGCGGTGAATTTCAGGGTTTGCCGGATTCTTGAATTGCTGAGGGATAAAAAATCGAGGATCATCTTTTGCCAATTCCTCAGCCTTTTTAACTGCCCCTTTCATCCCTTTCTTACCAGGAGTCAGGATCAACTCTGCTCCAAATGCCTCAAGTAAGCTTCTACGCTCAATACTCATTGTATCAGGCATGGTAAGGACAAGTTTATAACCCTTAGCAGCGCATACAAAGGCAAGGGCAATCCCAGTATTGCCACTGGTGGGTTCAAGGATAATGGTATCGTTCTTGATAAATCCATCCTTCTCAGCAGCATTAATCATACTTACTCCAATTCTGTCTTTGACGCTGGAAAGCGGATTGTAAAATTCTAACTTAGCTACAACAGTAGCTTCTATCCCTGAAGTGATTCTATTTAATCTAACAAGAGGGGTGTTTCCTATAAGATCGGTAATATCGCTGGCTATTCCTGCCATTTTATCCTCCTTGTTTTACTGTAATTAATCTATTATCCCTAAAAAAATACCTCTCATCCTATAGAGTTATAAAGAACGAGAGGTGGCGAATTTTTTTAATAAGAACTTATCTCATATCTATTCACTCATCTCTTCATACATCTGAGTTTTTAAAGATTCCATATTGATCTGAGGATGCATCCCTTTAAAATCTGTTTTTTTATTGCAAAAAGTTTATATGTTGTACATTAATGCTTGCGGTGGCTTCTTTTGCATCTGTCGGTTGACCATATCCTGTAAAGTGGTGGAGTCCAGTATTTGCATTATCTTCTCACTCATCTCATCCCATATATCCCGTGTTACGCAAAAATCTACTCTATGACAGACTTCGGGTGCTGTGACGCACTCTACAATAGCTATGATTCCCTCTACAGCTTGGACTACCTCTCCAAGAGTTATCTCTGAAGGAGCTCGTGCTAATATATAGCCTCCATGGGCACCACGGCTTGAGTTAACAAGTCCTGCTGACTTGAGTGATGGTAGGATATGCTCTAAATACCCTTCAGATATTTCCTGGCTTTTGGCAATGTCCTTTAGCAAAATAGGTCCCTTACCATAGTTAAGGGCAAGTTCAAGCATCAACCTTGAAGCGTATCGTCCTTTGGTAGAAAGTCTCAACATAGGCAGTTACTCTTTCGTTTTGAAAATTATATTTAAATCAAAAATGCACTACTACTAAATTAATAATATTAGTAAAAAAATTATATTGATATTAATTTTATGTCAAGTATTTTTTAATAAATAATTCAATAACGAAGTTCCACAAAAACGAGGTCCCACAAACTAATTTTAAGTTTGCGTAATTTATTAAATATTAATCTTTGAGAGAGAAGAATCATTGTAATCGATTATATCTATTAGTATTTTCAAAATAGCTTGACTTTTCTGTATTCTCTGATTATACTGAATAAACAGGAGGTTCTTATGAATGAAGAAAGTTCTAATATTTATTGTATGTCCGAGGGAAGCTGTTGCCGTGTTGAATCTGTGGTGAGTATTGATGAGCGGGGACAGATGGTTCTCCCAAAAGAGATTAGAGAAAAGGCGAATATAAAGGCAGGAGACAAACTGGCTATTGTTGGTTGGGAAAGTAAAGGAAAGCTATGCTGTATATCACTTCTAAAAACCGAGCAATTGGGAGATATGGTCAAAATTGTGCTCGGACCAATGATGAAAGCACTGAGCACTTAGATTAGGAGATATAATTAAAATTAGGAGTTATATATGAAAGATAAGGATTTAAGAGATGCAGTTAGAAAGCGGTATGGCAGTATCGCAAATCAAGGTGATTCTTGCTGTGGTTCAGCGAGCTCCTGTTCTGGGGCTGACACAGGACCTGGGGTTTCTGTTCAATCTATAAGCGAAACAATTGGCTACTCTCAGAATGAGATGGATTCTGTTCCAGAGGGCTCCAATCTTGGACTTGGGTGTGGAAACCCACTGGCCCTAGCTTCTTTAAAGATAGGTGATAAAGTCCTAGACTTAGGCTCCGGGGCTGGATTTGATTGTTTCCTTGCTGCAAAAAAGGTAGGTGAAAGCGGTCATGTTATCGGAGTTGATATGACACCAGAAATGGTAGAAAAAGCCAGGGCGAATGCACAGAGAGGTGAATATAAGAATGTTGAATTTCGCCTTGGTGAGATTGAAAATCTTCCAGTTGCTGACTCCTCAGTGGAAGTTATAATATCCAATTGTGTTATAAATTTAACCCTTGATAAAGCAAGGGTTTTTCAGGAAGCCTTTAGGGTGCTCAAACCGGGTGGTAGGTTAATAATTTCTGATATTGTCCTACTACGAGAACTACCGCAGAGCATACAGCAATCAGTAGCAGCCTATGTAGGGTGTGTATCTGGAGCTTTGGTAAAAGATAAATATCTAGAGATTATCCGGGAGGCAGGATTTATTGAAATTAAGGTGATGAGTGAAAAGGCCTTCGGAATTGATCTCGTTATTAATGATCCTGTTGCTCAATCGATAAAAAAGGAATGGAACATCTCTGATAGCGAGGCAGAAGAAATAGGAAAGCAAATTCTTAGTATCAATGTCTCAGCGATTAAACAGAAATAAGCAGAATAATTACTGGAGCCTTACTTATGTTATTTAGTAGGAAATATTGCTTTGGTTACATTGAGGTTTTATCAGAAACTTTCATTTTCTACCATTTGTTGATTGAAGGAGAAAAACATGCTATAATGATGAGTCATTTTAAAAGGAGAGAGAAAAAGTCATGTATAGGTCATTTAAGCCTTTTAAAAAAGGGCTCAGCATTATTAAAAAAAATGTCAGTTCTCCTTTTTCTATTTTTCTGCAGAATGTACAGGAACAGCCCCTCCATATGCCAATTATAAAAAGGGGAAAAGGTCCTTACCTCTATGATTATGATGATAATAGATTTGTCGATTTCGATTTATCATCAGGGTCTCTTCTTCTAGGTCATTCCTCGCCTCACATTACAAGTACAATGAAAAGCTGGTTAAACAGGGGCTATGCACCAGGCTATCCGGTTGTTTCTTATGAGATGCTTTCAAATAGATTATGTGATACAATAGTCAATACTCAAAATACCGGGGGTATATGGATCTATTACAACTCTTCATTTGAGGCTATTCTGGCATTGATGTATCTATTGAGACAGTATTTAGGTAAAGGAAAGGGGATATACCTTTCGAGCACAGGAATAAGTAAAAGATTTACCCCTTTTAACAGTACAATCATTAATCAATTTACATTTGAAGATATAGATAAAAACGTACCAAATGATACAGATTATATAGTTTTAAGATTTAGTAATAATATGAGGAATGGGAATATGGAAGGCACTATGAAGAGGTTGACTGAAAAGGAGACGATTCTTATATCTGATGAAACTGATTTTAACTCCCATGTACATTTTAGTCATAGTACAGATCTGGGGAAATATATTGATATAAGGATATTTGGAAACTTTCTTTCATCTGGTTTACCGTTTGGCTGTATATTTGTAAAAAATAGAGTATTTCATACAATAAAAAAATACATGAGCTATGAGGTCTTTCAGGATATTTCGTCATTATCGTTTTTTCTTCCTCTCTATAAGATGAAAGCCATAATAAGATATTTGGGAATATTGATAGAATACGGTGGAATACAGGCTCTTATTAAAAAGTCTCAAGCCTTTTATAAAATGCTTAACGATGAATACTTTGATATAGTAAATGGTATTGTTTATTTAAAAAGAACCGAGCTTTTACTAAATGATTATAAGAAACTTCGTTTAACCCTTCTGAAGAACGGGCTATATTTTCCTCTTTCTATAGATATACCGATTTATATTTCATTTTCACATTCTGATGAGCTTCTTGAAAATAGTGCAAAAAGGATTAACTTAGTTTTTGATACTTTTTACCGATAGAATAATCTGGTGTGTAATTTTTTAAGTGGTACCTTGATAATGAGAATGTGGCTTGCCCGCATTGAGGATTAAAATAATGTTTTTACATATACTGAACATTTTAAAAATGGGCTTCGGTATGATCCTTGTTTTTCTCGCTATACTACTCTGGTCCCGTTTTAAAAGGTTTACTTCAGGAGTACTTGCAGTTACATCACTACTCTTGTACGCCTCAATACTCTTTGAGTTGCTTGAGCATTACAAAATTTTCGATATAAACAGATTCCTTATATATAAAGATATACCAATAGTAAGATATATTATATCACTTCTCACTCTCATTTCCTTCATTGTTACTTTGATTGTTTTTTTAAAAGAAGAAAAAGAGTAACTATTAAGGTAACTGATAAAAATTGCAAATAAAGTCATAGTATGTTATAAAAAAGCTAAAGGGATGAGCTGGTATGCGTGTTTATGATATTATCGTAAAGAAGAGGAATCGTCTGGCTAATACGTATCAAGAGATAGAGTATCTAATTGAAGGCTATACAAGAGGAGCTATTCCAGACTACCAGGTTTCAGCATGGCTGATGGCCTGTTTTTTAAATGGTTTAAACAAAGAAGAAACCTTCTATCTCACAAAATCGATGCTTCTTTCTGGAAAGACAATTGACCTGGGTTTTATCAATAAGCCAAAGATCGATAAGCACTCTACAGGAGGAGTAGGAGATAAGATTTCTTTAATACTTGCACCTGCAGTTGCTTCTTGTGGAGTAGTTGTTCCAATGACGAGTGGAAGAGGTCTCGGCTTTAGCGGGGGCACACTGGATAAACTTGAATCGATTCCTGGCTTTAATGTAAATCTTACTGAGAAAGAGTTCAAAGAGGTTTTAAAAAGGGTAGGGTATGCTATGATAGGTCAGACAAAGGATTTAGCACCAGCAGATAAAAAGCTGTATGAATTAAGGGATGTAACTGGTACAGTTGAGAGCATTCCATTTATTACCTCAAGTATCTTGAGTAAAAAGCTTGCCGAGGGGGCAGATTCAATCGTGGTGGATGTTAAGTTCGGTAGCGGAGCCTTTATGAAAACGAAGGATAAAGCGAAATCTCTTGCTCATTCTCTGGTTGCTACTGCAAAGAAATTGAAAAGAAAGGTTATCTGTATTTTGACAAGTATGGACCAACCTCTGGGAAGGGCAGTGGGAAACAGCCTTGAGGTTTTGGAATCGGTTAACTGTATGAGAGGAAATGTAGAAAAAGATATAATCGAGCTTACAGAAATTTTAGGTGCTTATATGCTTCTTACAGGAGATGTTGTACAGAGTATTGAGGAGGGAAGATTGAGGATTAGAGAGAAGTTGCAAAATGGCCAGGCATATGAAAAGTTTAAAGAATCAGTCTTGGCACAGGGGGGTGATATAAACTCAGTAATGGATACAGAGAAGCTCCCCCATGCCAGGTATTCAAAAGCCATTTTATCGCAAAAGAGCGGATATATAAATAGAATAAACACTGAAGATATAGGAACTGTTAGTTTATTTACAGGTGCTGGTAGATTTAAAAAGGAGGATAGTATAGACCCATCATCTGGTATTTTTCTCAATAAAAAAATTGGTGATTATGTTCGTAAAGGAGAAAGACTTGCCATTTTATACTATAATAGTGAGGAACATCTTGAAGAGGCGAGTGAGTTAATGAAACAATCGTATATAATTGAAAATGAAAAAAGGGGGGAGTTTCAGCTTGTCCATGAGGTTATTCAATAGGAGAATACCATATGGGAAATTTTAATGAAGAGGCATCAGGAAACTCACCAGAATGGATATTTAGAGAAGTGGATGAAGATGAAGTTAAAGCGTTCGCACAGAAAACCGGGTTCAGTAGAACTGTGAGTAAGATTCTCATTTTAAAGGGGATAAAAACTGAAGAAGAGCTAAAAAACTATATAAATGGTGATATATACAGCTTATTCAATCCTTTTAAGTTTAATCAGATGATCAGGACAGTATTCAGGGTAAGAGGGGCTTTAAATAGAAAAGAGAAGATTTTTATCTTCGGGGATAGAGATGTTGATGGTGTGCTCTCTACAGCAATGCTTTACAATATGCTTAATAAGTTTGACGCTGATGTTATTTATAAGGTTCCAGAAGGCGAATACGGGTACGGTATTGAGAACAGAGACATCGATTTTGCAAGAGACCAAAAAGTTAAACTTATTATTACCGTTGATACAGGAATCTCAAGTATGTCAGAGATCGATTATGCAATCTCTTTTGGAATTGACACGATAATTATCGATCACCATGTTCAGACTGGTGTTCTCCCAAACTCCTTTTCAATTCTCAATCCTAAAATAGGCGCTGAACAATACCCCTTTAAAGATCTCTCTGCCGGGGGGGTGGTTTTAAAGTTCATTCATGCATTTATTCTTTCATTTACAAGAAACTTTAATAGGGTATTTGTACCTTTATTCTCTGATGGAGAAAAAATTAAAGGGGTGAAAATTAAGAATTGTATTATTGGTGATTATATCAATATTGAGGAAAGTATTCATTACCCTATTGAAGATAGCTATTTCATTGTGAGAGACAGCAAAAGACAGCTGCCAGGATACTTTAACACTTGGCTGCAGGATAAAAGGATTAAACAGATTGAACTTGTATCTTCTCACCCCGCTGCTTCTTTAGAAGAGCTTGTAGATCACTTTATCAATCTCTTCTCGAAAAGACAGAAAAAATGTATAAATTTTGTCAGGTCCTTTATAGATCTTTCAGCAATTTCTACGATTTCTGATATTATGCCCTTAACTGGTGAAAACAGAATTATCGTAAAACAGGGATTAAAGCAGATAAGCAACACTGAAAATCTGGGCTTAAAGATATTACTGAGTTATTGTGATCTCCCTGAGATAAAAATCGCAGCTAAAGATATAGCATGGAATGTGTCTCCGATTATTAACTCTGCAGGCAGAATGGGAGATGCACATCTTGCGGTAAAGCTTTTTACAACCCATGATGTTCATGAAGCCAACGAATTATCGAGGATCTTAGTTGAATTAAATGAGAAGAGAAAAGAAAAAGGAAAGAAAAATCTCGGTATTATTCGACCTCTGGTTGCAGAAAAATATAACAAACATCCCATAATTGTACTCTCTACAGATAAGGCAGAGTATGGTGTTACTGGTGTTATTGCCAGTAAAATATCGAAAGAGTTCTCAAAACCCACAATAATAATTGTAAATGATGGGAACACCGGTATAGGGTCAGGAAGGGGGGGTAGAAATTTTGATCTTGTTGATTTAGTTTCGAGGTGCAGTGATCTACTTGATAAGTATGGTGGACACAAATCAGCAGTTGGTTTTACGATAGATACTGCTAATATAGAACCATTTATAGAAAAGATTCACCATATTGCATCAAGTGAACTCAGTCCATTAAGATCCAAGGATACTCTGGAGATAGATGATAGGGTTGATCCCGAGGATATAACATTTCAACTGCTGAATGACCTGGAGATCTTTGAACCCTCAGGGGCTGGAAATGAAATACCAGTATTTTATATAAGTGGAACTACATTCATAAACCCAATGGTTATAGGTAGAGATAAAAATCATATAAAGTTCTATATTCCAACAAAGACCGGTACAATTACTGTTTTGGGATGGGGGCTTGCAGATAAGGGATTTAGTATTATGAATAACAGTTCTATTATTGATATTATGTTTTCAATTGAAGATAACTCTTTTAGAGGAGAAAGGGAGCTTCAGCTCATTTTGCACGATATAAGGGCTTCAGAAAATATTGATTAATAATCAAGTGTAGTTCTATCCATCTAACCTTCAAAAAAAGAAATATTAAAAACTCGCAGATCATTTTATTACTGCTCATTATGAAAAAGGTCATTTTTTATTGGATTATATAAGATATTCTGTATATTTTTACAATCGAAAATACAGGTAAAAGGAGAAAATAGATGGAGGTTATTATTAAATCTGATTATGAAGAGATGAGCAAGGCTTCAGCGGATATAATTGCAATGGAGATTAAAAAGAGGCATGACCTGGTACTTGGACTGGCTACAGGAAGTACTCCATTGGGAGTATATAAAGAACTTGTAAGATTGCATAAAGAAGAGGGTCTTGATTTTTCGAAGGTTAAGACATTCAATTTAGATGAGTATATTGGGCTCTCTCCTTTACATAAGAAAAGTTACAATTTTTTTATGTGGGAAAACTTATTCAAGCATGTAAATATAAACCCAGAGAATGTGTATATTCCGCAGGGGAATACAGATGATCCTGTGGAATTCAGCGAATGGTACGAGGAGCAGATAAAAAAGGCCGGCGGTATTGATCTTCAACTGCTAGGTATCGGTGGTGACGGGCATATAGCCTTTAATGAACCGGGTTCTTCACTGGCGAGCAGGACAAGGGTAAAATGTCTCGATGAGCAGACGATAGAGGATAATGCACGCTTCTTCGAGAAAGAGAAAGATGTGCCACGTTTCGCAATTACAATGGGGATAGGAACGATTCTGGATGCCAGAAAGATTCTCCTGATTGCAAATGGAGAAAACAAAGCGGATGCTTGTGTGCAGTTTATCGAAGGACCTGTTACAAGTCAAATAACCGCATCAGCACTTCAACTTCACGGTCACGTTATCGTTGTGCTGGATGAAAAGGCATCTTCAAAGCTAAAAAGGAGAGATTATTATAACTGGATCCGTGATAACAAACTGCTTCTGCAAAAAAAGGGAGGTAGCTGAAATTTATCAATCTCGAGTGTATTTTGCTATTTGTAAAGATGCTTAGATAGAGGAAAGAGGTACTAATTTGGGAGATTTATTAAATAGCCTGATTGGTGATACGTTAGTATCTTCAGTTTTTTTAAGTACCTTAAGGTCGATTAAGGAGAAAAAGGGAAAAAGCCGTTTATTTGGAAGTAAGATTAGGCATTTAAATAAAGATGAAATCAAAGTCCTGAAGACTCAGGGAAACAGTGCCCATGACTGGGAGAAGGTTTATGTTTCTGAAGGATTCAAAACCGATTTTATTGTAAGGAACACTTTTATTGGGGAATGCGTACTTGGAGTTTTTGACAGCATTGGGGCAGAGGTAGAAAGAAAAACGGTTATACATTCTGGTATTTATAATAGTACGATTGTTAGATCAGAAATAGGGAACAACTGCCTTATATATAATGCAGGTTTAATTTCTAATTATGTTATCATGGACAATTCCATTATCTATCAGACCAATGCACTGATATCCTCTTCAGAATGTACATTTGGCAATGGCAGGAAAATTTCTATTGGTATCGAAACCGGTGGAAGGGAGATACTGTCCTATGCAGAGATAGACATTCCAGTGGCTGCAGCTGTTGCTTTAAAGAGGGGAGAAGCTGAATTTCAATTAGCTTATAATAATTTTGTAACCTCATATGTAACTGCCTGTAGCCTTCCATTCGGTCTTGTAGATAGTGACAGTATCATTCGATATACAGGAAAGGTAGAAGATACCTATGTTGGAAGAGGGGTAAAAATTGATAATGCAGTTTTGGTACAGAACTGTACTGTTATAGGAGCCCCTGGAGAGCCTACCCAGATCAGCCAAGGTGCTTATGTAAGAAATTCATGCCTGCAGTGGGGTAGCGAGGTTACTTCTATGGCTATTGTAGAAGACTCTGTACTGACAGAACACTCTCATGTGGAGCGCCATGGAAAGGTTATTGAGAGTATCATAGGTCCAAATACATCGATAGCTGAAGGCGAAGTAACTGCTTGCCTCGTTGGACCCTTTATTGGTTTTCATCACCAGGCCTTACTGATTGCTACTATCTGGCCTGAAGGGAAGGGGAATGTTGGATATGGTGCTAATATCGGTTCTAATCATACCTCAAAAGCCCCTGATCAGGAACTGTTTTGTGGTGAGGGAGTTTTTTTTGGTTTAGGCGTGAATGTAAAATATCCATCAGATTTTACTGAAGCACCATATACAATAATTGCGACAGCAGTTGATATGCTCCCGCAGAGAGTAGAGTTTCCCTTTTCTCTTATTAATAGCCCTTCCAAAGTTTTTGAAAATCTATCTCCATCCTACAATGAAATTTTCCCCGGCTGGGTTCTTTTATATAATATCTATATGATTCGGAGAAATGAGGCTAAATACAAGAATCGTAATAAGGCAAAGAGGAGCACATTTACATTCGAGGTCTTTCGCCCTGAAATTATAGATAAGATGATTGTTGCAAGAAAGCGGCTTCTTGAAGTGGGAATAGAAAAAGTGCTTTATACTGAAAGGGAAGTTCCAGGTCTTGGAAAAAATTATATGCTAGAGCAAAGCAGGAAAGATGGAATTCAAGCCTACAGTTTTTATATTGAATATTATTCTTTGCTTGGCTTAAAAAAAAGAGTTGCTGCACTGCTGAAAAACGGTAAAAAGAGAGACATTTCAAATATTTATAAAGATAAGACTGATAATGCTGAATGGGAATATCAGCGAGAGGTATTATTCAAAGAAGGTCTTACTAAACATGGTATTATAGAGAATCTTAATAAGCTTTTATCCATGCAGGAGCAGATTGCAAAGAGTACTCAAGACTCAAAAGAGCGTGATGACGAGCGAGGGAAAAGGATAACCAGAGATCATTATGAGGCTCATATCCCGGCCATTGAAGATTCTTTTGTTAAGGAGACATGGGAAGAAACTGAAAAGATGAAAGAGTCTATCAAAATGATCATTGTCAGTTTGTCTGGAAAGTAATTTGATATTACAGAGATTGCTGTTAATAGGAATACAAACTTGATAAGGGGATGAGATTGAAAAGGATTATAAAGTACAGCTACACCTTGACAATATTTATGTTGCTCTTTTTAATTTGTCCTTTTCCATTGTTATCAACTACAATGATCCAGGATCAGATACAGCGGTTGGAAGTCCAAAGGGCTTTGGAGCATTTTTTAACGCAAGAAAGATCATTTATACAGAGGGGATTGGATAATGCGTCATTCTACTTACCCTTTATAGAGGAGGTTTTTTTAAAGAAGGGCCTGCCCAAGGAACTGGCCTTTCTACCTCTAATAGAGAGTGCGTTTTCTGTAAGGGCTTATTCACGCTCTGGAGCCTGCGGGATATGGCAGTTTATGGCTCCGACTGCCAGATGGTATGATCTGAGGGTTGATTTTTGGGTAGATGAAAGACGTGATCCTTTTAAATCAACTCAAAAGGCGGCTCAACATCTTGAAGAGCTTTACAATTACTTTAATAACTGGGAGCTTGCTTTAGCTGCCTATAATGCTGGTATGGGAGCTATTAATCACGCAGTAAGGAAGGGAAGAACGAGGGATTACTGGGAGCTCTGCAGAATGGGACTTTTGAGGAGAGAGACAAGACAGTATGTGCCACGTTTTCTTGCAGCTGCTGAAATTGGAAGGAATCCTGAAAAGTATGGCTTTAATATTGATGAGGGCACGAAGTTTCCTGAATTTGAGGTTCTTCGGGTTGAAACTCCACTTGATTTAACTGTACTGGGGCAAAAGTCGGGAATAAAAACCTCCACTCTCAAGTTCTTGAACCCTGAGCTTAAAAGGTTAATTACTCCTTTTGATAGAAAGTACAACCTACGTGTTCCAAGTGAGAAATATGCTCAGGTGCTCAGTGTATATTTAATGCTTCCGAAGGAAGAGCTTGTAGATGTTAAGAGATATACGGTACGGCCTGGAGAAACCCTCAGTGAGATTGCTGAAAGGTATAATACGAATGTTTCACTTATAAGACAGATAAACAGTATCGGAAATCCAAAGAGACTCTATGCAGGGAGGACAATTCTCATTCCGGTTCATTCCAGGGAAATGGATTTTCAAGAGGGGGCCTCCTTTGTACCAAAAAGAGGATTTAATACACAGGAGATATACTATACAATAAGGAATGGAGATACCATCTGGGGCATTGCAAATAGATATAGAATGAACGTAGAAACGATTCTTGCTGTTAATGGGTTATCCTTTGAATCCACTATCAGGCCTGGGGATGAAATTGCACTATGGATCGATACTGTTCTCTGCAGGTAGGAAGGTGTTTATATTGATCTCTACAGGTTTTGGGGCAATTTAGGGCACAAACTTTAGTTTGCAAGAATCCCCCCCCCCGTTGAGGCCGTAGGCCTCAACTTGAGCGAAAGCGACATGAGGCCATAGGCCTCAACTTGAGCGAAAGCGAAAATTGACACATGCTCTCTTTTTATGAATGGATCAGCAGGAGGGCCTGAAATTCGCCATAATATTCATATTGGCTGTTCCGGCTACTACTACAAACACTGGATGGGTCTTTTTTATCCCGAGACTGCTAAAAGCTACCAGTTTTTTACTTTTTATCAGAAATACTTTCATACAGTTGAAATCAACTCAACCTTTTATCATTATCCAACAGAAAAGCAGATTCAATCCTGGCTTAACAGGAGTCCAGATAAATTTATTTTTACTATTAAAGCTCCTCGGCTTATTACTCATATGAAGAGATTGAATAATTGTAAAGATGAACTTTCACTTTTTTTTCGTCTAATAAAACCTCTGGAGCAGGAGAAAAAGTTGGGTGTGATTCTTTTTCAGACTCCAGCATCCCTTTCTTTTGATATTGGGCTGCTTGATGAATTTACAGATGTGCTTCCTCCAGAGTACAGATACAGCTTTGAGTTCAGAAATAGAGAGTATTACAATAAGGATATATACGATGTACTTTCCAGAAGAAAAATGGATTTTGCATATGTTTCAGAATCTACGGGGAAACCTTTTAAAGACATTGTTGCACCGTTTAAATATTTTCGAATGCATGGAAGTGGAACGCGCTACTCATCAAACTATTCCGATGATGAGTTGCACGATCTTGCAGATAAGATTATTAGAAGTTCGAATAACGGAAAAAATGAGGTATTCGTTTACTTCAATAACGACTATAAAGCATACGCCCCTAAGAATGCACTGAGGCTCATTGAGATGCTCGGATTATGATATACCTATTCCCACACCTCTCTAAGTATTTTGATAAGATCCTGAAACTGTTTGCATTTTCTGTCAAAGGGAAGGCTTTCTATAATAATCTGGAAGTTATGCTTTGAGACACCGTAACGCTTTGCACTCTTTATCTCTTTTCTAACTATTTCCAATTCTGTTTTTCCTTTGAGATACCGGTATAAGCAGGCCTTGATCCAGTTTGTAGAATACTCTCTTCTGATTTCCTCTTTATCAGCTGAGCTTTTCATACTATTATTCAACTACCCTTTTATTAAAATTTATTATCTCTATGGGACATTGAGTACAGTTTTAAGGATTACGGCCTTTTTTTCTGGATATTTTTTTAGTCCCGTAATATTGTTAGTAATCTATCTGTTAGAGAGGAGTCTCAATCATGAAGCTCATTGCACCATCGATACTGTCTTGCGACTTCGCAAGGCTTGGCGAAGAGATAAAATCAGTTGAAGAAGCAGGAGCAGACTGGATACATGTCGATGTCATGGATGGCCATTTTGTCCCAAATATAACATTTGGGCCTATGATTGTTAAAGCAGCTCGAAGATCTACATCGCTTCCCCTTGATGTGCATCTGATGATTGAGAATCCCGATAAATATATTCTGGATTTTGCAGAGGCAGGAGCCAACCTGATTTCTGTACATGTGGAGGCATGTATGCATCTGAACAGAACTGTACAGAAGATAAAGGAACAGGGGCTGAAGGCAGGTGTTGTTCTGAATCCTTCAACTCCTCTGTCTTCAATCGAATGGATTCTCGAGTATGTAGACTATGTGCTGATATTGAGTGTTAACCCAGGGTTCGGCGGACAGACATTTATTCCGAACAGCCTTGATAGGATCAGGAGACTTCGAAGAATGCTTCAGGATAGGGGGATTTCACCCCTGATTGAGATAGACGGAGGGGTAAATGAAAAGACCATAAAGGATATTTCTGTTGCTGGTACAGATGTCTTTGTGGCCGGGTCAGCGATTTTTGAAAGCAGCGATTATAAAAAGACCATAGAGGGCTTGCGGAAGCTGATCAAGGAATAGGTATGTTAATTACATTTTATTCAAGAGAATTTCGAGATTTCAATATTCTTACAATTAACTGATAGATGTTTAAATTAATAAGTAAATTAGCCTTCTAAAACGGAGTTAATTCTTTCCAAAGCCCAGTCAATATCATTCTTACCGATAATAAGCGGTGGAGCGAGACGAATTACGTTTTCATGTGTTTCCTTGCACAAAAGCCCCTTTTTCTGAAGCTTTTCGCAAAAGGCTCTTGCCCCTCCTGCCTCAGGAAGAAGCTCCAAGCCGATCAAGAGACCTTTACCACGAACCTCTTTCACCCATGGACTTTTGATCTTTGCAAGCCGTTTTAGAAAATATGCTCCCATTTTTTCAGCATTCTCGATCATCTTCTCCTCTACGAGAACTTTAAGAGCAGTTCTTGCAATAGCACAGGCAAGTGGATTTCCGCCATAGGTACTTCCATGGTCTCCTGGTTTAAAAACACTCAAAACTTCCCTGTTTGAGAGTACGGCAGATATCGGGTAAAGCCCTCCTGAAAGGGCCTTACCGACAACTGTCAGATCTGCATTAATCCCTTCATGTTCCTCTGCCAACATACGTCCAGTTCTGCCGAGTCCAGTTTGAATCTCATCTGTGATCAGGATGATTCTATTTCTGTTGCATATTTTGCGAACATCTCTTAGATATCCTTCGGGAGGGATAATGATACCTCCCTCTCCCTGGATCGGCTCGACGAGGAACCCGACTGTGTTGGCTGTTATTGCCTTTTCGAGCGCATCTGCATCGCCGAAAGGAATTGACCTGAAACCTGGCGTAAACGGATCGTAGCCATTACGGTACTGCTCTTCAGTGCTGAATCCGACAATGGTAATGGTCCGGCCATGGAAGTTGTTTTTACAGACAATTATCTCTGCTTTGCCTGATGGAACTCCTTTAATAGTATAGCCCCACTTTCGAACAGCCTTTATTGCTGACTCAATAGCCTCAGCACCACTGTTCATGGGAAGAACCATTTGTGATTTGGTGAGCTCGCAGATCTCCCTGTAAAATAGCCCGAGCTGATCGTTTCTGAAGGCACGCGAGGTCAGTGTAAGGCGTCGGGATTGCTCAATGAGGGTTTTAACGATTCGAGGATGACAATGGCCCTGGTTAACTGCCGAATATGCTGAAAGCATATCCATATACCTGTTTCCATCGATATCCCATACCCAGATTCCTTTTCCCCGTTCAAGAACGACGTCGAGCGGTTTGTAGTTTCGTGCGCCGAACCGATCCTCCAGTGAAATAAAATCTTTGGTGCTTTTAGAGGTCACGGCTTTACTCCTCCTTCATCAACAGATACATGATAGCCTTTTGAGCATGCAGTCTGTTTTCAGCTTGGTCGTAAACAATCGAATACTGAGCATCGATCACCTGATCTGTAACTTCTTCGCCTCTATGTGCCGGAAGACAGTGCATGAAGAGAGCATCCCTTTTTGCTTCGTTCATCAGTTTTTGAGTTACCTGGAAAGGAGCAAAAATTTTTTGTCTTTTCTCAGCCTCATCCTCATGACCCATTGAAGTCCAGACATCGGTGTAAACCGCATCTGATGCCCTGACTGCATCGAAGGGGTTATGATAGATCCTGATCTCAATGCCTTTTCTTGAAGCCTTATCAAGAACCTTTTTTGTAATTTCTGGATTTGGCTCGTATCCTTCAGGAACAGCAATGTTCATATTGAGGCCGCTTCTTAAAGATGCCCACATAAGGGAATGGGCAACGTTATTTCCATCGCCTACGTAGGCAAGAGTTCTGCCCTCAAACGCCCCTTTGTGCTCCTTGAATGTAAAAAGATCTGTTATAGCCTGGCAGGGATGGAAGAGGTCATCAAGACCGTTGATAACGGGGATTTTTGTATTTTCTGCCAGTATGGTAACATTGCTGTGTGCAAATGTACGGATCATAATTCCCGATGCCCATCTCTCAAGATTTTTAGCAACGTCATAAATACTCTCGCGTTTTTGGAGCAGTATATCGTTTGGTCCCAGATAAACGCCAATTCCTCCAAGTTCGTAAATCCCGGTCTCAAAGGTAAATCTTGTCCGAAGTGAAGGTTTCTCGAATATCATGGCCAGTACCTTTTTATCAAGAGCGTTGAAGTATTTTTTTTTGTTTTTCTTAATGTCTTTGGTAAGGACATAGATCTCTTCAATTTCCTGGTCGCTTAAAAACTCAATTGAAATCAGATCCTTTACATGTACTGGCATTTTACCTTTTGAACTTTTTAATAAGTATCTCTTCCAGCGTTGGAGAGCCTATCTCTTCGAGTTCATATGTAACCCGTACTGTCGGTTTTTTGAAACTTATTAACTTCTCGAGATTTATGGGGGTGGCTACGATCACAACATCAGCATCTGCCCTATCTATGGTTTTTTCGAGATCTCTTATCTGTTTTTTGCCATAACCCATCGCCGGAAGCAGGCTTCCTATATCTGGATACCTTCTGAAGGTCTCTGAAATGGTTCCTACTGCAAATTTCCGTGGATCAACAAGTCTACTTGCCCCATACTTATTCGCAGCCATGACTCCTGCACCGTATTGCATTTCACCGTGTGTAAGCGTAGGTCCATCCTCGATGACAAGGACACTTTTTCCACGGATAATTTCACCGTTTCTGACAAAGATCGGCGAAGCTGCATCTATTACAATGGCTTGTGGATTTTTATCCTTGATATTTTTCCTGATTTCAAGAACTTTTTCTGGATCTGCGCTGTCAATCTTATTGATGATAATCACGTCAGCCCGTTTGAAATTAACAGCACCAGGATAGTACTCAAGCTCATGTCCAGCTCTATGAGGATCAACAACGACTATTTCAAGATCCGGCTTGAAGAATGGAAGATCATTATTGCCGCCATCCCATATGATTATATCAGCTTCTTTTTCAGCCTTTTTTAAAATTTCCTCATAGTCGACACCGGCAAATACAACCATTCCATTCTTGATATGAGGTTCATACTCCTCCATTTCTTCAATGGTGCAGTTATGTTTTTTAAGGTCTGACATTTTCCTGAACTCTTGAACTATCTGTTTTTTTAGATCGCCATAGGGCATTGGATGTCTAACAATGGCAATTTTGTGTCCCATTTTTTTTAAAATAAGGCTTATCTTCCTTGTGGTCTGAGATTTCCCGCAGCCGGTCCTTGTTGCACAAACTGAGATGACTCTTTTCGAACTTTTAAGCATCGTCTCTTCAGGCCCAAGGAGGATAAAGTTTGCTCCCTCCTTCATTACATCTGAGATCTTCTGTATGATATAGCTTGAAGAAACATCACTGTATGAGAAGTAAACATCCAGAACTTTGAATCTATGTATCAGGCTTTTCAGTTCAGATTCAGGATAAATATCAATACCTTCAGGATACAGCTCTCCTGAAAGTTCTCTTGGATACTTTCTTCCTTCAATATCTGGAATCTGTGCAGCAGTAAAAGCCTTGACTTTTACATTTTTGTTATTCCTGAAAAATACATTGAAGTTGTGAAAGTCACGTCCTGCTGCTCCCATTATCAAGGCATTTCGCATCTCTATCTCCTGTCTTTTGACACGACAAATATACATATCAGGAGAAAATTAGGAAGATAGAAATAAGGATAATTTTTAACCCCTGAAATGTCAAGGTTGTATAAATAAGCCAATCATATTAACTGACATAGAACCTTTTTCTTGACAGCATTGAAATCAAAAGTTAGTATGACCGGATAGGAAAGGAGGAGTTATGGTGAAACGAGTAATTCTTATCTCTTTTATTTTTTTCATTACTTCTGTAGCATTGCTTTTTTCCGATATCGATACCATTATTGACAAAGCGGATAAGCTACATGAACGTGATAATCACGAGCAGGTGAAAGCCTTCCTGTTAGAATCCCTGAATAGTGTAAAGGACAAAGCGGATAAGGCTCAACTCTCCTGGAGACTCTCCAGGGCAACCCTGCATCTTGGAGATGAGGCAGAAAAAGAGGGTGCAGGTACTGAAGAGCTTCTTAAGATCTATGAGGAAGGGGAGAGTTATGCTGATCGGGCAATAGAGCTTGATCCAGGGAATCATCTTGGATATTATTGGAAGTCTGCTAATATTGGGAGATGGGGGCAGACAAAGGGAATACTGGATTCACTTTTCAAAGCAGCACCTATGAGGGATCTTTTAAAGAAGGCTGTAATGCTGAAACCGGATCATAGTGATTCCTACTATGTCTTGGGTCAGCTGTACGAACAGGTTCCAGGTTTTCCAATATCCTTTGGAAATGTTGATTATTCGGTATCCCTTGGCAGAAAAGCAGTCGATCTTCATGAGGAACAGTACAGAAAGGGCATAGAAAAGGAGATAAATTACGATTACTATACTGAACTTGCAAAGCATCTTTATAAAAGGAACTGGAGTGATTCAAAGCGGAAGAAAGAACAGAAAAGAAAGAGTACAAGATATAGATCTCAATCAGATCTTTTGGAGAAGAACTTTAATTATGAAGGGATTGTGGAGCTTGAAAAGGGCTCAGACCGTGAGGAAGCAGGAAAGATGATAGAGTGGGTAATATCTGAGCTTGAATCAATTTCTACAAGAGGTAAGAGTCAGAATGATGACCTCAAGGAAGCAAAAGAGACCCTTGCAAGCTGGTAGGATAGATTGTGTAATGCTTGCTGCAGGGGTATCTTCAAGAATGGAAAAATGGAAATTACCCCTCCCCTGTAAAGGATCCACAGTTATCGAGTGTAGTGTCCTTAATGCTCTTGAGGTATGCAGCAGGGTAATCCTTGTGGTCGGTTATCGCGCCGGAGAACTGGAAACGCTGTTTTCTGATATATCATCGGTTGAGGTGGTTTTTAATGATCAGTATAAAAAGGATATGTTTTGCTCGGTAAAACTGGGAGTCTCCCTTGTTCGCACTGAAAGGTTTTTCATAGCCATGGGAGATATGCCTATGGTTGATCCCTCAGTCTATAGATCGCTTCTGCAGTATCAAGAGCTTCCCGCAGTAATACCAAAATATAAGGGGAAAAGTGGACATCCGCTGTTTCTGTCGAGGAGAGTTGCAGAATGCATAATAAAATCCCAAGAGAACATGACCTTGAGGGATGTGCTTTTCAATTTTCCCACTCTTGCAGTACCTGTAGAGTGTAAGCATATTCTCAGTGATATTGATAATCTTGAGGATTACAAAAGGCTGATGTGAAACAGTGTTCAATATCCTTGGCAGCATAGAGGCTTTAATCATCGGTTAGTTAGTGCGATTTTCTCACAATTAACCCTTCCTTATATCCTCTACTATACTTGTCGGTAGCGTGTCACGGTTTTCGAGGGTTACGGTAAATATGGTAACCTGTCCGTTACCAATCAGGTATTGAAATTCCTTTATAAGGGATGGGCGTACAACAATGAGCAGTATCATATCTTTTTTATATGTAAAGAGTTCAATAATAGGTTTAAATCCATCTCCTTTCTCAAGTTCCAGGGGGCCGATTTCATCCAGTACAATGAGATCGCATCCCGACTGAAATGCCTCCTTCAGAATGTTGATAGCTTTATTCAACCCTTCTCTGGAAAATTTATAAAGGCCATAAAAGGGTCCTTCCAGATTTGTATTTGAATTAGTAAGGGCAAGAAGCCACTGTTCATTGGTTATTAGATTTTCTAACATAATTCCAACCTTATTTCCTTCTGAGTCATAGATTGGAGGGCTTATGATCCCGGCAGGTTTGTGATTTTTCATATAAACAAGGTTAAAAACTTTTCGGCAGACAGTACTCTTCCCAACTCCTCTTTTCCCTGTAATAATAAAAACTTTTCTCTTCATGATTTAAAGGCTTAAGGCTCCTTTCTGCTCAAGATTAGCATTAATTGATAGGGCGAACTTCGAGTTTTATATTTCAATTTAAAAAGTAACTCTATTATATAAAAATTTCACTTTCCTATTATACTTTTACATACGAAGTTCCCTACAACCGAAGGTTGTCTTGCACTGCGGCATTATTGATAAATGTTTACTTCTTTTTATCTATTTGTTTATAACTCGATATTCAACCTGATATCTCTATTTATGGGGAAGGGAACGTTTACTTGAGTATCTTAGAAGATATCCTGTTTGCATTCTGGATGATTTTGGCTTCGTCAAATCCTGTTAAAGTGCCCTTTTCTACAACAATTTTGCCGTTAACGATTGTATATTCTGTGCTGTGATTAATGCCACAGAAGATGAGCGCAGCAAGTGGATCTGATAGAGCTCCAGCGTATTCCAATTTATTAATGTTGAAAATAGCGAGGTCTGCTGCCCACCCATCCTTTATTTTTCCAATCTTTTTAAAGTTAAGAACTCTGACACCATTTTCGATTGCCATTTTAAATATATCATTTACGGACAGTGCATCAGCTCCATATTTTACCCTCTGTAAAAGCAGGGCATTGCGCATCTCTCCAAGAAAATCGGAGGTATCATTGGAAGCTGATCCATCAACAGCTAGAGCAACATTTATTCCCATGCTTAGCATCTCTTTCACTCTGGCGATTCCTGATCCAAGTCTCATATTCGATGATGGGCAGTGTGCGATGGATGTTTTTGTCTCTGCCAGCAATTTCAATTCATCATCATTGAAGAATATGCCGTGGGCAAAGGATACATCTTCACCGATAAAACCAAGATCCATCATAAGCTCAAGAGGTCTCTTTTTATGGATTTTCAAACAGTAGTCCTCTTCATCAGCTGTTTCTGCAAGATGTGTATGGAGCCTGACACCATATTCTCTCGCTAATCTTTTTGATTCTACCATAAGATCTTTCGTCACCGAAAATGGACTGCATGGCGCAAGAACTATCTTGCCCATCGAGAAGTCACCTGGATCATGATACTTTTCGATTACCCTGAGGCTGTCTTTCAGAATTTCATCCTCTGTTTGAACAACAGAATCAGGTGGCAATCCTCCATCCTTTACACTAAGAGACATTGAGCCACGGCAGGGTGAGAATCTTATCCCAAGCTTCACTGCAGCTTCAAACTGAATTCCAGTCAGATCTCCCGGAAAGCCCTGAGGATACAGGTAGTGATGATCAGTTGTGCATGTACATCCTGTTTTTAAAAGTTCACCTATTGCAACCAGAGAGGAATAAAATACGGCCTCTTCATCGATGTCGTTCCATACGTTATAAAGATATTTAAGCCAGTCGAAAAGCTTTGCATTCTGAACGGCGGCTAAATTTCTTGTCAGTGTCTGATAGAAATGATGATGGGTATTTACAAAACCTGGCACAACAATACATTTTGAGCAATCTATAGTATCGAGTTTTTCATCAGCATCTTTTTCAATACGAATATCTTTTGCAATTTTTTCGATCCTGTTATCTCTAATCAGTATATCAAATCCCTTCAGATGTTTATTATCTTCCAATGTTGAAATGTAAAAACAATCTTTGAGCAGAATCATCTTGCAATCCTTGATCTTTCAGGGCTCAATTCGTTTACAGGTACTCGGAGTTTTAATATTGTCATTTTTGATTCCCCACATCTATTCTCATATGATTGGAATCCCTCTTCCCATATCGCAACGACTGAATCTCTGATATGATTGATACTGCTATCTCATCAGGATTATTTCCGCCAATGTCAAGACCAACAGGAATATATAAAATATCTAAATCAATACCCTTTCCCAATTCTTTTAAAAGATTCTTTACCATTGTTTCAGCTTTTCTCAAGGAGCCTATGACCCCTATATATTTTGGTTTCCATTCAGATTGATAAATTCCCTTTAATACTTTGTAGTCCAGATCATGAGAATGGGTTGCTACAATAACATAACTCCCCTCAACATCAGATGGATTAATCTCTTTAAAGAGTTTCTGATAATCACTTGCCAGGATCTTTGAAACCGGGATTTTTGAAAAATCCTCGATATCGGCCAATGTACTTTCACGATTATCAATAATAGTGATAAGGTGATTCTGATTTTTAAGATGATATAAAAGCGCCTTCCCAATATGCCCTGCTCCAAAAATATATAATTTATCCTTTGCTCCTATATATTCATAAAAAAGCGTAGCATTTCCTCCGCACATCATTCCCAGTTTTTTGGCATTTACAATCTGCCCATCTTCACCTAAAGAATACTTTAGCAGGAGGCTTTTGCGTCGTTTTAAAGCCTTTATAGCCTCTTTTAGTGCCTCTTTTTCAAGTGCACCACCGCCAACAGTTCCTTTTGTTTTTTCTGGTGAAAGGACAAGCATCTTGGCTCCGATATCGGCAGGTGAGGAGCCTTCTTTATCGACAACTGTTATAAGGACACCTGCACTGCCGCTCTTTTTCAATTGTAAGATTTCTTCATAAATATCAGACAAATAATTCCTCCTTAAATATTTATATCTTTGACATCAATTGAACTGATAAAAAATACTCCAATAGCTTGAGTGAAGTTTCCCTCCTGTAGTGCGCATTGGATCTCTGATCATCAATAGGGCTTATCAAGCATGAATACAGTTTAATTATTTCCGGTATCATCTTTTCAATATCTTTCCCTGTTTTACCCTTAAGCTTATTCTCAATCTCTCTCGACCTCAATACAGTTGGAGCCACAGCGCCAAATGAAACACTGATCTGTTCAACTCTTCCCCTCTCTGTTTTTGCTAGACCAAAAAAAGAGAGTTTTGAAAGTGAGTTTGCCCTTCTCGGTCCCACCTTTTTATAAAGAATAACATTGAAGCTATTTAAAGGTAAAATGATCAGGGTTAAGAGCTCATTCTCTTTTAATGCAGTCCTACCTGGGGCTTCAATAAAGTGCTCGATTGATAGGCTCCTCTTTCCTTTACTATTTTCAAGAACCAGAGAGGCGTCAAGGGCATATAGAATCGGTAAGGTATCACCTGCTGGAGAGGCATTACAGATGTTTCCGCCAATTGTTGCCATATTTCTTATTGCAGGAGAGCCGATCTCGATAATAGCAGTTCTCATGAACTGCGGTACAGATTCATTTCCAAGAAGGGAAGTAAGGGTGCAGGCAGAGGCGATTTTTATATGATTTTTGGTACATTCTACCCCTTTTAGTTCTTCGAGGTGTCCAATAAAGAGTAGCGGTAATTCAAAAAAGGGAGCAACTCCTGACCACCTCCTTTGCTTCACCATCAGATCGGTACCACCGGCTATTGGGATTGCTCCTGTTTCCTCTCTTATTTTCAGGGCCTGTTGAAGATCCTGCGGTCTATAAGCCCTTTGTTTTACCATAATCCTTGACCTTTACGGGAGGCGATTTTTATACCATCAATAATCATATTATAGCCTGTGCATCTGCACAGGTTTCCTGAAATGGCCTGCCTTATTTCATCTTCATTGGGCCTGGGATTTTCTCTTAAAAGAGATTCGGCAGCAATTATAATCCCAGGGGTACAAAATCCACACTGCACCGAACCAGATCTTGCAAAAGCATCCTGTAAGACCCTGTACCTTTCGGTTTTTCTGAAGCCTTCAATAGTTACGATCTCAAGATTATCTATAGCTCCGACTGCCATAAGACAGGAGTTTATAATCTTCCCATTCATAAGCACAGCGCATGCACCACACTCTCCCCCTCCGCAGCCTTCTTTAACTCCTGTCAAATTGAAATCATCTCTCATTACATCGATTAAGCGCCTTAAAGGGTCTGTATCTATTGAGACCTCTTTATCATTTAGAATAAAGTGAATTTTCACCTTCCATAACCTCAAGAAGATATTCCGGGGTAACGGGGATTCTCTTAACAGGAGCATTCAGAGCATTCTGTACAGCTGAGGCAAGCGCAGGAGCAACACCAATAATGGGAAGCTCTCCGGCACACTTTGCACCGAACGGTCCATATTCATAGGGATTGTCAATGAGTCTGGTTTTTATTCTGGGTAGATCAGCTGAAGTTGGGATAATATAGTCAGTTATGGAGCTCTGCATAATCTCTCCATCTTTTGTATTCATTACCTCAATTGTTGCATAGCCTAGCCCCTGCGTAATCCCTCCTTCCAGCTGTTCCTGAATGATCTTTTCATCGATAGCTTTACCGATATCATATACTCCCCAGATTCCATTAATCTTTATCTCACAGGTCAAAGGGTCAACCTCAACTTCTACAACATTTGCCCCCCATGAGTAAACAGGATAGGCATCTCCAGAAAACTTTTCCTGATCCCATTTTAAATCTTTCGGCTGCTCATACTCCTTGATAGCCTCCAACTCAGTTGCCTCTTCCCATTTGGCATTAAGCTCCTTTGCAGCCTTTTCCAGTAATCCTCCAACGATTATCACTGTTCTGGAAGCAACAGTAGGACCTGAATCAGGCACTCTATCTGTATCCGGGTTCTCATAAATCACATCATTTACCGATATGCCCAGAGTTTGAGCAACAATCTTTCTAAGTGTAGTCTGTGCCCCCTGGCCCATCTCGACATTTGCAACAAATATCTCAACTTTCCCATCTTTTCTCTTTTTCAGCTTAACCTTTGCCTTGATTATCTCCTTTTCACCACTTCCAGTAAATGCGCATCCATGAAGAGAGATGGATAATCCAATACCCCTAAACCTGGGGGTATGACCCCGTTTTTTACAAAGCTCGTTATATTTCTTTCTGTACCCGGACATTTTTTCAAGCGTATCAATCATTTCATTAAGCTTAATTTCTTGTCTCAGCGAGCCACCTGTAATGGTTGGATCACCCTTCTTAACCATATGTTCTATTTTAAAATCTAGGGGATTTAATTTCATCAGATGAGCAATATGATTCATATGCATTTCAATGGCAAAAATTGCCTGTGGACCACCGAATCCCCTCAATGCTCCAGATGGCACATTATTTGTGGCAAGCACCTTTCCAGTGACTCGCACATTTGGAATATTATAAACTCCGGTTGCTACAAACATTGACCTCTGTAAAACCACATTGGAAAGCCCTGAATATGCTCCTCCATTCAGCTTTATATCTATATTCATTCCGATTATTCTGTTATCTCTATCAAGGGCGGTCTTTAATTTTATGGCTGAAGGATGTCTTTTAGTGGTAGCCATTATATCTTCAGTCCTGTCAAAGATAAGACTGACCGGCTTACCGGTTTTAATTGCTGCAAAAGCCACATGGCCTGCAATAATAGAAGGGTATTCTTCCTTTCCACCAAATGCTCCGCCTGTTGTGGTCTGAACAACCCTTATCCTCTCTTCATCCCATCCTAGGCCCTGAACCAGTGCCCCTTTGACATAGTAAGGGCACTGTATGGAGCCATAGACAGTAACCCTGCCATTCTCATATATACCTATTACTCCCTGCGTTTCTAAATAGATGTGCTCCTGATAGCCTGTATTATATTCATCTTCTACAATTTTTTCCGCTTTATTAAATATCCCATCTGGATTGCCCTTTATAATTTCATACTCTGCAAAGCATTCTTCACTTTCTTCAATTGAAAGAACAGGTTCCATGGCTTCATAGCAGACCTCGATTCCTGAAAGTATCTTTAAGATATTTTCTTTGTCCGGTCCGACAACAAGAAGGATCGGCTCTCCTATGTAATTTACGGTATCTTCTGCGAAAAAGGGCTGATCGTCAAAGATCATTTTTACCCTGTTATTTCCTGGAACATCATGGGAGTCCACAATGTAGTAACCCTCTGGAATCTTTGGAAATTCTATCGATTTTATTTTAGCTTTCGGTTTTGAAGATCGAAGAGTTTTTGCATGGAGCATACCCTTAAATTTCAAATCTGCTATGTATCTGGCATATCCTCCTGTCTTATCTGGATTGTCAATCCTTTGTAAAGGGCTACTGATTTTTTCTTTCATCTTTCTTCGCTCTTAGAGCTTGTGCAGTTATGTAATATATACTTACTTTTTGGAATTTTTTAAACAATATTGCTGTGTTTATATAATAGTATTGTGCCAAAAAAGTAGTTATAATCCTCTTCTCTGTCTCGCTCTCTGAACTGCCTCCCGGGCCTTTGCCTTTATAAATTTCATATTAACAGTTCTGGTACCCTGTTTTGGGTGTTGCCTATAGTGGTATAACACATCGCGGATCATTCCAATGTTATGTACTTCAGAAATTCTAAGCCAGTAATCATAATCCTCAGCAGGCCATGCATCAGGGTCATAAAAGCCAACAGTATCGATTATCCTTTTTCGAAACATTACTGTTGGAGAAAAAATACAGTTTATTTCTAATAGTTTATCACGAATTAGAACAGGATCATCAGGTACACTTTTAGACTGCTTCAGCCACCAATCGTCTCTTTTATTTTTCCCATTTCTGTTAATATACTTTACCCAGCAGGCAACAAGCTCAATATCTGGATGGGTGTCCAAATATTGGACTTGTTTGTCCAGTCTACTTGGTAGGCTGATATCATCAGCATGTTGAATCGCTATATATTCACCTTCCGCCTTTTTTAGACCATCATTGACAGAATTAGCAAGACCGGAATTAGTGGGATAGTTAATAAGTTTAACATTGGGCATCTGAGTGTAGCTTTTAATTATCTCTTCTGTACCATCATTAGAGCCGTCATCTCTAATAATGACCTCAAAATCTTTAAAGGTCTGCCGCATGAGGCTTTCCATTGCTTCTCCAAAATATTTTATGCAATTATATACTGGAAATACTACTGTTACTTTAGCCATTGTAATATCCCTAATTTTAATATATCTATAGAGATAGAGAAGTCATATCCTGAGGAGAAAGAGTTATTATACGATAAGTTCAAGTTTCTAAAATGTCAATTGAAAGAGAAGAGTTAAAAGGATGTACATAGGGCGAAATAATGTTTGAAATAGAGCAGAATGGAGCATAAAATTAAATGAATCTAGTGTGTAATAGATTGGGGAATTTATATGAATAATGTTGATTTTGATGAATATTCAGATAAATATGATCAGCTTATGAAGGATCACCTTAAATTTTTTGAAAAAGAATACCAGTACTTTGCCGAATATAAAGTAAGTATTATTTCAAGATGTATTAAAAGAAAACTGAAGTCTATTCTCGAATATGGTTGTGGAATTGGACGTAATCTTAAATTTCTGAAAAAGAAATACCCGGATGCCAAGTTATTTGGCTGTGATATTTCTGAAAATAGTCTGATTATAGCAGAAAAGGAAAATCCTGATGTTAACTTCTTTTTGCTTGGAAAAGAGCCTTTGGAGAATAAGTTTGATCTGATCTTGATTGCAAATGTATTTCATCATATTTCTCCTGAAAAGAGAATTGATACCTTGGGAGAAGTTGTTAAACTATTAGAGAAGAGCGGGAATCTCTTTTTTTTTGAACATAACCCGTTCAATCTGGTTACAAGAAGGGCGGTAAATACATGTCCCTTTGATGAAGATGCAGTTTTGGTCAAGCCAAAAGAGCTGCGTTCCATGCTTTTGAGATTTGATTTTCAGATAACGTATTTTGGATACTATTTATTTATACCGGGATTTTTAAAAAGACTGCGTTTTCTTGAGAATTATCTAACCTGGCTTCCAATCGGTGGGCAGTATTATATAAGTGCTGAAAAAATATGATATTAATTTTTTATTGATTTACACTCTAACAGATATTAACTACATCTATATACAAAATAAAAGAGGTAAGTGTTATGAAGCTTGCAAAAAGAAGTAATATATTACCTTCTCTTACACTTGCAATGAATACAAAGGCAAAGCAGATGAGGGCTAAGGGGATAGATGTTGTGAGCTTTGCTGCAGGAGAGCCAGATTTTAATACCCCTGCTCACATTAAAAATGCCGGCAAGAGAGCTATTGATGAAAATAAAACCTACTACACGCCTGCGAGTGGCATTCCCGAATTAAAGAAGGCGGTAGTACAGAAACTTATGAATGAGAACAATCTTGAATACAGCATAGATGAAATCGCTATTAACTCAGGGGCAAAACATTCCGTTTTCAATGCACTATCTGTACTTGTTGAGGAGAGCGATGAAGTTATAATTCCTTCTCCATACTGGGTAAGTTACTCTGAAATGGTACGTATACTTGGAGGAAAAGTCACAGTTATTCCAACAACAGAAGAATCGGGCTTTAAAATTACCTATAAGGATCTAGAAAAGGTTGTAAGGAAGAACACAAAAGTTCTGTTACTCAATTCGCCAAATAATCCAACAGGAGCCGTGTACAGTAAAGAAGAGCTTTACAGTCTTGCCGATTATCTTGAAGATAAGGATATAATCATTATATCTGATGAGATTTATGAAAAGATCATATACGGTGAACAGGTCCATGTAAGTATTGCATCGTACTCAGAAGAGGTAAAAAAGAAAACTGTTGTTGTAAACGGTGTATCCAAAGCCTTCTCAATGACAGGCTGGAGAATAGGGTATACTGCAGGTCATCGAGATATAATCGGAGCAATAAACAAGATTCAGGGCCATACGACTGGTAATCCAACATCGATCTCGCAATGGGCAAGTCTGACCGCATTGACCCAGGATAAAGATTTTATAGCTAAATGGGTGGAAGAATTTAAAAAGAGAAGAGATTATATAGTAAAGGAGCTTAATAGTATCCAGGCTATTTCATGTACCACTCCTGAGGGAGCTTTTTATGTTTTTCCCAATATCAGCGGATTTTTATCTAAAAATTTAAACGGATATAGAATAGATGATTCTATTGATCTAGCAGATTATCTTCTTGATTATGGTAAAATTTCTGTTGTTCCTGGTAAGGCATTCGGGACTGATAATTATATAAGGATTTCCTTTGCAACTTCAATGGAAAATATTGTTGAAGGTATGAAGAGGTTAAAAAACTCTTTGATTAATTAGGCTATAGAGTAACAAACCTGCAAAATCTCAGGGATATTGAGTTATAAAAATCAAAAGAAGGATCTCCCAATATATCCTTGATAACGTAAAAAACTCATTATCTTCTAAATACCTAATTATGTGTTTTATTACTTTAAATCTATTGTTATTAAAAAATATGCGTAGCCATATACTATTGGTTGATATATAATAAAATAGAGAAATCAGCTGTTTTATACCATTTTGGTTAGAATTGAATAGAAAATGATAAAAAGAACTCATAAACTGAAGAAAGAGCTCGGGCCTTTAGAGGTTTTTAGTATCGCAAGTGGAGCTATGATCAGTTCGGGATTATTCGTCCTCCCTTCAGTTGTTTATCAAAAGGGCGGTCCTTCAATAATAGTGTCTTATATTTTTGCTGCCATTCTTGTTATACCCGCAATGTTATCGAAAGCAGAACTCGCGACTGCAATGCCAAAATCAGGAGGTGTCTACTTTTTTATTCATAGAAGTCTTGGCCCACTTTTTGGAACCTTTGCCGGATTTGCCTCATGGTTTTCTCTAAGTTTAAAGAGTGCTTTTGCACTAGTCGGTATTGGGATATTCTTAGAGCCGATCTTTCCCGCTTTCTCCATTCAAATGGTAAAGGTTATTGCGTTGGCTTTTACCATTTTTTTTACAATCCTGAATATTTTGAGTGTAAGAGAAAGTGGGCGGTTCCAGGATATTTTAGTTTTAACTCTGATTGTTCTATTGCTTTTTTTCATCTCATCTGGCCTCAGCCATATTGATATAAACAGATATGTCCCATTCAAACCTTATGGTTGGAAATCAATTTTTACCGTTACAGGGATGATATTTGTATCTTTTGGTGGGCTTACAAAGGTTGCTTCAATTGCTGAGGAGATAAAGAATCCCACAAAGACAATCACCATGGGGATGTTTTCAGCATTTATTGTTGTGACTCTGCTCTACGTTTTAACAGTATTCGTAACAGTTGGTCTGTTAGACAAAGTTGAATTTCAAAATACCCTTACACCAATTTCTCTTGCTGCTTCGAGATATGCAGGAAATATCGGATATATTATACTTTCTCTGGCAGCTATGCTTGCTTTCATAACTACAGCAAATGCCGGACTGTTAGCAGCTTCAAGAGCCCCTCTGGCAATGGGAAAGGACAATCTTTTACCTTCCTTCTTTTCAAAGGTCAATATGAGACTTAAGACCCCGGTAATTTCAATCTTAATCACATCACTGTTTATGTTATTGGTAATAGCTTTTCTCGATCTCGAAAGTCTTGTAAAGGTAGCTTCAACAATGAAATTAATCCTCTTCTCCTTTGTAAATATTTCGGTAATTTTGATGCGAGAGAGTAAAATCGTATCCTACAAGCCTACGTTCAGGGCTCCTCTATATCCATATTTACAGATTGTGGGAACTATTATATACCTTTCATTGATCATTGAAATGGGAATGATACCTCTGTTAATCGCACTGGGATTTTTTTTACTTTCACTTCTGTGGTACTTTTCATACTCCAAGTCAAGAAATTTACGTCAATCTGCCCTGATACATATCGTAGAGCGTGTTACTTCTAGAGAAATAAGATCATCTCAACTGACAGATGAACTCAGAGAGATTCTACAAGAGAGAGACGAAATAGTAGAGGATAGGTTTGATAGGATAATTAAAAACGCAAAAATTATTGATATAGATAGAAGGATTGATATTAAGAGGTTATTTCATATACTATCCGAGGCCTTTTCTGATAAGTTTGAAGTTCCACAAAAGACTCTCTATGAATTACTGGAGAAAAGAGAGGCAGATTCTACAACCGCTATTCATGAAGGATTAGCAATACCACATATTATAATAGACGGGGAATCTAAATTTGATATTTTGCTTGTGAGATCTAGAGAGGGTATCGATTTCGGAAGTGGTGTTCCCCCGGTTCATATAGTCTTTGCTCTGGCAGGTACAAAGGATGAAAGGAATTTTCATCTGCAGGCCTTAATGGCAATTGCACAGATTGTACAGAACAAAGATTTTATAAATAACTGGATGAAAGCAGATAGAATTGAAGATTTAAGGAATTTAGTATTGCTTGCACAGAGGGTAAGAAAAGGGGAGGTTTAGATTCTCTAAGTAAAGGCTATCAATTTGTAAATGTGCCGGCAGAATTATAATATTATAGTTCAATAAAAGAATTGTAAACTCAGATAAAGAAGGGTACGCTTATTAGTCCCTGATGCGATTAAGGGAAAGAAGCTTAATCATCCAATTTGGGAGGGGTTTTCGAGGATCTCTTCTTTTAAGATCAAGATGCCAATTGAGCTTTTTCACAATAGGAATCCTATGTGCCTCGACAAATTCTATTAATGTTCCATCAGGATCTTCTATATAACTAAATTGACCTGAGGCTTCCCCCATACTAAAGGAGTCTGAGCTATCAACTTTAAATGGAAATCCATGCGCCCTACATTCCTTTTCTAAGGATTCCATGCCATGAACATCAAAACATAGATGGATAAAGCCCAAATCTCCCCACAGACGGCCTTCAAATATTTTCCTTGGCTTCCTGGTTAGAACTTGAATCAGCTCTATCTGGCTTGAGCCAAGCCACCTGCTGAATGTTCCTTTTCTTTCTTCACTGTGTGTTAGCAGTACTCTTCTTACCCTCTCACTGCCTCCTGGCAAATGGCGGAAATCTTCAAATATATCCATCTCATCGTAGATCACTTCATCATAACCCAGTATATCTGTATAAAGAAGGCGTGCTTTATCTATATCGGAAACTCCAATCATACAGCCGCATGCTCCGCCTGTTGTATGCCTTCCTTTAGCAAACCAGTTTGTCCCCTTTACAATCTGGAAAGTCGTTTCAAAAGGATCTTTTAAAAAGAAATGTTCGTTCCCAGCTGGGTCTAGATAAACCTCACCAGATATATCAATATCTTTTTCTTTAAATACTTTGAAGGTTGAATAAACATCATAAGCCTTTATCCTTGCTAGAAAGATACCAAGATCGCCCAGTTTTACGCTAAAGCCAGGAGCCTCCGGATTACGACTTGTATATTGCCAGATCTCAAAACCACTTCCCCCCTGAAGGTTTGCGGCCAGTATAGCATGGCGTTTCTGAAGCTTTCCACCAGTATAGGGGATCATATGAACAGGCTCTCCCTCATCTTCAAAGACTGGAATATCCATACCAAATATCTTTCTGTACCATTTAAATGCAAGCTTAAAATCAGGCACCCCAATCCCAATCTGCTGTATTCCACATATCATAGTAATCTCTTGTATTTAGAATTTTAAATTGGAAATATATACTATTGAAAGTATATTTGAGAATAGTTAATGTGAAAATCTTTTCCAAATAAAAAAGTTCTGAAGTTTCAACTTCAGGTGATATTGTGAACTTCGAGTTTTTCAATTAATATATAAAGATGTTTATCTTTTGTGAAATTATAAAATAATACAGGTAGCATTTTCATTCATCAATATTTAACTTCAGCATTGTGAATATGCCCAAAAAAAATCATCAGTAAAACAACCGATAAAGACGAAAATATCTTAGAGGTTAACTGATAGTATTTTTAATCTGTTTTTAAGATTTTACATATGAGGGTTAGAGCAGCGGGATTTATTGTGATTGACTCATCCGTGCTCCTGGTAAAGCATTCGAAACATGGCATGACTTACTGGTTACTGCCAGGTGGCGGTATTAGAGTTGGTGAAGATATTAAGATAGCATTAAAAAGAGAGCTAAAAGAAGAGTTAAATCTTGATGTTTCAGTAAAGGAACTGTTATTTGTAGTTGAAACATGGTCAGATGAGGGAATTCATATCATCCAGCCTACATTTTCTCTGAAAGTCAATAACTTCGATCGCATGAGAGTGGGTGTGGATAGCAGGATTGTAGGTTTTGATCTATTCAATAAAAAAGAAATAAAAAATATAACAGTTTATCCAGATATCAAGGATGAACTGACACAATACCTTGAGTATAAAAAGATTAAGGATAAGTATATTTTTAAAAAATGGATAGAATAAGGCTTTTATTTCTTCTGATATTTGTTTTTTTAGCAGTATTTGTTTTTGGAGTAGGGTCGAATACTGTCTGTGATACAGCAGAAAATAAGCCCTATTTTATCAACTGGCTGAGAATGGAACTTATGGTTTCTGGCACGGGATATATTATTCAGAAAGGTAGTGGTAATCCTATTGAATGGCAGTATGATGCAACATTAAATGCAAAAAAGGACCTTTTAAAGAACTTCTTTTTATCAATGAGAATATTAAGGTTGGATGCGTATAATACTGCACGGGATTTTTTAATGAAAGATCCTGTAAGAAATGAAAATATTTATCATTATACAAAGAGTGTTAAAAAATCTAAAATAACATATGGAGAAAACGCCGTTACAATCACAAAGCACTTTCCGTTTTTTGGTAAAGAGGGTATAGCCGGTTTGTTTATTGAGCCTGGAATAGATACGGGAAGCTTTCCTTTGTACGATGAGTTTGTTTTTTCAACAACTTTTACCGGCCTGGTTATTGATGGAAGAGGGCTTAATCGTATTCCCGCTCTCTCACCACGAATATTTGATGAAGACCACAATAGAGTTTATTCTGTCGATTTAGTAAAGAGAGAGAGTTTTGAAAGATGGGGGGCTGTTCAGTATACAAATGATCCTAGCTACAGAGGATATGAAAGCAGGGTTGGAGAAAACCCCTTAAAAATAGTAGCAGTTGAAAACGATAAGTTGATAGAGACTGATTTGGCTATATCCAATGAAGATGCAATGATTCTCCTTCAGTATGAAGAAACAAGAAAGAACCTTGAAGATGGAAGGGTAATTATAATAATTGATAGTTTATGATGGACGACACATCTTTTATCGATCGATTTTTTTGAAAGATTACTTACCTGTGAATTTATTTCAAAGAAAATCGCACTTATCTGGCAAGAACGGCTTTTCCACTTTTAAGACATGAAGCACACACCTTCGCCTTCTTGACTGTTCCGTTTATGATTATCCGTTTTTTAATGAGATTGGGAGCAAATGATCTTTTTGTAATGCCAGTAATTTTTACACCAGCCCCCTTTTTGCTTCTTGCAAGACCTCTTGTTGCATAGGATCTTCCGAATATAGTACCCTTCCCGCACACCTCACATCTTCGCCCCATTCTTTGAACTCCTATGCTTTGTTTACAACCGTGAATATAAGAAACCATCCTTATACTGTCAAGTTAATTCTTGACGCTGTACAGGAATAGAGTTACGTTTCTGGAGAAGAGAAGTATGCAAGTGGATCTGTACATTTCAGAGAATGAAGTGAATGTAATAAAGGCATGGGCAGACAGTAATATACATGGTGGACATTGGGGAGATGGTGATATTATTGTACCCGAAGAGGAAATAATATTAAAGAAACTTGATGCCATGCGAGAAGGAAAGATAACGCTAACGGATAATGAAGCAAGAATTATTCTTACATGGAGTGAGAGCTCTATGAATATCTATACCATGGAAGAGGAAAGTGTTATCGAAAAATTAAAACTGATAGTTAATAGTGAAGCATAATGTCTAAAACTATTCTCCTGGCCTACATTGTTCGTTACAATACTATAAAATCCTTCCAAAAAACTATTGCTTGGATCGAGCAATAGTTTTTTGTTTGATGAATTATCTGGAATCCTATGGAAGAAAGAATGGATGAGATGATAGAAAGAGTTGAAGCTATATTTGGTGAGCTGGGGTATGATATATTTGACAGAGAGAGTACAGAAGATATGTATCAAGCGTCATTTGGAAAGGATGAGGAGATAACGGGGACAGTTTTTATTGAAAATGAGAGTAGTTTTATGGAGATGGCATATTCATACGTATTTGATAGAGAAGAGGAGACCTTTTTAAAGGAAAATCTTGAGTCCATGATGAATATCTGTTATGAATATGGTATCTACTTTAACATAACCAGGGAGGAGGATGAGATAACATTCTCAATTTTTTCCAAAGTGTATTATTCAGGATTTAATGTAGAATCTCTTCACGATACCATCGAGGATTTTAAGGCATGCAATAATGAACTCGTTTCTGTTTTTAATTTGGAGGAAGATGATAATTTTTCAGAAGATAAATCCAATCATTGATAGCGGGAAGATAATCGTGTCTAAATCTATAGGTTTGGTTATCTGATTTCTGCCTGATATAATTATAGTACTAATCCGTATTTCTCACAAACATTTGAATTCCCTCCCCTTATGCTTTATAATTAAGACGAGAGTTGATATAACCTATAACTTTTTCAAGATGGAATTAGAGTTGTTTTATAATGAAGATTTAAGGCTGAAATAAAACAGGAAATACAATGATAATAAAAAGATCAATTATCTATTCTCATTTACTAAATAAGAAACATAGATATTACAACCAATTTACAAGTATATCCCAATCCTTTGGATATGAGGTACTGAAAACTAATGGCGAAAAAAAGACTATTCAGCATATAGAAGAGAGTGGGTCATGTGCACTCTTTTGTGATGAGGATCTTTATCATGAAAGTCTACAAAAGAAGGTTGAGAGCATTAGTGATAGGGATAAAAGTTTAGCAATTGTTCTTATAATTAAAGAGCTATCAAGTAAAATGGGGGGATATGATAAGAAGGTTGATAATTATTTGATATTTTCACTTCCTGAAAATGTCTTTGCCCTATCTTTATTTAACATTTTTAAATATGTATGGATGAAGGAGGAGCTTAAAGCTGTTTCGGGAATAACAAATCCAGAGTTCATTAAGAAGCTTTTAAGTAAAACGGCTCATGCTATTAATAATATTTTAGCCGGTATGCAAGGATATTCCGAACTAGCCCAGTTACATCCGGAGGATAAGAGGCTTATTCAGGATTCTTTTGAAGTTGTTATTGATTCTTCTCATAGAGTCCGAAATGAAATTAAAAACCTGAGAGCTTTTGCTCGAATTGAAAATCCTCAATTTAATTGTGTAAATATTGTTGATGTTCTAAATGAATCTGTCAATCTTGCAGCGACACAAATAAAAGTAAAGGGAATTGAGCTTATTAAAGATATAGAGTATGGATTTCTAGTAAATGGCGATTACGATCAGCTCGTTCAGGTATTTTTCAACCTCTTGAATGATATAGCGAATAATAGCAGGGAAAAAAGTATAATAAATCTCACCCTCTCCAGTGAGGCTGGGAAAGGAGTTTTAGAAATTCAAGGGAAAGAATATGAGGTAGATGAGGATGATTTTCGATCGCTAGAAAGAGTATTTGCCTTCAATAGGCCATTCTTGAAAATGGAAAGTAAAGAAGGAAAGATTGACAACCTGAATGTTTTATCTATATGTAATCGTATTATTCACAACCACAATGGGGATATCTTTCTTAACAGGCGGGGGAAAACCAAACTTGTCTATATAGTCAAAATACCGGTGCTGAAGGAAGCTTCCTATATCTCTGAAATTGATCAGACCAGGACAAAGCAAGTTTATGATACCATTGAGAACCTCGACCTTGATATTCTTGTTGTTGATGATGAGGAATATGTAAGGAATACTATCTACTACTTTTTTGATAAGAAGGGATGCAGGGTGACCCTTGCTGAAGATGGGGAGTTTGGGTTAAAAACCGCCAGGAAAAAACCGTTTGATTTGATCTTTATGGATTATTTAATGCCAAAGATGGGGGGAATAGAAGCAGCAAGAAAGATCCGCAAGAGTAATAAAGAGGTGAAGATCGTTTTTATCACTGGGAAAGATACATTGAATGAGGATGAATTGTATAAATCTGGAGTTTATGCCTTTATAAGAAAGCCATTTCAGATAAGAGACTTGTATACTATTGCAAATAAGGTTGCACTAGAAAATGGTATAATAGAATAAAACTCTTTCTGGTGTCAATATATCTTACAATGAGTTGGTGGAAGTTGAATGATTGAATTGGATATTATAGTGAGAAGGAAGGTTTTCAGGATCTTTGATATACTGTATCCTTATGTTAGGCGATTTGGCTGTCTTCTTCTATTTCAGTAGCAATAGCGGTTTTCTCTTTTTGGCTTTCCAGACTATCCAAGGTGCTACGATACTGGGTCTCAAATATAGTGCAAATTTCTCTTGCGCGCTTTTCTGCATAATCCCATGAGCTGTAATCACTGTAATTTGGAAGGATCCATGGGTCTACTCCAACCATTTTGTATTTATTGAAAAGCTCTTCCCCTTCAATGTTTGGATGTTTTTTGTGTACTGAAAGTAGGAATTCATCAACGATTTTTTTGGCTTCTGAAATTGCTTCTTCAAGTGAGTCAAATTCGCCGGCCTTGTATCTTTCATCTTCATCATAGTGGGCGTTATAGTCGACGTAGAGCTCGTATTTCATTAATGTTTCCCCCTTAGCTAGTAGTTACATCAGGTATATATTTCTTGATCCGGTTGGAAGATAAGCTAGTGATCGTGTAAAATAAGGTTAGTATTTAAATGTTTCACCATACTTATAAATTATAATGCAATTTATAAAGAATATCAATAAAATTTTTTTTAATAAAGTTATATAATTCTCTTAATTTTTAATTCTTGCCTTGATAGAGATAGAATATGAGCTATTATAGAAATAGGGATAAAAGTACCTATTTGTAGGAAAAACTTCCGTAAAAAAGTGGTAGACCAGGAAAGAAACCTGTATACAATCAAAATAGGATTGTATAACTCATTAAATATAACGAATAATAAACAGAAGTTATTTTCTTGTAGTGGTATAATATTTGCTTAATATATTTGGAGTTATTATATGTTCGAGAAGATGTGTATCAGATCAAGGATTATAATACCAATAATCCTGCTATTATTAATGTATACAGGGGGTATGCTCTTACTTGAATACAGAGTTGAAAAAAAGCTCTCAAGTATTCAAATAGACTATAACTATCCTCTTCCCTATAACTCTTTCTTAAGCATGGTATTATTTGGAGATATTAGAAGCAGTCTGATGATGAATAGAGGGTATTCTATCATTAAAGAAAATGAAGGTATTGAGAATTTTTCTCAACTAGTTCGAAAGTTAAGATACCAGGTGTTAATGGTCTTCGGTTTTTTGATAATTATCGGCATAGTACTATCCTTAATAATCGCACGAGGTATATCAAAACCTATAATGGAACTTGCAGATGCTTCGAAAGGTATTTCAAGTGGAAAACTCTATGAGAATTTAACATCGCCAAAATGTACTGAACTGCAGGTTCTAACTGAATCCTTAAAGAATATGCAGCAAGGCCTTTTAGAAAATGAGGAGGAAAAAAGCCGCTCAGAGGGTGTTGAAATTACAAAAAATCTGGCTGCAGGGGTTGCCCATGAAATAAAGAATCCTATTAATACAGTAGGATTGATTTTAGACTATCTACAGACAAACCTGAGTCCTGATAATCCAGAGAAGAGATATGAGTTCTATAGGTTATCTGAAAACATGAAAAATGAGTTAAAGAGGATTAACAGGATAGTAGAGGGATTTTTAAGGCTTACAAAACCAGACGAATTCAATTTTAGAAAAGAAGATATTAATCTCATTATTCAAGATACAGTTTCAGTGCTTGAACCTGAGATTATTAAGCAGGGAGTAAAGACACAGTTAAAACTGGATGATAAGCTCCCCCATGTAAAAGTTGACAAAGATAAGATCAATCAGGTTTTTTCAAATTTAATCATAAATGCAGTAGAAGCAATGCCCAGGGGAGGGGATATTGTAATTTCTACAGAATCCAATGATGAGAATAGAGTCAAGGTTAAGATATCTGACACAGGTATAGGCATTCCTCGTGAAAGTGTAAAGAAGATTTTTAGCCCATACTATACTACTAAGAAACAGGGATTTGGCCTTGGGCTCTCATTGATTCACAATATCATACAAAAGCACAGAGGCCGAATAAGTGTCAGCAGCGCAAAGGGAGAGGGAGCAAAATTTGTAATTACATTACCGGTGAATTTTAAAGATGAATAAGAAGATACTGGTTATCGATGATGAAGAGATACAGGCTAATATTATATCTGATATCCTTGTAAAAGAGGGCTATGATGTAGAGAGTGGGTATTCTGCAGAGGAAGCCTTAAAAAAAGCATTTAAAGATGATTTCAGTGTAATGCTTGTTGATTTAAAAATGCCAGGGATGGGAGGTCTTGAATTTCTAAAAAAGGTGAAGGAGAGTGGAATAGGGACTAACGTAATCATTATGACTGCATACGGTACCATTGAAACTGCTGTAGAAGCAATGAAAGGAGGGGCTTTCGATTATATTTCCAAACCTTTCAGCAAGGATGAACTCCTTGTTAATATTGAGAAGGCAGTTAGAGCATTTAGTTTATTTAACCAGAATGTGCATCTGAAGGAAGAGCTGAGAACCATATATGAGGATAGAAAACTTATAGGTGTCAGCAAAAAAATAAAAAAGGTTCATGAATTAATTGACAAGGTTTCTGCAAGTGATTCAGTTAATGTACTCATTACAGGGGAGAGTGGTACAGGGAAGGAACTTGTTGCCCGCGAAATTCATTCAAGAAGCAGGAGGGCTGATATGCCCTTTATCCCTGTTAATTGTTCAGCTATACCTGAGACACTCTTAGAAAGTGAGCTCTTTGGATATGAGAAAGGTGCATTTACAGGAGCAGTTGCCAAGAGAGATGGAAAATTTATAAGGGCCAATGGCGGAACACTATTCCTGGATGAAATTGGAGATATGCCTTTGAATATGCAGGCAAAATTATTACGAGTTATTCAAGATGGAGAGATAACCCCAGTAGGAGGAGATGAATCCATAAGCGTTGATGTCAGAATTATATCTGCAACAAACAAGGGTATAGAGGAGATGGTAAAGAAGGGAGAGTTCAGGGATGATCTTTACTATAGATTGAATGTTGTTCCTATATATATTCCTCCTCTCAGAGAGAGACGTGAGGATATACCAGTTCTTGTAAGTTGTCTTATTGAGAGGCTCAATAAAAAGTTAAAGAAAAATGTTACTGCTGTATCTAAGAGTATCATCTCAGAGTTAGCTGAGTATCATTTTCCAGGAAATGTTCGCGAGCTTGAAAACATGCTCGAAAGAGCGTTTATATTAGCTGGTGATAACAATATAAAACTTGAACATTTTCCCTTGATTAATATATATAAATATGATAAGATTAGTACTATAAAAACTAAATCTTTGAAGGACATATCAAAAAAAGCGAGACAAAGAGCAGAGAGGGATGCGATTAAGGAGGTGCTCATAGAAACAAACTGGAACAGGGTTAGGGCAGCAAGACTTTTGGGAGTAGATTATAAAACCCTGAGAAAAAAGATCAAAGAGCTCGATATTATTCCCAATTATTATGAGGAAAGGGGCAGGCAATGAACAAAGCTCATTCATATAAAAACAGTGTTCAGATATATCTAAAACAGATAGAAAACATACCGGTTCTGACAAGAGAGCAAGAAGAGGTTTGTGCAAGAAAGGTTTCTAAAGGAAATGAAAGAGAAAAGGAGAGGCTCATTGTTTCCAATCTCAGATTTGTGGTGAGTATTGCAGTTAGGTATCAAAACCTTGGATTGCCTCTCATGGATTTAATTAATGAAGGAAATATGGGTCTCTTAAGGGCAGTTGAGAAGTTTGATGTTAGTAAAGGATATAAATTTATATCCTACGCACGCTGGTGGATACGTCATTTTATACTGAAGGCGATTTTTGAGCAGTCAACATCAATAAAGCTACCGTTAAAATACGCAACCCAGCTTTCGAAGCGAGGTGAATCGGATGATTCTGAAACCGTTCAAAGGCTTAAAAAGATATATAGGCCTGTATCTTTAGACCAGAAATTATCTGAGGATAATAATTCTGATACCATTATGGATTTAGTAGATGATAGCAAATACGATCTTCCTGATAAGATTGCAATAGAGGAAAACTTACGAGAGATAATTAATGAGGTGATGCTTAAACTTAAGCCTATTGAAAGGGATGTTATTAACAGGCACTTTGGACTAAACGGCAAGAGACCCCTTACCTTAAAGGAGATCGGTGAAAGGTATAATCTGACAAAGGAGAGAATACGGCAGATTGAACATACGGCATTGGATAAGCTTAAATATCCGATGCGCAAGAGAAAAATTATGGATTTTGTTGAGTAAATCTGCCACTCATCTGTAAAATAGGCAGAACAATTTAGAATAAAATTGATATGAGTCATAACAGTTTTAGATTAGCCAGTAAACCCAAAAAGAGCCGCGAAAAGCTCCTGATTTGCCCATGAAATATTTACCAATGCTTTTCCCACTGTAAAACAACAATTTCTCCTAAAGATACTACCTGTAATTGAAACTTATTTAAAGAATATGTGAAGTTTACAGGGCATTTCTGATAAATTATATACTCTCTTTGGTTTGGTTGCCTGGTTTTATCTTGACTAGAGTAGGTAATGAGTTTATTCTGAAAAAAGTCAGAGAGGTGAAGGGGCGGGCTATTAAGGTCTTGCTGCAGTTTCAGAAGATTTTGGTCTCAAATAGTTCACTGAAGTCTATTGCTATAGAGGAGGTCAGTTTATGAAGATGAGGGCAGCTGTGTACAGCGGTATTGGAAAGATTGGCTTTAAGGAGCGAGATCTACCCGAGTTTTCACCGAATGAAATACTGCTCCGTGTTCGGGCCGCGGCGATCTGTGGAACCGATATCAAGATATTGAGAGGCGGATACCGCGATATGAAGTCCGGCGAAGAGAGAATACTCGGTCATGAGATCGCCGGAGAAATCTGGGAAGTGGGCTCAACGGTATCGGGATATGAAAAGGGGATGCGTATAATCCTTGCTCCCAATATTGGCTGTGGCCATTGCAGGTACTGCAGGATCGGTCACACTGAGCTTTGCTCCGACTTCAAAGCCATGGGCATTTATATGGACGGTGGCTTCGCCGAGTACATGAGGATACCTGTCGAGGCTGTTCAGCAGGGCAACCTCATAACTTTTCCCAAGGGTACAGACTTTGTTGATGCAGTGCTTGCCGAACCTCTCGCATGCTGCTACAATGCATACAGGTCGGTTTATACCAAACCTGGCGATGCTGTGCTAATAGTAGGCGCAGGTCCCATGGGGGCGCTCCACATGCAGATTCAGAAGCTTGCAGGCGCTAACCCTCTCATGGTGGCGGATATTGCCCAGAAGCGACTCGATCTCGTGAGCAGTTTAGGGGCCGATGTACTGATCAATTCAAAAGAAAAGGATCTCCTAGGTACGGTAATGGAGATCACGGAAGGAAGGGGTGCAGATGTTATTATTACGGCAACTCCAGTTCCTCAGATACAGCAGCTCTCTTTACAGATGGTCGCAAAGCTCGGTAGAATCAATTTCTTCGGAGGTCTGCCTAAGGGCAAGGAGCATGTGGAGCTGAACACGAACCTCATCCATTACAACAACATCGTTGTGACAGGTACGACTGGTGCGGCTTTACTCGATTACGAGATTGCCATAGGGCTTATCGTGGATGGTAAAATTGATACACGTGCAATAGTTAGTAAAAAATTCAGGATCGAAGATGTGGAGAAGGCCTTCGATTATGCCATGAGTGGGCGGGGCTTAAAGACCCTGATAGAGTTTTAAGGCAGAGCTATTTACGCGGGTGCATATCCTGCATAATCCATGAGCTGTTAATATCTCTTGAGTAAGGTGAAGAACCTTGTATATTCGCACGGTCACGGGAGATATCAACCCGAAGAATCTGGGCTTTACACACTGCCATGAACATCTCTTTACCTATCGAGTCGAGGGTGTGGAGCTTGAAGAGCGTCTTCTGTTGGATTCATTTAACTCCTCGAGAAGTGAAGCCCGTACGTTCCGCAAGGTTGGCGGCAGGGCGATCTTGGACGCTCAGCCATTCGCCGCTGGAAGAAATGCCAGGTTGTTAAAAAAGCTCGCAGAGGATACGAATCTCAACATTATAGGTGCCACGGGATTTCATAAGTCTTTATACTACCCGAAAAATTTCTGGGTCAGGAGGGCGGGAACGGATGAGATTGCGAACCTGTTCGTTTCCGAAATCAAAGAAGGGATGTACGAGTACGATCCTATCGATCCCTTCAAAGTTCGCAGTAATATCAAGGGAGGCATTATCAAGGTAGCAACAGGTGAAGAGGGATTGACTCCTCTTTACAGAAAGCTTTTTGATGCTGCTGCCAAGGCGCACAGAAGAACAGGCGCTCCAATCATGACTCATACGGAGCTTTCTCAGTTTGGTCAGGAGCAGGTCGAGCATCTCATGAAAGCAGGCGTGAGACCGGAGCATATCATTGTGAGTCATATGGACAGGGTAATCGATGTCGAACGAAATGCCAGGCTTGCCAAACTGGGGGTGTTCTTGTAGTACGATACAATAGCTCGTTTCAAATATCATTCCGATGAGGATGAGGTTGAGCTCATCATTGAGATGGTGAAAAGAGGCTTCGCCAATCGGATCCTGCTTGGAATTGATACGACCCGGGAGCGTATGAAGGCCTATGAAGGCGAAATCGGTCTAGACTATATCATTACCACCTTCTTGCCAAAGCTGCTCCATGCAGGAATTGAAAAGCAACACATCGAGGCCTTCACGGTGCAAAACCCCCAAACTGCACTGAGTTTTACACAACCTGGAGAGGTGGCAGGACATGAAAAAACTTGAGCATCCTACCTTCTATTTCATTGGGGTGCCGACCACCGGATCTTCGATTATGAAGATTTTTTTCCGATCTGGATGGAAGCGCTCCATCTAAGCGATTTTGAGATCAGAGGATACGATATTGAGCCTGTAGGGGCACGAGAGGCATACCACTACATACTGCAGCATATCAGAGATGAAGATAATGCAAAGTGAGCGCCTGTTACACCCAATAAGATTGCCATCGTCAGGGAGGCCGATGACCTCTTCGATAAGCTCGATGCTTATCAGGAAAATTGGAATAATTTACCCCTTGGCCTAGCCAGTTTTCCGAAAGGCCGATCCACCCTTTCAAAAGTAATCCTGCAAATCCTGCCCAAAATCCACTTACAACATATCCAATGATCTGCACGCTGTTAGTGCTTACTCCTGAAAGGTGGCGGCTAGGGGATTTCCACCTGCCGCATACACTGACCTTCCTAGAGTGTGTTCTTGAGAACTACCAAGCTGATAACACCCGCACCCACAAAGAAACATGCAGGTGCCGGAAATCCAAAGAGTAAGCCTCGTCCAAGATATCGAAGATGTTCTGGAATAGATCCCTTTAGCATCCCACTGGAGTAGAGAAAGCGAAAGCCTTGAACCATGAGCAGCATTCCCAGGGTGGCGATGAAGAGAGGGATGCGCAGTTTGGTAACCATGAGCCCGTTACCCAGGCCAATGATCGCCGCAACTCCCAGACAGATCAGGGATATTGGCAAAACCAGCTCGTTTTGACCCTCCATCATGTTGGCACTCAGGATATACATCAATGCCATCACGGATGCCACGGAGGGTTCAATCCCGCTGGTAAGGATAGCCAAGGTCTGACCAATGGCCACCACTCACAGGATTGACGCCTGTCGCACCACATTCAGAATATTTCGTTTCTTTAAAAATGCGGGCGAAACCATGGCTGCGACAAGGAATACGATAATGGGGATCAGGTAAATCGCCGACTTCTCATGAATCCTGTTTCACCTTACAGGATCGCCAAGTACATATAAAAGATCCCTTGACTGTACGGTACTGTTCATTGAAGATCTATCCGCTTTCCGGTTTCTGCAGACTTCAGCCCGGCGTCTAGAACCTCCATGATCTTCATCCCATCGTAGAAGTTCGGCTCGATTGGCTGATTTTTGTGGATGGCTCGGAGCAGATCCACCGCACCGTGCACAAACTCATGCTCGTACCCGATGATGTGCCCCGGGGGCCACCAGTTGGCGATGTAGGCATGCACCGATTCGGTAGCAAGGATGGTTCTGAATCCCTGTGCGTAGTCCGGGTCCTCCGCGGAATAATACTGGAGCTCATTCATCCGCTCTAAGTTGAACAGAATGCTTCCCTTACTCCCATAGATTTCGAAGTAGTTATAGTTTTTCCTCCCAGGGGCGAACCGAGAAGCTTCGAAGGAGCCCAGGGCGCCGTTTTGAAACTCCACAAGCATGAAGGCTGCGTCCTCCACAGTGACCTTCCCCGTGCCTTCGGCCCCGATAGCCGCCTTAAAGGTGCCCGCTGCCTCCTCGTCGGGAAGAGGACGCTCCATCACGAACTGCTTGGTCATAGCGCAGACACTCTTAATCTCCCCAACCAGATAGCGGGCCAAATCTACACTGTGGGAGTTGAGGTCTCCCTGGGGTCCTGAGCCTGCCATCTCCCTGCGCAGATGCCATGTAAGGGGGAAGGATGGATCTGCGATCCATGACTGCAGGTATGTACCCCTCCAGTGGTAGATCTCTCCAACCTTTCCCTCTTTGATCAACCTCTTTGCGAGCCTTACTGCGGGGCAGCGACGATAATTGTGATTCAAATAGTGCTTGATCCCCTGCTTTTCAGCTATCTCATACATCTCCCGGGCCTGCTTATAGTTAAGTGCCAAAGGCTTTTCGCAGAAGATGTGCTTACCGGCTTTTGCCGCCTCTATGGCCACGTCGTGGTGGAGACTCTGGGGAAGGGCCACATCCACGATGTCCACATCGTCCCGCTTTACCATCTTTCGCCAGTCTGTCTCGGTATTTTTCCAGCCCCACCTGGCAGCGAACTCCTTCAGCGGTTTTTCATGCCGCCCACAGGCAACCTGTAAAACAGGCTTCACATCCAGGTCGAAGAACAGGGGCGCCTTGATCCAGGCATTACTATGAGCCTTGCCCATGAACTTGTATCCCACAATCCCTATGCCAAGCTCTTCCATACCAAACTCCTTTTTCATTGTGTACGAATAGAAAATTACATCTCCACCGCCCGGGCTATACGCTTCAGCTCCTTCACACTCTGCTTAACCGCCTTGTCCTCGTCGTTTTTATAGTCGGGGTGCAGGAAATCGATCTCTACGGCGAAAAGGCCCTGGTACCCATTATTCTCTAAAAGCTGGGCCAGCTTCTGGTTGTCCACCAAGCCTGCGTCACCCACCGGGGTGCAGGAGAAGAAGTACCACTCGTTCACCGGTACCCCCCGCTGAATCTTCAGGTCCTTGATGTGGGTGGCGTACACGTGCTTTACCAGCTTCTCCATGGCCTGCAAGGGATCGTCCAGCACTCGTACGAAATTGCCTGAGTCGAAGTTGACCCCCAGGTAGGGAGAGTTAACGTTTTTTATAATTGTGAGGATCTCATCTGAGTTGAAGTCAATGTGGTTTTCCACAGCCATCTTTATACCATGTTTCTCAGCCTCCTTCACCGTCTCAGAGAACATCTTCGAAAGCCTTTCAATCTGCGGTCCGTGGGGCTCAAATCGGAAAGTCAGGCTTGATCCTACCACCCGCATTACCCCTGCACCAATGGCCTTGGCGTACTCGATCGACTGTACCATCTCTTCGAACATCTTCTTGTTCTTTCCTCCTTCCAGGCCGTCTGGGTGTCCCCAGGCGTATACCCGGTCCAGCTTGTACTCGTCCAGCATCCCCCTGATCTGGGAGAGGTAATCATTGTCGAACCTCGGGATGAAGCAGGATTCCAGAGCCACCCCGTCAACCCCTAGCTCCTTGGCTCTCCTGATGAAATCCTCCATGGTCATCTCCCCGGAGGGTTCTACCTGCGCATCATACACATCTCCGAAGAAACGATGATAGCAGTAGCTGTCGATGCCGACTTTCATGGTTCTTCCTCCTTAGGATTGATCGAAAAGGGATAATAACTTAATCCTGATTTTCTTGCCTTTTAGCAGGAAAATATAGTAATCAAGAATGTGGCTTTGACACATTAGGGTGCAACTGTTGAGGTTGGCCATCTCCATATATATTTGTTAGTCTTTACGGTTATGTTGGATGACCCTCTCTATAGATAGGATTTAATCCATCCTTTGCCCGAGGTCTTTGACCTTCCCCACTGCGGCAGCCGCCACCAGATCCTGACCCAGGAGGGCTATGTCCTCATGGTTGATTGTGCAGTGGGGATAGCCCACTACATTGGTCATGATCTGATTCCACATCCTGCTTTTGGCCTTCGCCTGCGACTTAGCATACGTCAAACTGTAATGAGACTCCTGCCAAACAACACGTGGTCTCCTCTCTCAGTTGCCCCATAATGCTCTCTTTTTAGAGGGTGTATTCGTATGCCGTGCCCTCCTAGACAATCATTATAGGCAAAAAAAGCCATAAAAGGCTCCCGGTTTGCCCATGAAATGTTCACGAATGCTTTTCCAAACGAAAAACGATAGCCTTCTAAACATACTACCCGGAAGAGGACATTCTGTCAAGAATAAAGAAAATGTGAAGGTTTCCATGTCATTTCTGAAAATAAGAGAGAAGGTTTCTTTTTTGGTGTGCTCTTATTCCCAAACTTTTAAGGTTCCCATCTTTGACTGTCTTGCATTTTATCCTGCAGGAATAAAGACCATAGTATCTTGCAAGACGACCTCTGGTCTTTTTGAAGGATTGCTGAGATACTTATACTTTGGTGGGTTTGCTGGATGAGCTCGTTGATACAACCGTGTGATGAAATCGCTTGCTTTGAAGAATTTTATATTTTTTATTTCTGAATACCTCGGCGAGCCTTGAGGTTTCTTTTAAAGGAATATGATAGTACAGTTATGGTCGGTTCGAGGTCAACCTATAGGATTATCAATTTACCTTAGCCTTTATGTTAAATATATTTATTTTAAAATAAGAGTGATCGGATCTTTTGTTTTCTGCTTAACCGTAGTGAGGGAAAAATGAAATACGAAATACTCTATGATGGAAGGAGGATCCCTGTAATTGGACTGGGAACATGGACCATGGGAGGAGAGGAGTGGAAAGACTCCTCTCGTGACAATCGATGTATCGAAATTATTAGAAAAGCGCTGGAGATGGGCTATACCCATATTGATACTGCTGAGATGTACGGCAGTGGACATACTGAAAAGCTCGTGGGAAAAGCGATAGAGGGTTTTAATAGAAAAGAGCTTTTTCTCACCTCAAAGGTATGGAGTACAAATCTTAGGTATAAGGATGTTTTACTGGCGTTTAAAGGAAGCCTGAAGAGGATGAAGGTGGATTATATCGATCTTTATTTAATCCACTGGCCGAACCCGAATATTCCAATGGAGGAAACATTTAAGGCGTTAAATGAGCTGATAGAGAAGAAGCTTACAAAATATATTGGGGTGAGTAACTTCAACTTAGGTCAACTAATGGAGGCTTTGAAACTTTCTTCGACTCCTATCGTTACAAATCAGGTTGAATACAGTGTAATTTGTCGTGGGCCGGAGGCAAATGGTGTTCTAGAATACTGTCAGAGAAATAATATACTGCTCACCGCATGGAAGCCTCTGGGCAGGAGGAGTATTCTCTCAAATCCAACTCTGATCCGGATTGCAGAAAAATATGATGTATCCCCTTCGCAGGTTGCAATCAACTGGCTTGTGAGACAGCCAGGAGTCATCACAATTCCCATGTCAATGCAGGAGAAGCATCTTAAGGAAAATCTCGATGCCGCTGAACTGGAAATTTCTCAGAGGGATATAGATAGTATTGAATAAACTTAAGCAGTAGTATGTTTCAATATTTCTTTTATTCTCCTTCCTCCACTCCGCGAGTTTTATTACATTACAGTAAATGAGAATACCTATTGATTCTGTATATTTAATTCGATAATCTATTTATCCTCGAGGTTTTACCATATTGAAAAACGGTTATGATGAATATAGATTAAAAATAGGGGGAAAGTCCTTAAAAACTGTTTCTGTAGCTAAGGGAAGAGGTGCAGTTGCCTCTGTATCAAGAGAAGCCAGTGAACTGGCAATAAAGGCTCTTAAAGATGGAGGAAATGCATTCGATGCTGCATTTACCCTTGCCTTTGCCCTTGCTATCTGTCATCCTCAGGCAGGAAATATTGGTGGTGGTGGGTACCTGATATATAAGAAAAGAGATTCAAACAAACCTGCTGTTATTAATTATAGGGAAAAATCACCGGCTGGAACAGTAAGGGAGTTCTATATTAATAAAGATGGAACCATAAATCCCGATGCTACAGCTTTTGGTCCAGGATCTGTCTGCGTTCCAGGAACTGTAAAGGCATTTTTTACTCTCCAGAAGAGATTTGGCCTTTTAAAGGCCAGAGATATTCTTCTATCTCTTTCCAGGGTAGCAGAGGAGGGGCCCTGCATTACCCTTTACCAGTCACAATGTCTCAACCGTCTTGCTCCAAAGTTAGCTTTCTCTCCTGAATCGAAACGGTTCTATGTGAAAGAGAATAGTGGCTTTCAGGAAGGTGATAGACTGCCAAATGCACATCTCAGTAAAACATATATAGCGCTTGCAGAGGGGGGGGGAAGGGTATTTTATGAAGGAAA
>CAYRKG010000010.1:0-88944 GCA_964424795.1 uncultured Spirochaetota bacterium
ATTAAAGAACCAACGGTAAAATGAACGAGAGCGTCAGGATTTATTATATATCCAACCTCGAGACCACCATAGCCCATATTGAGCTTGTTTTCCGAGAAGTAGACATTACTCAAAAGGAAGTAACCACCTGCTCCGATCGATAACCTGCGATTAATCACCCATGAACCGCGATAACCAACAAATATGGAGAGATAGTCATTGATACTACCAAGTTTGAGGACCGGGCCTCCATACCATCCACTCTCCTCAATTACCCCTTGAAGGAGGGTCTGCTGTTCAGCATGGACAGTTCCAGAAGCCATGAATAGAAGAACAGAAAAGAGAAATATCCACTTCTTCATCAAGTCCTCTTTACTAGGTAGCAATCATCTGCGAGAATAAATTAAACAATTTAAACTGATTTTTCAAGATTTAATAATTCTAATATAAACAGGTATTAACTTGATTAATCCTATTATGGCCTATAATATAATTTATTACTCTAATATTGTATAATATCCGCATCTGAATTTGTTGCAAGGAGGAAGTATGATCGATATCAAACCTTTTGAAAATTGCCCCCCGTTAGATGGTTATCATTGCCAGACGAATTCTTTAGCAAAGATATTTCATTATTATAATCATCCTCTATCAGAGGATATGCTGTTGGGTCTTGGAGCTGGAATGGGATTCATTTATTGGAAAATGAGAATAGGCTCCAGTGACTATGTATTTATAGGTGGGCGAGGAAATACCAAAAACTTCTTTGATGATCTTGGAAAGAGAACAGGAGTAAAGATTGAAACAAAATCAACAACAAGTGCTAAAAAAGCGGAATCTGTTTTATTAGAGATGCTTTCTAGAAAAGAACCTGTAATGGTTTATGGTGACATGGGATTTCTTCCATGGTTTGAACTTCCCAAAGACTACCATTTTGGGGGACATACTTTTTTAATCTGCGGATTTGATGGTAAAAAAACAGTTATGGCTTCTGATATTGATCAGAAGGCAAGTGGATTAAAAAAGGGATTTTACTATCCAATTTTTATGGAACAATTGAGTAAGGCAAGAGGCTCAACATACAAGCCATTCCCCCCAAAGAACAGCTATCTGGAATTTGACTTTACAAATTATCACGATCCTAAGCCCAAAGACATTTACTCATCAATCCGTCAAACAGCTGAAATCCAGCTTAATCCTCCCATCAAAAATTTAGGCGTTAAAGGAATACGACACACCTCGAAAGAATTATTAAAGTGGCCGAATCTTTTCAAGGATAGAGAGTTACGAATGAATCTTTTCAGTCTCTACGTTTTTATTGAAATTGGCGGCACTGGCGGTGGTTGTTTTAGATATATGTATTCACGCTTTTTAAAAGAATCTTCAAAGATCACGGGGAATAAACTCTTAATAGAAGAATCGCAGAGGATTAATGAATCGGGAAAATCGTTTACTGAAGTTGGTCTGTTATTCAAAGATGCAGAAAATGATACTGATATTAAAAATAAGATAGCAATTGCAGGGCAAAAGTTTAAAAAAATATCGGACATTGAAGAAGAAACATTTTCGAGGTTGAGAGCGTTGGGCTAGAACCGAGAGAGATAAATCCACTTATTTATCCTGCTCAAGGTCATGCACAGAATGATACCCAGAAGCGGTACATATGTGTATCCATCTATTTCTTATAGTCCCAATTTGATTGACAAAATATCATTTTGAAATAATAATGGTTGAGAAGAGTAGATCTGGTTAGATATGTATACTGTCTCTGAGAATATGTACGTTGCGTTTCATAATGGTAGGCGAGCTTGGTCATTAGACAGACTATAGTTATATGAGTAATGATTCTAAACAACGTCGAAGGACGACCGACAAGGGTACGTATGCTGGCCTGATCTGGTTTATCGGCTGGCTTTTTACGATCGGCTTTGTAGGGCTGTCTTTTTGGAAAGCTCCTTTGAGTCTGATTATCTGTTCCTACTTCTTGGTGCCGTGTTGAAATAGCCCGGGTATTGATCTTGATTCTTAACACCGCGTTTTTTTATCACACGATCGATAGAATATTCAGGAGGTTCATATGTCAAGGGCTAAAAGTGTCACAATTATTCTTGTGTGTACAGCTGTGAGTTTCTATCTCGCTGGCTGTAAAGCACTTGAAGAAATCGATAAGCTTACAATAAAGAATATCTCAGTAAGCGAGGTCAAGGACGGCAACTATCAAGCATCCCAGGACAACTTCCCCGTCACAGCAGAAGTATGGGTTTCCATGAAGGATGGTAAGATTATTGAGATTAAACTACTTAGGCACAGCCATGGCCCTAACCACGGTGCGGATGATATTGTCAAGCGGGTAATGGCGAAGCAGAGCCTTCAGGTAGATGCGGTATCAGGCGCGACATATTCGAGCAAGGTAGTGCTGAAAGCGATAGAATCGGCGCTGAAGCAGGGTTTGTGACTCCTGCTTTTGTAATTCTTTACTATCATTAAAGTCGAGAGGTCTTTTTAATTGATTTTAAATCTTTCTCATAAAAAGAGTTCCACAGTGCTTGTTTATCTTTTGGATTGCCTTCTCTCCCAATTAATTCCTTTATTTTGTACATAGCTGTTTAACTTTTCAAAATAACGATCGATCTCATTGTTGTTCATTCTTCACCTCTAAATAGGCCTATACAAAAAGCCCGAAAGAGTGGTCAGGTTAAGCTGCTGGTTGGGTGTACGCGATCAAACCACAAGCAATAGCTGCTTATCAAAAAGCCACCAAGTTTCTCGTCAGAATGCCGGCGGGCCGAATATTATCATCATCCATCCCAGATCATGCGCTGAATAGGGGAAACTGAGTTACGGTCACGCCCTCGCAGCGATCCAAAGATCAGTCCTGATATGAATATCCAAGCATGTACCTTTAGAGCGGCAATTAACACATTGAAGTCAAGCAAACTCTTCGCAGAATATATTGAAGAGGAGCTGCATTAATCCTCTCCCTTTCTTTCCGTTCTAATCTCATAATGCTGTGATCGTTCATCAAAATGGGAGAGTACTGCTCTTGCTTTCTTCGGGACGACTGCTAATTCGTAATCTTCACCTGCAAACTCCTGCACAGCATCCAGCGAATCAAATACCATAATAGTGACGAACTCTACTTCTTCTTCAACTTCGCGTCGAAGTAATTGGATACCCTTGAAGCCACGAATGTGACGGTTCTGGATCCCGACGAAGATTTCATCTTTTAGCAATTCCTCATACTTGTCTGCGTTGCTTGCTGTTGTCCAGCCATGCCAGATTCGGCTAATCATTTTTTGTTTTTATCCTTTCTCCTTGGAACTCCATCGTCTGCCACCCAAGGTTGAGCCTAAGCTACATATTCCGCAGTACTTCATCGACTGGAGAGATTTGTTAGGCGTTCGTGCTGCAAACACGAATCTGTCTTGTCTTCGCTGCGTTGGACTTTAAAGGCGCGATACAACAGCCGCAGGATGACGATGTTGTAGAGTAGCTGGGTCGCGAGAAAGACATACAGGATGATCCACTCACCAAAGACTTCCCATCCTAACAGGTATTCGCGGCCGATCTCATCCACCATCGCCTTCTCTCCAATTAGCAGGATCAGGCAGAGAGCGCCCAGAGCTAAGACCCATACATCTCCTTTACAGATCCTCTGAGCCTGTCGAATGCGCAAAGACACCCATGAGAGGGACAGGATGTTGAATATCGGCACGAGGATAAATCCGATGAGAATGACCATTTCCCAGTCATTGGTTATGTTGCCCCGTTCCAAAAAGAGCTGTTCCTTGTAGATGGGCATCGCAATCATGTTGTAGACCAGCAGTCCGGTACACAGAATCGCCAGAGCGAAGGTGGCACGGAATAGCAATCCATAGCTTGCTTTCATCTTACCTCCATTGCCTAGTGGCTTTGGCGAATGTTTCCAATTTCAGGCATGACGCCCAAGGGCAAGAGTTGAGTTGCTCGTCTCCTGCATAATCTATTTCATCAAGGGCCTATCTCATCCGCTCATTCAAAGCAAGCTCATAATAGACTTTAATACTGCTGAGATAGAGGCTGAAAGGATGATACTCTCTTTCTCCGTAGTCGACGTAGGCCTCTAGATTCAATTATTGTTTTTTATATTTCAAATAATAAAGTTTGCTTCCCTTATTTCTAAGCCTCTCTTCAAAAATGCTTTTTGGGTAGTGATCGGGATAATCTGAATACCCATCTTTAAATAGGTTTTCAAATCCCTCAACATTATTGAACTCATTAATAATCCAATCCCTGTACTTTTCGTAATCGGTTGCTATTGATATATTGCCTCCATGAGTCAATCGCATGTGCATCATATTTATGAATGCCTTATTTAGCAATCTATGTTTATGGTGTCTCTTTTTGGGCCAGGGATCTGGGAAGAGAATGATAAACTCCTGCACAGTTTTTTCATATAGATATTCCCATACAAATTGCCTTCCATCGCCTTTAAAGACCGCGATATTTTTTAATCCCCTCTTCTCAATCTTAGAATAAAACTTTTTTGCGCGACCAGAGAGGATTTCTGTACCAACGAAGTTTTTATCTGGATACTTAATAGCATTTTCAACAAGAAAATGGCCGTTCCCCGAGCCAATTTCAACAATAAGAGGATTTGTATTGCCAAATATATTTTTAAAAAAATCGTGGGATTCATCCAGGTTTTCTGGAGGTATTGTATTACAGAGGTTGAAAAAGGAGCTCATATCATTATCAATATTATTACCATTGTCGAGGCTGATCCAGTCCTTTTCTAGTTGCATACTCTTTTGCCTGATACATAAAGGCCTGAAGCCTCGTTTCAATCCCTGTATCTTCTTGACCATCGTAGACAACGTTTACCCAGGGGATGTTGTCATGGTCTTTTCTGAAAACATTTGAGATTGAAGTTATAAAAGTACCCGGCATGCAGGTAAAGGGAAGAATACTCGCTACTCCGGAAATGCCTGTTTCTACCTGCCCAGCACTACTGCCTATTACCAGCGCAGGTTCCCCATCGTAGCTTTTGTCAACATAGGGATTACAGAGCTGTAAAACTTCTTTAATATGGATATCTCTATGGAAATCAACTGTACCTTTGAACATGCTTATCTCCCTATTTTCAATAGAGTGCTGGAAAATTCCCATGACTTTGGACTTAATAAGCCCATTAATATTCCCGGACCATACGCTGTCTCTCCAGTAACGATAGGTTGAATAGTTAATCCATTCACGAACAGGGGCAATCATGGTTTCTGCACCAAGCTTTTCAAGTTTATTTACTAAAAATCCACTACAGAAGGGATTGTCCCTCATAAATATTTCTCCTGTAACAGATATAACAGGCTTCCTTGGTATATCCAATACTTCTATTTCTTGAAAAGCTTTTGCTGCCTTTCTGGTTACACTATCAATATCCTTAGCCCCTTTCTCCACCGATCTTATTACCTCATTGAGATACTTTTTATAGCATTTATCACATTCACCACTTTTTACTTCATAGGGTCTTCTTTCCTGCAACAGCTTTCTAAGAATATCGATCGCGATCGTTCCTCTCCATACAGGAATCCAGAACCTTCTTCCATGGCCTCCAGATAGGTCTCTGTAAACATTATCATTTCCCGGAGATACTATTTCTACATCAGAGAAGCCAATTCGATTGAAAATAATACGCTGAAGCTTATTGTATTGACCGAAACGGCATGGACCATTGTGATCAGGCATGAAAAAACTTGAGCTTTTGGGATCGAATCCCGGTTCGAATATCTTTTTAATAAAAGAGCCTGTGGTACATATCATTGGGAAACATTCTCGCGAAGAGGTGTACATTCTACCAAGCTCCAGTGCCTCTTCGTCCTGAGGTGGCAGGACCTGGGCATTAATTCCACAGTGTCTTGATCCGGCTGCCAGAGCATAGGCATGATCGCACATATAGGGGATATATAAGGCTCTCTCTTTAACAGGAGTATGGAGCATGATCCTGTAATTCTGGGAAGATTCTTTTTTCCTATCTTTCTTTTTTATCTTTCTATTGCCCCTTAAACTATCTAAAAAGGCTTCACATCTGGTGATCATACCTGCATCAGCACTGTGTTCATCAACTTCCAGCTGCAGGTATGGCTTCCCATGCATCTCTTCTCTGACGAAGTGCAACAGGAACGAATCCGGACCACACCTGAAGTTTCCTAAATATACTGCGTTTAACCTTTCATCTCTTGCGATTATTCTTGAAGCTGCGAGGATTTTTCTGCCATTTGGCCAGTACATCATCCTGTAGTTATCGTATATATTTTCTTTACTTAATGGCAGAAAGTCCATTGGAATGGGAAGTACCTCTTGATCGATGAGCTTGTTTACCAGGTTCAGGTTTAGTTCCGGATCATTCGTGTTGTAGGGACGACCAATGATCACAAGGACTTCTTTAACATTTGGAAGATTATCCAATATCTCCTTTCCCTGCTCTTCAACACCTCTCTCGAAACTATCCTGTGCGAGATCGGCCTTTTTTATAGCCTTGATAACAGAAGATTTTGGTATATTGAACTTTTCTTTCATGAATGAAGAAATTTCTTTGTTCAATACTCTTCCAAAATATCGGAAGTGTAGAGGAGGGAGAAGGATCTTTTCGGATAACTTGTCATCTCTTAGTGCTGCCTTAATCATATAGGGAAAGGTCTGAACCCAGGGACAGTTATAGTATATGGTAGGGTTATCAGCCTCTGCTTTAGAATTAACGACTGAAGGAAGAAAGATATAATCCACATCTTTTGAAAGAAGATCGTATACATGGCCATGCATTACTTCGACAGGAAAGCATGTTTCAGCTACAATGAGTTCAAGAGATTTTGTTATTAGGCTGTGATTGGAAGGAGTTGAAAGAACCACACGAAAGCCTAGTTCCTCAAAGAAGGTATGCCAGAATGGAAACTGCTGATAGTAAAGCATCAGGCCACGGGGGATTCCAACGCTTATTCGATTATCCTTCGGCATTTCTTTAAAACCAGCCATAAGCAGACGCATACGATCTTGAAACAGGTTTGGGATATCCTTTCCCCTTCCTTTTCTATCTTCAACCTCGTATCTTTCACATCTGCCACCATAGAATAGCGGCTTTTTCTCCCCCTCGATCTTTACACTTCTTATCTCACATTCATTTGAACAGGACTTACAGATAAATTTATCAACAGAATAGGACTTCTTACTGATAGAAAAGCCCTTGAATCTGGTTTTTTTATTTTTTACACAATCACGGGCAAGCATGGCCGCACCAATTGCACCTGTTACGTCATGATGGGGAGGTACAGTTATTGGTTTGCCTGTTACCTTTTCGAAGGCAGCAACGACAGACCTGTTACTGGCCACACCACCCTGAAAGAATATCCTGCTCGCGATACGTTTATTACCAACAACCTTCTGGATATAGTTGTAAACAATAGAGTATGCAAGGCCTGCAACTAAATTATCCTTTTCAATTCCTTTCTGCTGGTGTGAATTTAGATCAGATTCCATAAATACCGTGCATCTATCTCCAAGCTTTGCCGGAGATTGTGCATTAAGGGCCATTCTGCCAAACTCATCTATAATATTGATATCGAGTTTCTCCGCCTGTTCCTCCAGAAATGATCCGGTACCTGCTGCACAGACCTTATTCATCTCGAAATCCACAATAACACCATCATCAATGCTTATAAATTTTGAATCCTGCCCGCCAATCTCAAATACTGTATCGACTTTAGGATCAATATCAATTGCTGCTGTTGCCTGGGCTGTTATTTCGTTCTGTATAGTATCAGCTCCGACGAAATCTCCGGTTAAATATCTTCCTGATCCAGTTGTTCCCACTGCTCTTACAGAGACAGTATTCCCTACTTCCTCGAATATTTCAGAGAGACCTATCCTAATAGCCTCAAGTGGCTTTCCCGCAGTAGGTAGATATCTTCGGGCAACCACTCTGTTCTCTCTATCTATCAGGACAACATTCGTACTTAAAGAGCCCACATCCAAGCCCAGATAAACCTGGAGTTTTTCCTTAAAATTATTTTCTAAAACAATGTTTTTATGTGATTCAGAACATGAGAGCAAAAGTGGTTCCAGGTGATCACACTCTGCATTCCCGTTTTTAAGATAATAATCTAAATCATCGAGCCCTTTGAATTTTTTATTGTTGTCTTGTGGATTATCCAGTATATGGTAAAGAGAGCCAATTGCGCCCATAGATGCATAGTATTCAGGAATTATTAACTCACCATCGTTTAGATTTAGTATCTCTCTGAAAGCTCTTACCATTCCGATATTTGCGGCAACGCCTCCCTGAAATATCACAGGCTCTGGTAGCTGCTTCCCACGGGCAAGTTGACTTTTAAAGTTTCGGGCTACGGCAAAACAAAGACCAGCGACAATATCATGGACAGGAGTGGCTATCTGCTGAAGGTGGATCATATCGCTCTTGGCAAAAACACTGCACCTTCCTGCAATTCTGGGTGGGTTTTTAGATTTTAATGCCAGTCTACCAAACTCGTTCTCTATTGATATGCCAATTCTTCTGGCCTGTTGATCTAAGAAAGAGCCTGTACCAGCTGCACATATACTGTTCATTGCAAAGTCTGCCAGTGCAGATTTGCCGTTATTTGAATCCATAAATATGAGCTTTGAGTCTTCACCACCCATCTCGATAATAGTTTTCACATGAGGATAGAGATGTGCTACTGATGAAGCCTGGGCTACTATTTCATTAACGTAATATCCGCCAATAAGATTCGATGCAAGAGATCCACCTGTGCCAGTTAATGCAACAGTTGTAAAAGTATCCTGACCATATTTTTCAATAATACGAGATAAAATATTCTCTAATAGGTGGAAGGGCTTGCCGTGGCAGTAGTCATAATAATTCTCAACGATGTTCTTACTCTTATCCATCAAAACTGTGTTAATTGATACTGAACCTATATCCAGTCCCAGATGCAGCTTCATACTTTATCCTGTTCATTTACTTTAATCCTTAAAAATAATAAGTTAGAGATGAAGAAATGTCAAGATGGGAATATACGTATAATGCTTGATAACATCTTGAATTTATACTATTTTCTTTTTTTATGAAAAGGGTAGTATTCATTCTCTGTTTTTTCATGATATCCACGGTGATCTATGCAAAGAAGATCGAGATTAACTTCTGGTTTAGTCAAGGATTTTATGTAAAACAGATTATTGAAGATATGGTAGATGAATATAACAGCGCTCATTCCGATATCAGGGTAAATGCAGTTTTTCAAGGCCTCTATAGTGATATGGAGGTAAAGATGCTTGCAGCAGCTGTAACGCAAAAGTTGCCTGAAGTTGCTCAGGAGCAGTTTGAGTTTATGGATCTCTATATCGATGAAGGACTGATTGAACCGATCGATAGCTATATTCATGAAGAAGACAGGAATGATATTTTACAGGTAATGTGGGATGCTGCTTCAAGGAGTGGGAAAATTTATGGTGTCCCATTTTGTGTAAGCACAACGGTTTTTTTCTATAACAAGGATGTATTTATAAAGGCTGGATTGGATCCAGAACGGTCTCCAAAGACCTGGGATGAGATGATTGAAACGGGTAAGATACTTACTGAAGATAAAGATGGAGATGGCAACCCTGAGAGATATGCTCTATCATTCTGGCAGAATGGCCTTTATGGTTGGGCTCCAATTTTATGGGCTAATGGGGGAGAGTTATTTACAAAAGATGGAAGAAGGGTTGATTTAACCTCAAAGGAAATGATTACAACAATCAATATGCTGAGGGATCTTGTCTTTAAGTATAAAATAATGCCCCGAAACTGGACAGATTGGGAGTCAGGCCAGGCTTTCCTGTCAGGAAATCTTGTAATGGGCCCCTTTACCAGTGCAGGTATAGCATATGGAGAGCAAAATCTCCCCTGGAGCCTGGGAGTTGCCCCAATGCCATATATCAATGGAAAGAAATACTCAGTTCTGACAGGCTCGGCTTTGGTTAATTTTTCTCGAAGTAAAAAGAAGAAAAGGGCGGCAAATGATTTTATATTCTGGCTTGTAAACAAGCAAAATACTATTAAAATACATAAAGAAGTGGGCTATATACCTGTAAGAAAATCTGCATTGAATTCTTTAGAGCTGAGGTCATTTCATAAGAAAAATCCGAACTACAGGGTACCTGTTGATGAGCTGAAGTATTCCCGGGTTCTCCCCCACCATAAGGAGTATTATAAAATCAATAAAATGCTCATTGACATGCTCCAGAGGATAATATTACAGGGCTCTGATACCATCACTGAACTGAAAAGTGCAGAACAGGAAATCAATTCAGCTATCGAATGATCTTTGATTTTCCGAGTAATCCATAGTTTTTTATTTCGCAGGTCATTTTTTATAGATCCTTTTCACTATAGCATCGATGGTCTTAAGGGTAGCCTCTCTGCCAAGTTTATAGCCATCGTCAACCTTACTGAAACGGAGCGGTTTAATCTCATTATCAAGGGGTTCAACTAGAAAATCAGGCTCGGTATTTATTATTTTATATTTATTAATAATACATAGAGTTTTATATAAAATTGAGCGTAGGTTCGTTTTTGAGATCTTAGAATCAGGCCTCTTTTTTCTTTTTGAAATCCATCTGAGCAGGAGATTAAACAATGTTTTTGATATTTTTTTCCTGTATATCATTGAGAGAATTGAAACATCGGAAAAGATTACTACATCTGCTCCCTTCTCATGAGCAGTTTCTACAGGCAAGCTTCCCATAATTCCACCATCTATGAATATATGATTTTCATATTGAAATGGAGCAAATAGTCCAGGAAATGCGGTTGAAGCTCTCATTGCTGTAGTTAATCTGCCATTTTCGAAAACAACCCCTCTCTGTGAGCTTAAGTCAGCTGCAAGAATATAAAGTGGAATTTTAAGGCTCTCTATTCTAGCATCACCGATATCATTTTCAAATATGGTCTCTTCCTTATCTCCACTGAAAATACCATTCCAGGGCCTTTTAAAATCTCTGATTGACCACAGTCTGAACGCCCTGGCAAATGTGAGCATCTCTTCTATAGAATATCCATAGGCATAGTATCCTCCAACTAAGCTTCCAAAGCTTGCACAGACTATTAAATCGATGGGGATTTTATACTCTTCAAGGATGCTTATAACTCCAACATGAGCCAGGCCTCGTGCTGCGCCGCCACTTAAAACAAGCCCTACCTTTGGAAGATTTTTTTGATTATTTAGAAACATCTTGAAAATGATCTTCTGCTTTCCCTCTGTTGTCTTAGATAACAGAGGGGAATAAACTGATTTTTTAGGTTAATTTTATTCAACTGTTACAGATTTTGCAAGGTTTCTTGGCTGATCTACATTGCATCCTCTTTTTACAGCTATATAGTATGCTAAAAGTTGGAGGGGGATAACATTAATAATCGGAGTAATGAAGGGGATGGTTTCTGGTACTTCTATAGTAGCATCCGACAATTCTTTTATTTTTTCATCATCCCTGTTAATAATAGAAAGAACCCAACCATTACGTGCCTTAATTTCAGATATATTGCTCAATATTTTGTCATATATGATATCCCTTGTTGCAATAACAATTGCCGGCATGTTGTCATCGATCAGTGCAATAGGGCCGTGCTTCATCTCAGCGGCTGGGTACCCTTCAGCATGAATATATGATATCTCTTTGAGTTTTAGTGCACCCTCGAGGGCAACAGGAAAATTATATCCCCGTCCCAGATACAGTGCATTGCTGTGTACTGATAGACGAGAGGCAATTTCTTTTATCTTACTATCATTCCCTAAAACCTCTTCCACAAGGGCAGGGATCTTGCCTATAGCATTTACTATAGTTTTTCCCCTCTCCAGTGACAAATTTCTCATTCTTCCGAGCATAAGCGCTATCATCATGAGTATGAGTACCTGGGAGGTAAAGGCCTTTGTAGAAGCGACTCCTATCTCCGGTCCAGCATGTAGATACACTCCGGCATCGCTTTCACGAGCTATAGTACTCCCAACGACATTACATATGCCCAGCACTATTCCGCCTTTTCTCTTTGCCTCCCTAAGAGCGCCCAGGGTATCTGCTGTTTCTCCTGATTGGCTTATTACAAATACAATGTCATCCTTTCTTATAATTGGACTCCTGTATCTAAACTCCGATGCATACTCTACCTCGCATGGAATACCGGAAAGCTCTTCAATCAAATATTCTCCAATAAGAGCAGAATGCCAGGAGGTACCACATGATGTTATTATAATTCGAGATGCGTTTTTTAATTGATCTATATAGTTAAGCAAACCGTCCAATCTTGCAGTTCCAGCCTCATAGTTAAGACGACCTCTTATAGTATTCTCAAGAGAGCTCTTTTGCTCATAGATCTCCTTGAGCATGAAGTGAGGGAAGCCAGCTTTTTCAATCATCTCGAGGTTCCAAGAAACCTGCTGTATCTCTTTCGATACCAGTTCATTATCAGCGCTCTTTACATAGTGCTCGTCTTTTGTTATTTCTGCAATTTCACCATCTTCAAGGTAGATAATCTCATTGGTATACCTTAAAATAGCTGCCACATCAGATGCAACGAAGTATCCATCCTTTCCCTTTCCAATGAGAAGCGGGCTTCCATTACGGGCTACAAAAATCTTATCTGGCTCTCTCTTAGATATAATGGCAAGCCCATACGTTCCTTCAATCTCCGATAGAGAAACACAGAGGGTTTCGATCATGCTTCCATTATAATTTTCTTCAATCAGGTGAGCGATAATCTCTGTATCAGTATCACTTTTAAACTGATGTCCCTTCTTTTTCAGAAATGTTTTCAAGGCACTAAAGTTTTCAATTATTCCATTGTGTACTAATGCAATATTCACTTTACAGTCTGTGTGTGGATGTGCATTTATATTGTTTGGTTCACCATGTGTAGCCCATCGTGTATGTGCTATTCCTGTTGTCGCTGAGAATTGATCGTCTTTTATCAGATTTTGAAGTTCCTGTACCTTTCCTTTTGTCTTTTTTATGAGTAGGTTACCATCTTCGAAAAGGGCAAGTCCAGCAGAATCATATCCCCTGTACTCAAGTCTCCTCAATCCCTCAATCAGGATTGGGACTGCACATCCTCTTCCTATATATCCAACTATTCCGCACATGTAAAACTCCTCTTAAAATGGTAATAATGAAGATTATCAAACACAGGTTTCTCACAGAGCATATTTATAAAAAATACCATTAATCCTGGTGCGAGATATAATTTAAAGCAATAAAAACTTGCATACGAAGGTCTTGAGACCCATCTTTACACATTTTCTTCATTTTCAATGATTTTATCCTCTTCTTTTTCAGGGATAAGATCGGCTTCTTTTATAAGGCCTCTCGTTAAGAAAGCTGCTCCTACAATGAGGAGGACTACACCAATTACAATAAAAAACTGAGACCGTACTGAAAAAATCCATACTAATAATGAAGCAGCAATGATAATTGAAGAGAGAAAGAGAAGTATCTTTTTTTTCTTTCCGTAAAAATAGAGTGAAAGAATACCTATTCCAAATGCAAACAGGAAACCGGGCCATAGATCGCTGATAAGTGTAAATGATGTGAAGGTAAGAATAAATAGAGGGATCGAAGAAATAGCGAGAAATGTGGCTAAAAAGAGAAGGAAGAGTCTGTTCTTCCTTTTTTTAGTTGAGAAGTAATAGATATAGAGAAACATACCAAAGAGAAGCACTAGAGCAGGCCACAGCTTAGCAAAGCCTCCTTCAAAATTTTTGAGATTGTAGTAAAGTACGACGATGCTGGTAATAATAAGAATAACACCAATAAGCAGATGCTTGCCTTTTCTTTTCATTTTCTTATCCTCCATTTCTACTGAAGTTCACGCTTAAGATAACTTACATGCTTGAAGCTGTTTTTTTGTTTTAATAATATCTTTTGTAATTATTTCAGGAACATGGCAAATGTATATAATGTTAGTATAATATAGTCAAGAAAAATGAGGAATAGATTTAATTTTGGAGAATTTGGTTTAAAGAATCGAACCTGAACATTCAGCTTTTTAGTTTTGTTGTTCCATCACAATCTGTTTATTTTTCTCAAATTCAGCCCTGGAGATCTTAATCGATGTATAAATACTCAGGAGCTTCAAGAATAGATAGATATCTTTGTAGGCTTGAACGAGTTCTTCAATAAACTGTCTGTTGTTACTTCCCCTGATCTTTTTTATGTTAGAGGTGATAATATGAGACTTTTTTTTATAATCTTCGAGAATAATCCTTATGCTGTTAGCCATATCTTTTAGATTTACTATTTGTTCATCGATAATAAGTTTCGCTTTGATATTTGTATCCTGAATTATTTTTTTGAGTGTACCTTTAGCTCCCTTTTCCTTTTTTACGGTTCCTAGGAGTCTATTAATTGCCCTTCCCCTATCTCCATCAATATCAAGGTCATCATCAAACTCTGTAATAATCTGTAAGCTATTATTTAAACCATAGTAGCTGTTTGAGAGACTGTTCAATACACTTTTACTGATAAATGTACCGCTGATTATTAGTTCGTTGAGTACCTTGTTTATAGATGGCTTATATTTATCTGTTAAAAAGGCTTTCATGTAGTTCAACAGCTTCACATGCTCAAAAATTGGTAGACCGAGACCAATGAAAGATTCATTATTCAGCTCATGATAATTTTTTATTCTTCCAATAACACTCCCTTCAAATAGCTGTGATACTATAGAACTAATTGCCTCATCCTGTATCTTTTTTTTCAACGAGTTTAAGACTTTATACACATCTTCCTTTCTTTTGGATGAGTAAGAGCTAAAGAGGTTTATCAATGAAGGCTTTTCAACAGGTATTGGTGATATATTCTTATCTATAGCTCGTATTATTAGTGAGAGATAGTTGTTCCTCTGGAGGTTTACGATCAAGCTCTTTAGCTTAGAGAGATTATCTTTGCTTATGGGCTCAAAGTTCTGTACCTTCGAATATTTCTCTATCCCCAAGTCCAGTTTTTCATCGACATCAAATCTGTAGAGTGCCCTGTTAATCTTATATATATCATCTCTTAAAAGAGGACCTTCAGTAGAAGAGAATGATGGCTTTTTTGAAAAGTTTGCCTCCTCAAGTTTGGGATCAAATTCACGTAGAAGCGGGTAAAAGTCAAAGTGTACGAATCTTGCAAAGTATAGGAGGTTTGTAAAGATAGAGTTTATCTGTGCTATTTTTTCCTTATCAAAAAGATCGAGGTAATCATTCCAGAGTTTTTCAATATAAGTATAAGTTTTTTCTATGCCATATTTGATAGTAAGCTTCTTTATATAATCCTGACTGAATTTGTTTTGAATTTCGATTGCATCTTCGGAGTGAAAGGATAAAACAAAAGCTGACTCAAAGGAGGGAGTGAATCGCTTTTTTGACTGATCTAAGGAAAAGGATTGTCTGAGCGGATAGGAGAGCCTGTAGATGTCATATATTATTCTTGCAACAGCTGCTGAAATGTTATCATTTTTTATATTGTAAAGATCGATCTTTGCGGATGCAAGCTCTTTTTTTAGGATCTTGATTGCCCTTCTTTGAGCGGAGTCTCTTCTTACAAACAGTTTTTTAAAAAATCCGATTCTTTCAACTTTTTTTACTTCAGTAGTTACCATGGAGTTATCCCTGAAAGATAAAAGTTAAGTTATAAAATAGTAAAAAAATTCTCCAAAGAACTAGAATTAAGCTCATCCTATTATTTTTATTTTAACAAAAAGCTCTTTAATTAAGAAGAAGACGTACTCTTTAATCTTTAGTTCTCTTATTGGAACACTAAATATATCACCATCTCTGAGATCTTTTGGAATACTAACAGGAAATGGTACTGCCTTTAAAACGTACCCTTTATAAGAACAGAGTGTACAGTGAACCCTATTGCCTCCACAAAGGGGACAGATAACATGAGCAGGTATATCTATATAGACAACTGAACCACCCTGTAGTTCAGATTGTGTAAGCTGTACACAAACATCATAACCTTTTGGTTTAAATCCCCCTGTTCTCCTCTTTCTTTTTGCAGGATAATAGATTTTGAATCGTGCAATATCCTGAAGGGATACGGCAAATGAAACTCTGCTCTTAGGGATAAAACTCCCCTTTTGGAGGGTAAATTTTTTAAGGCTAGAATTATAAATCTTTCTCTTGTCATCGTCTATAAGGGTTTTATATGCATCGAGTATTTCAATAAACAGGTGATGATTATTAGATATATCCGGGTGAAATTGTTTGGCAAGTTTATGAAATGCCCTCTTTATATCCTCTTTAGGTGCATCTTTCCCTATATTTAAAAGCTCATAATAGGTTTTCATTCTATTCCCATTCTATCGTAGAAGGCGGTTTTGATGATACATCATACACAACTCTATTTATCCCTTTGACCTCACTGATAATTCTTGATGAAACCCTTTCTATAACTTCATATGGCAGTTTATACCAATCCGCAGTCATTCCATCTATAGACTGCACTGCTCTTAAAACACATACATTCTCATAGCTTCTTTCATCGCCCATTACCCCTACACTCTTTACAGGCAATAAAATGCCAAATGCCTGCCAGATCTTTTTATAGAGCTCTGCCTTTTTTATCTCCTGTACTATGATGGAGTCCGCTTCTTTGAGCATATTTAGCCTCTCGTCTGTAACCTCACCGATAATTCTCACTGCAAGCCCTGGCCCTGGAAATGGATGCCTTTCTAAAATTGTTTCGGGTATCTCAAGTAATCTCCCCAGTTCCCTCACCTCATCCTTGAAAAGCTCTCTCAAGGGCTCAATGAGTTTCAGTTTCATTCTTACTGGAAGTCCGCCTACATTGTGATGGCTTTTAATTTTGGCAGATGGCCCTGTGAATGATATAGATTCTATCACATCCGGGTATAGTGTGCCCTGAGCGAGATATTCGATATCCCCGAATCCTGAAGCCTTTTCTTCAAATATTCTGATAAACTCTCTCCCAATTATTTTTCTCTTCCTCTCTGGGTCCTTAACTCCTTTGAGTTTTTTTAAGAACCTCTTCTTCGCATCGATATAGATAAGATCAAAATCAAAGCTGTTTTTAAAGGCATCTATCACTTCCTTTTCTTCACCTTTCCTTAAAAGTCCGTTGTTAATAAAAACAGCCTTAGTGTTTTTTCCAATGGCTTTTCCCATGAGTGTTGCAACAACAGATGAATCTACACCACCTGAAAGGGCACATATAGCCTTTTTCTTTTGAACCTTTTCACGTATGGCGTCTATTTCCCTATCGATAAATGAGCCAACACTCCAATCCTTTGTAAAGCCGCAAATTATTGAAAGGAAGTTTTCGAGTATGGATTTCCCCTTTTCAGTGTGGGTTACTTCAGGATGGAATTGTACTCCGTATGTCAACCGAGAATGATCTGAAATTGCTGCAAAGGGACTGGACTCGGTTTTTGCGATTGCTCTGAAACCTTTGGGGAGTTTGGAAATTTTATCACCATGGCTCATCCATACGACAGTTTTTTCTCCACAATGAAAGTTTTTGAATATAGTGGAATTATTTTTAATATAGAGTAAAGCTTTCCCATATTCTCTTTCTTTTGATGGAAGCACCTTCCCACCCAAAAGGTGCGTAATTACCTGAAGTCCATAGCAGATTCCCAGAACCGGTATGCCCATATGAAAGAGATCTACATGAGGGAGGGGTGCATCCTTTGAGTAGACAGAACTTGGCCCCCCTGAGAGAATAATTCCTTTAGGTTTATGACTCCGTATCCTTCCAATGGGTATACTGTATGGCACAATCTCCGAGAATACACCAAGCTCTCGCGTTTTTCTTGCAATGAGCTTTGTGTATTGAGAACCGAAATCAAGTATTAGAACCTTTTCAAAATTTTTTACCATGCTTATGGAGCCTTTAGACTCGAGGTTCGGTGAATTGTATTAAGGTAAATTTTTAGTATTTAGCAATTAGATAATCAATGATGTCCTGTTATAAATCGTTTCTGCAATACTGGACAACCTTCGATTGTAGTTAACTTCATATTGAAAATTGACTTTAACATTTAAAGATTATCACGAAGTATAAGTAATTTATATTTAATTGAAAAACTTGAAGTTAACATATTAAGGCAAATGTTTATTATATTGTATAATATATACATAAATAATTATAATTCTATAAGTTGCTCCTTTCAATTAAATAATAGAGTCAATTTGTAAGTTGATATTTATAACGAATTTCGAGTTTTAGAAAAGTAGATAATAAAAGGTGATCATACAGAAAAAATAATGGAATGCCGGACAACCTTTGGTTGTACAACCAAAGGTTGTCGGGAACTTCTATTTATAAATCATTATAAAATATAACTATCTTTTAATGAGATATTTCGATTAAGTTTGTTAAATTTGAAAACTTGAAGTTCGCCTATTTAATTAAAAAATCAAAGTTTCCCTTGTTATTTTTACGTGTAAGAGGGAAAAATCTATAGATTTTGTATAACAATGGAAAAGCCATACTATCGAACGTTTTCTGATTATATGAAAAAAAGATTTGGCCAGAAGGTATACAGGGTCTCTCTTGATGCTGGATTTACATGCCCGAACCGCGATGGTACAAAGGGGATCGATGGCTGTGCATACTGTTCAGCGCGAGGATCATGGAACCCATCAAGGTTTAGCGGGACAATTGAACAACAGGTAAAAACTGGAAAGGAATTGGTTAGAAGGCGCTATGGGGCACAAAAGTTTTTGGCTTATTTTCAGGCATATACCAATACATACGCCTCTGTAAAGGCTTTGAAAGAGATATACGATTCTGTTGTTTTGAGGGATGAGGATTTCGTTGGACTTGTGATCGGAACGAGACCGGACTGTATTGATAGGGATAAGCTTAGCTTGATTTCATCTTACAAGACCTTGGGACTTGATGTCTGGATAGAGTATGGTTTACAATCGGCAATGGATGATACATTGAAGCTCATCGGTCGTGGTCATACTGCTGAGGATTTTAGAAATGCTGTTGTGCTAACTAAGGAATATGGAGTTATGGTAGGTTCACATGTGATAATTGGTCTGCCGAATGAGACGAGGGGCAATCTACACTACACGGCAAGTTTTCTAGCTGAGCTGCCTATGGATGTGGTAAAGTTGCATAATCTAAACATTGTAAAGGGCACGCGAATGGCAGATTGGTTTTACGAGGGAAAGGTAAGGCCCCTGGGCCTGGAAGAATATGCAGATCTTGCAGTGGATTTTCTTGAGCGAACAGATCCAGATGTTGCTGTGGCACGACTCGTTACAGAATCGGATACTTCCTGTTTGATAGAACCTAAGTGGAGCTTACAGAAGGCACAGGCTATGAGAGAAATAATCAAATGCTTTGAAACAAGAAAAAGCTTTCAGGGACGATTGTTTAAAAAAGGGGATCATTGAAGATATACTGCCAATATTTTTGTGGACTTGGGAAAGAAATAAACTTAGTATTAATGCCTATTTAACTATTCTATGAGATTAGACATGAAAAGAATAAAGATTAAATATAGTACACTTTTGTTCCCTGTTATCTTTTTTTTGCCTTTCCTTTCCTATAGCACAGATGTTGTAGATTATACTTCAGACATTATCCTAGCTCGAAATCCTGACTATTTCTCATCTATTGGAGTTATAAAACTAAAGAGAAAGGTCAAAGCGTCTGATTTTACTGTTCAGTCACTGAATGGAAACACCACATCCCTGAGTGATTTCCGTGGAAAGGTTATTTTTCTGAACTTCTGGGCAACTTGGTGCGGTCCATGTAGATCCGAAGTAAAGGATATTGACAGTCTGTACAAAACCCTTAAAGATGAAGATTTTACCGTTATGGCGATTGATATACAGGAGAGTAGTAAAAAAATCGTTTCATTCATGGAAAGGAATGATATCGACTTCCCGGTATATCTGGACTCAGATGGAATGATTGCATCACAGTATGGGGTATCAGGAATACCAACTACATTCATAATAGATCCTGATGGAAAGATTGTTGGCTGGGCTGTGGGCCCAAGAGAATGGGGAAGCATGGAGTCTGTTGAATTGATGAGGAGCCTTATGAAGTAATTGATCGTATAGTTTGTACTAAAAGGTCCATTTTCATATACCCATTTGGTAAATTCTATACCAGCGTTTTCTGGTATTTAAAGACTATAACTGCAAGACATGCCTGATCCGGCCAAATGCTCGCTTTTATGAATACAATAATGGATATCGAGTTTTAAAAAATGTCGAAGATGATAAATTGCGATCTTAATACAGATGTAGATATTCTATTTTTTGATGTTGGCGGTGTGTTGTATACACTGGATTACGAACCTAAATGGAAGATCTTTTGCAATAGATGCGGAAAAACCCTGCAGGAGGTAAAGGATGTTTTATATGCAAAGGATATCTTTAGCGGATATGAAACAGGGAAAATTTCATCTACACAATACTATGAAGCTGCAATGGAACGTCTTTCCTGTTCAATGAGTTTTGATGAGTTCAAGCTGATCTGGAACTCTTTTCTTATAAAACGTGAGGATATGTTTCATCTGGTTTTCAAATTAAAGAAGCATATCGATATAAATTTTATTACCAATACGAATGAACTTAATGCAGAAGTAATAGAGAACGATCTCAAAGGAATTACGAATAATATTGTTTATTCTTTTCAGGCCGGATGCAGTAAGCCAGAACAGAAGATATATAAAATAGCCCTCGATAGGGCAAACACAAAACCAGAGAGATCGATCTTCATCGATGATCGTGAAGAAAATGTCGATGGAGCCCGCTCATTGGGTATAATTTCGCATCTTTTTAAAGGCAAAGTAGCTCTTCTGAAATTTCTAAGGGGTCATGGGCTTGTAGTTTAAATTCCATCTGATGGTGCAAAAAAAAAGGAAGAGAAAAATAGGAAGCGAGATAAGATAAAAATTGTTCATAAGCTGGGAATGGAGAGATTTAACCAGGAGAAAAGTATGGGCAATTATGCAGCTATAGATGTTGGTTACAATCAGATTTTGATACTTATAGCAAAGATTGAAAATCGAAGCATAAAGGATGTTATACTTGCTATGGGTGAGATAACAAAGCTTGGTGAAGGTGTAAATAGTACAGGATTTTTAAAAAAGGAAGCGATGAAGAGATCTTTGAGTACACTTAAAGATTTTAAAAAATTGTTAGATGAAAATAATGTAGAAGATTATGTGGCTGTAGGAACAGCTGCTCTTCGTGAGTCACGGAATTCGGGAGATTTTCTTACTATGGTAAAAGATGAAACAGGGATAGATATTGATATTATTCCCTGGGAGGAAGAGGCAAGGCTTTCCTTTGTTGCTGTTGTAAAAGGGTTAAATATTGATAGAAGAGAAGTGGTTATTATTGACCTGGGAGGTGGAAGCACAGAGTTTATATTTGCAAAGGATAGCACATTATTGGATCGTTTCAGCTTTGGGGTAGGCGCCTTAAAAATGACCGAGAGGTTTTTAAGGTCAGATCCAGTAAGTGATAAGGAGTTTGGTGAGATGATGTGTTATCTTAAAGAGGCGTTTGATAAAGTTACTCTGAAGTTTAAGGATCCCGATTTAGTAGAGTTAGTAGGAATAGGAGGTACGGTATCGAATCTTGGTGCTATGAAGCACAAATTGGAAGTATATAAACCTGAGATTGTTCATGGATCTAAGATTAGCATCGATGAATTAAACGCTGCAATTGATGATTTGAAGAATAAAACAATTGCGGAAAGAAAAAAGATTAAAGGCCTTCAACCTGAAAGAGCAGAGCTTATGCTTGCAGGAGCAGGGATTCTAAAAGCAATAATGATTATTTTAAATATAAAGAGAATTACAATAAGTGATATTGGACTCCGTCATGGAATAATTTTTGAAAGGTTTTGTAAGTAGTTAGGTCTATTTCACATTGAGTAATTCCAACTATTTTTTTAACTTCAGTTTTTCTTCAAGCTCACGTATTTCACCCTCAAGATCCTCTATCTCTGTTTCGCGAATGACATCGTCCTTTGATGAATGAACAGTAGAGCAGTAAGCCTTTGAACGAGCCTTTATAAGCTCCTCTAGCTTCTCCCTCTTTTTCTTTAACTCGGCCCTTAAATCGTCCATCACAATCCTCCCTGTGTTAAAATATAACGTGGCCAATGCAACGGGAAAGTATCAAATTTATATATAATGCAACTTTGGACAGTAAATTTTTAATCAGATAGAGCTTCATCCACAGCAGGCGGAAAAATATCTTCGACATCGCCTTCAAGACGAAGACTTACAGAAGTATGCCCATCGTGCTCTGTAAGCCCTTTATTAATTATCACATAGGGTACACCTCTTTCTGCAGCCATAAGAGGTATATTAGAAGCCGGGGTGACTGAAAGAGTTGAGCCCAGAGAAACTGCAAGATCCGCCTCTTTTGATGCATCATATGCCCTTTGTAGATCACTTTCTCTAAGATTCTGGCCAAAACTGATGGTTGCAGGCTTGAGATATCCACCGCATTCACATAAAGGAGCCTTACCTGTTTCAAAAAACTTTTTATAGATAGGATCCGGTTCATAAGTTTTATGACAACTCTGGCATTCTACTTTATCCATAGTTCCATGGAGCTCAACAAGAATGTCAGGGGAAGTTCCAGCTCTTCTGTGAAGTCCATCGATGTTCTGTGTGACAACCATGCAGAGCTTTCCTGCATGCTCGAGCCTTACGATAGAAGTATGTACTCTGTTTGGGCGTGCATTTTTGATAATATTCCAGGATTCGAGCTTTCTCTGCCAGTAAAGATTACGGGCATCCTCTTTTGTCATGAAATCCTGATAATATACAGGCTGCTGCGTTTTCCACAGTCCCTTTGGGCCACGGTAATCCTGTATGCCCGATCTTGTGGATATACCCGCTCCCGTGAAGATAAGTATGTTATGAGCATTTTTTAAGTAATCTACTAAGTCATTCATAGGTTAAGAATATAAGGGGAAATAATAGGAAGGAACAGGGATTATACTATTTCATTCCTCAAACTACATCACAAAAACTTGAAATTCCTGCTAATAAGTATAATAATTATAATATAATATATTAAACTTATGCTCCTAAGTGAACGATGCTTATTGATACTGAAAATACTATTAAAAGGAGCTTTTAATGTCAGAAAACTATAGGATTCGTCTAAAAATAAAAGATTATGAAGTTGAGGTAGAGTCTTCAAATAAAGAATATGTTGAAACAAAAATAAATGAGTTAATAAACTCTGAACTACCTAAATATATTCAAAAAGTTCAAACGTATAAATCAGGTCAAGGAGTACAACCAAGGACCGATCGAGACAAACAAAAACCCACTGCAAAAAGTAAGGATATTGAAGAAAAAGAAATTGACATCCCTAGTTTCATAACATCTATTAAAAATCACGATAAATATCCAATAATTGAGGAAAAAATACTGAATAAAAAAGACCAACTTCCTAGAATCATGATGTGTTTATATTTTGCAAAAGATTCTTTTGGTACTCCATATCTAACAACTGGGCAAATAGAAACTATATTAGACCAATTTGGAACGAAAATAAAAAGTACAAATATATCAAATAAAATACGAAATAACCTTAAATTTTTTGATGCTGATAAAGTAAGAAAAAAAGGGGCTATAATGAAATATAAGTTAAATCGCCATGGTATTATTGAATTTGAGAAGTATTTAACCCCTGAATAAAAAATATATAAATGTCAACAATTAATAAAATATCTTTCCTGGCTTCAGTCTGTCCCCCCTTAGATCGAAAATTAACAGAACAATTATTAGATGAATTTATATCACTTGAACAACGCTTTGTTTTACATGATTGGGAGCCAGCCACGTTAGACGGAGGACAATTCACTGAAGCCGCTGCACGTATCTTATACCATCAAGATTCAAGGAATTTAAACTATAGAAAACCTGTAAATAAATGTATAGAGTATATTGAAAATGATAGTAATCCTCATCACTATCCAGAACGTCAATCAGCTATACATACCGCAAAAGTAATTCGTACAGTATATAAATTCAGATCTGCTCGGGGAGCCATTCATATTAGCCCTGACTATACAGCAAATCATCTCGATTCGAAACTTGTATTAGAAAATACACGATGGATTTTAGCTGAAATTATGAGAATTTTTTGGTCTGGTGATCGTTTAAAGGTCGTTGAAACAATACGTCAATTAGTAAAATATGATGTACCAGTCATAGGTGATTTTGGTGGAAAGCTATTAGTTCAACGTACAGATTGCACAGCTGAAGAGGAGATATTAATATTACTCTATCATGCGGGTGAAATGGGTTTATCTAGAATTGAAATCGGGAAAGCTGTTCCTAGGAACCCATCAACTGTTACAAGAACATTGAACACTATTTGCTCTAGTGCTAATAGGAAAGCTGTTAAACGGCCAAAAGGCAATTATTGTTTAACAAGTATTGGTACGAGATATGTGCTCACTGAATTATCTGAAAGATTAATTAGTATGTAATACCGAGCACGAAATTGGCTTCCTCACAAGATATTGTTAATTTTACATCTTTTATGCTATAATAATTACACATCTGGTTATTGCATCCTTGTTGAAAATAAAAATAAGGAGGCATAAAAATGAAGACCAGAATGTTGATTTTCATAATCATCTTTCTATTATCAATATCCTTTATATTTGCAGAGGCTGACAAAAAGAAAATTTCCGAGAAAGATTTTTGGAATGCTTTGAGTGGTACATGGGTGAATACAGAATACTTAGGAACCTACCCCTGGTATGAGCAAAAGTTAATAGTTCACCCTGATGGGAAGTGGGAATGCTATCCCCTGACAACAGACACAAATCCGTCAAGGCAAGGTTATTACTTAACTATTACTGAAGCATGGATCGATTCAGAAGGGATTTTGTGGGGTAAATCTATACTGAAAGCAGGGGTCACTCGTTACCAACTCCATAAGATAAGCGGCTTCGGAAATACGTGGGAAATCTGTGAAGGTTCTGATGCATATCCAATTGAAATGGATAACTCCTTCACACGTTATAATTATTACAGCATCCGTTACCGCCAGTAGAATGTCTTAATTTCTTCTGAATAAACCTTACTTTTTCTCTATTTTGATTTATTTGATCCATTTGTAGCAAATATATTTTTAGTTATCTATAGATTTCATTAATATCTCATATTAAGGCTCTCCACCTAATCAGCAGATGAACCTGGTAGTTTTGCTCCTAGGGAGCAAAACTCCTTGGCAGTTTCAATACTTAGTATTGAAACTGCACTGGAAAATATATCTTATGTATTTACTACTTTAAAACCCATCTCATAGTATCCGTATCCAGCATTACCTCGCATTTCTACAGAGTACATGATTTTCTTACGTAAGAATACCGATTCATCTGTTGGCTTATCCAGTGCCACGAACTGAGCAGGTTTGCGACTTTGATATATGAGCGGTTTCATGGCTTCTTTTGCTGCAAATAAGTACCAATCGTTAACGTATGTAAGGTTCGGGTTAACTATCATTCCCACCAGAATATCATTCCATGCTTTATATATCCCTGCAGCCGATTCATCTGGAGCTGTCGTACTCTTCATGATCTTCTTGAATAAAACCTCAAGTTCGGCAGGACAGACTACAACATTTCCCTCGAACACAAGAGGCTCTCCCTGAGGTCGCCGATAACTTGCCGCCTTACTACATTATGTTCAAGCTTGATGGTGTAAGCAAGATATTCGATAAAGTATTTACACATGTTGAGAGCAGTGCTTTTGCAAATATAGTTGCAGATGAAACTTGGTTTTACGCTACTTCAGACGAAATAGGAGAGGGTGATCCTTGGACAAACCTTATGCAAATATATCTTTATGGTATTTCAGAAAGAGTGTATTCGGATTCAACTATATATTATTAAGATGAAACTACTTGGCATACAACATCTTCGAGTACATTTACGATCACAAAATATGAAGATGTCGGTGGTGTTATAGTAAGGAACATTTTCAGGAACTGTTGATGGTATGGGAATCACTGATTGTTATTTTAAATATAAGATTACAAATTCTTACTTTGTTTAAATAGGTTTTTCATCTATAAAGGATTTATAAGCAATAAACCTATTTTATTAATAAGCTGTTTTAGTAGACTCGGAAGCACATTTTTTCCACTTTTCGATGTTTACACCCTTAATCAAAAGCCATATAGGAAATACCAATTCAATGATCGAAATAAAACCAATCGTGGCAAATATCTCTTCGTATTTGGGGAAAAGAATATTTCCAAAACTTTGAACGATATAGCACACAGATGCAATTACCAACGCGATACCCGGAATTCTGTGAATGTAGCCCGACTTGTAAACTAAGTAACCAAGGAAAAAGAGGTGAAGGGCAAAAAATAACCCCCAAATATGAGCTACATATTCATGCGCATTTAGAAATAGCAACACGAGAGCATGCAACTGACCTGGTTCGAATACTGTTAAATATTCAGCACGGCTCAAAAGCAACACTGCAATAAAATAATTAAGCAGATTTATTCCCTGAATAACAGCCATTGCCAGCCTGAAAAACGCCGCAACCAGAGAAAGTGTTTTGCTTACCGGATTGAGCAAAACATAAAGCATTACGACCAACACTATTTCAATCAAAAAGACGATTGAGTCGCTAACAATACTTAAACGGAATAGTCCCTCAGAAGCCATAATATTATTGGCTGTTGTTGCAGCATCGCCAGGCACGATAATATTGGAGGGAACATACAACATGCTGAAGGGAGCGAATACGGCTGTAATTAGGATTAGGAGCCCTGCAATTCTTGCGGTCTTTTTGGGTGAATTCAATTTTTTCTCCTGTTTTTCTTCTTATGTAATACACCTCGATAACTGGATTAGTTGCATTATGGCAGTTATACCACTAAATGTCAAAAAAATTATTACTATCCATACCCAAAGTTCCCTCGTATTTCAATAGAATACATGATCTTCTTACACAAGAATACCAATTCATCTGTTGGCTTATCCAATGCTACCAGCTGAGCAGGTTTTCTTGACTGATAAATAAGCGGTTTCATCTCCTTTTTGCTGCAAATAAATACCAATCATTTGCATCTGTAAGATTCTGATCAGTGATAACTCCAATAAACCGGGAAATTGATGAAAAAGAGGATTGAAATTAGATTTGTTGTGATGTATTGTTCATATACATTCAAGTAAAGAGAGAGGAGATAGTAAGATGCCTACAATCGTACATTTTGATCTTCCTGCTGACAATCCACAGAGGGCAAAGAAGTTTTACGAGGAGCTTTTCAATTGGAAACTCGATCTAGCACCTGAGATGGAGTATTACCTGGTTGAAACAAAGGGGCTGGATGGCGGACAAGGTGTTGGAGGAGGTATGACCAAGCGTCAGAGCCCGGAACAGCAGATCACGAACTACATAGGCGTTGATTCAGTGGATAGATACATGGCCAGGGTAGAGGAGCTTGGAGGTAAAGTCGTTATGCCGAAGCAGACGGTCCCTGGTTGGGGCTACCTTGCAGTCTGCATGGATACGGAGAACAATACTTTTGGTCTCTGGGAAGAGGATAAAAATGCCCGATAGGAACGTAAGTTACTTTTCGGTAAACAACAGGGGAAGGATTTGACATGTTTGCATGATGGGTATTAAACTGTCATTCTGTCAAACGTAACCTTTAATAATAGTTGTTATCCTTAATAAAAAATTACTTTTTGGTAAAAAACTGATTAGGGATTTGACATGTTTGCATGAAGGGTATTAAACTGTCACTCTGTGTTCAAAAATAGGCGCCGTCCCTATTTTAGAGCAAACACCTTTTGTGCGAATTCTCCTTTCAGTGGCCTTGTATGAATACCGCATTCTCCACCACATTTGCCCGTTCCAACCCATCGACCATCCCTTTCATTTTCACTATTGGTAATTATAGTACAGGGCTTACAGCCTAAAGATCTATAACCTTGAGCATAGAGTGGATTTACTTTTATATTATAAAGTGCTAAGAATTGCCAGACCTCCCTCTCTTTCCATAATAAAATGGGATTTAGTTTGACCAGACCTTTGTCGCGTTCTTCAACCTCTTTGAAATCTGTTCTGGTTCTTCCTTCTGTGCATCGCAAGCCAGTTACCCAGCAGCTAACATTCATATCGTCAATTGCCCAGCGGGTAGGCAGTACCTTTAATAAATAACAGCAAGTGTCCGGATCATATTCATATAATCTTTCCGGAATATCTTCATCATTCTTGTATATCTTAAGTTCTGGATATTGCCTCACAATTTCTTGCATGAATGAGACCGTCTCTCTTGGTTTAAACCTTGTTGTGATGATAAATCCACGAATATTTGGGTTTACCCTCTTTGCCAATGCCCATACACAAACGGAATCTTTACCCAGGCTGTTCGCAACAGCAAGGCCATCACCATATCTCTCAAATGCCTTTTCTATTAGAGCAAGAGACCTTTCAACCTTCTGTTTGAAATTAAGGTTATCTACAAGCTCATTTAGATTGTCCTGGTTCTCCAATAGTCCCATCACATTTCCCCTTTCGATAGGAAAATATATTTATGGGAACATATTAGAATTATGTTCATGAGTAGTCAAATAAATATGTCTTATAATTTAAGGGATCGTATTATTTTTACTTATTGCCATTACTTTTTTTACTGTCAATCAAAAATAGGCGCTGTCCCTATTTAAATCTCTTTTCAGATTCCGGAAGATCAAGTGCCAGAGTGCCGCCTGGATTCAAGATATTATTGGGGTCAAAGTGGCTTTTCAGGGCCTTGAACACCAGTAGTGAATTTCTGCCGATCTGGCCTTCAAGCCATGGAGCAAATAGCTTCCCTATACCATGATGATGGCTCATGGCAGCACCTGATTTTTGGATACTATCAAGTATTCCTCTGTGATAATCTACATACTCCGCTATTGTATCAATTTTTCCTATGAATATGAAGTAGAGGTTTGCCCCCTGAGGATAGAGGTGGGAAATATGTGTCATACAAGCAGTGTTTGGCCTTTTCTTGCAATAATCCCTTACATATCTATAAACATGTTCGAGTTGTTCCCAGTTTGTAGAGCATTCAAGTGTATCTACGACGATACCGAAATCCAAGAGGTCGTCTCTCATATACGGGTCCCTATATCTACTTTCTTCCCATTTTTTTGCCACATATCCAGTTGTATACATTGCTCCATATCTTTTACATATCTTTTTCACTTTTTTCTTTACGAGTTTTGTGAAATCTTTATCCCCGTCTGTTGTTCCCAGAAGCAGACATCTTTTACCAGCCTTAAATCCCCTTAGTGACATCATTTTATCAATTACTGTTCCTTCAACCCCATAAAGTTTTATCGCAATATTGGTTTCTTCCGGGTCTGATAATCTGAATACAGAAGGGTATCCAAATTGTGATTGCATTACTTCTCTTACAGCGCTTTTCCCATCCTCCCAGCTTTTGAATACAAAGCTGTATCTTCTTGTATTTTCAGGCATATATCTGAAAATCTTCAGAGTAATTGAAACCAGGATTCCATATGCACCTTCGCTTCCAATCATTATCTGGTCTATGGAGGGCCCGGTTGCATGTGCGGGGTATTCGAATGTTTTTATAGTTCCAATGGGGGTAACGTATTCCTGACAGATTACAAGATGTTCTATTTTACCGTAGTAGGTTGAGTTCTGTCCTGCACCCCTTGTAACCACCCAGCCTCCTACAACAGAGTATTCAAATGATTGCGGAAAATGACCGCAGGTATATGCCCTCTTTGCATTAAACAGATCCTGTGCATTGTTCAGAGCCTTTTCAAGCTCCGGACCGGATATTCCAGCTTCGACTGTAACTGTATGATTTGTTTCATTCAAAGTAACAATCCTCTTCATATGGACACGCATATCAAGGGATACTCCGCCCTTAACCGCTTCCAGACCTCTTGTTACAGAGGAGCCTCCTCCATAAACGTAGATAGCTATTTTATTTTCATTACAATAGTTTACAATTTTTTGTATATCTTTCTTATCCCTGGGATAAAGAACAACATCCGGAACATTCTCTACAATACCCTCTCTGAGTCTCATAATGTCTATCATGGTTTTTCCATAGGCTACTTTAAGGCGGGAATAGGCGTCTGTTTTTACATTCTCAGCTCCTACAATTTCTCTAAAGTCATCAATCTGTCTGGATTTCAGTTTAATAGGATTATTATAAGAAACCTCTTCCAGGCCCATATTTTTTTGAGTTTTAAAATCTTCATCGGTCATATTGAAGGTTTCTTTCATCAGTCTGTATAACCGTTTATTGGGATGTTTGAATGAGTCTTTAGCACCCCACTTAAAAATTGATCTATAAGAACGCTCTGGGCAAACTCCTTCAAACCAACGTGGATAGAATTCATCTTTCTTGGCCATAATTATCTCCTGGAGGTTACTCTATTTTTTCAGGGTACCCTGTTATTTCTCTTATCCTTTTATACAGGGGACTTAACGATCTATAGATCTTTTGATAAACACCTCTATAGAGCTTTTCATAGATATCAACATTTTCTGGGTTTGGCTCAAACACTCTCTCATACTTCACCATCTTTTTTATTGCAGTATCGAATGATGGATATATGCTGAGCCCGCAAGCAGTGACAATGGCAGCACCGAGAGCTGCGGTCTCAAAGGTTCTACCCCTCACCAGAGGAAGATTGAATATGTCAGCTGAGATTTGACAGATTTCATTACTCTGAGATGCCCCGCCTGAAACTGCGACCTTTTCCACCCTGCATCTTCCAGCCTTTTCTATTTTGTGTAATCCATCCAGCAGGGCGTAAGCCAGGCCTTCAATTACAGCTCTATAGATATGAGCCCTTTTATGGACATCACCAAATCCGATGATTGCTCCCTTTGCAAATGGGTTTTTTAATCCAGGTCCCCAGTATGGTTGAACCAGAAGGCCCATTGAGCCTGGCGGCACCTTTTGTAGAAGTTTATTGAGAATTTCTTCCGGTGCAATACCCTTTTTCTGAGCATTAATCACCTCTCTTTGTCCAAACTCGTTTTTAAACCAGGTAATCATCCAGTATCCTCTGTAGATTTCAACCTCCGGGTTGTAGCGGTCTGGTATTGGTGCCGGATAAGCTGGCATAAAACGGATAGGTTCGAAATATTTTTTTGTAGTAGTTTGAACAGTAGCAGTTGTTCCAAAGCTTAGGCTTGCCATCTTTTCATTGACAACCCCCATTCCAATTGTTTCACAGCCCTTATCAGATCCACATGCTATAACAGGAATTCCTTCCGGAATACCTGACCTAGCAGAGGCATTTTTCGTTACCTTTCCAATATTGGCCCCTGGTTTTACAAGTTCGACAAGCTTTTGCTTATCCACAGGAAATATCAGGGCATTGATATCATTCTTTGAAGCCCATCTCATTTTTTTATAATTAAAGGGAATATGTCCTATCTGTGAAGCGATTGAATCGATAAATCTTCCTGTAAGTCTGAAGTTTAAAAATCCTGAAACCTGAAGGTACTTATAGGTATTTTCCCATATTTCATGCTGGTTTTGTTTAATCCAGTTGCATTTGCCATCAATTTGAGTTTTTGCAATTGCCTCATCCATGCCAATAATGAGATATACGAGCTTCATAAATCCTCTTGGATGGTAGACCCTGATTGCCTTTCTCTGGTCGAGCCATATTATTGCCGGTCGTAATGGCCTGCATTCCCTGTCAACGTTTATCATACTGTCCCTTTGGGCTGTTATTCCAACGCCAGCGATTTTATCAAACAGTGAGGGTCTCTTGCCCTTCAATGAGTTACAGGCCTTACAGAGACTTTTCCAGAAGATTTCAGGGTCCTGTTCAGCCCATCCAGGTCTTACACTAAAATAAGGCTCATATTCGATTTTGACCTTTTCTATAAGCTCGCCTTCAGGACTGAAAAGCATTGTTCTTAAGCTCTGTGTACCACAATCGATTGTGAGGATAACCTTTTCCACATCTAGCCCCTTCAATAAATTATTGATGTAATCTCATCGGCTGCAATCAGATTGATATCTGTATCTAATATCCCTTTAATGATAGTGTCTCCTGGCTTGAGTCTTTTCTTGACACAAACCGAGTTGATTTCTTTCATAAATATAAATATGGCTTTCAGGGGAACCTCTTTATCTGTTCTTACAGGCAGCCTTGGAAAATCCTTAAAGTTTGTTTTAACTGTTGTGGTAAGGGTTCTTGTAGGATTTGTGAGTTCCTTAATTGCATATTCCTTTCCCCTTTTACAGGAGGTACCGTATACTTCATAGTCACCATCTCCCTTTCTAACCTTAATACTGCAGCTAAGGGGACATAGAATACAGGTGATAAAAATCCCTTTCTCTTTCATTTTTTATTTTTCTTCCTTGAGTTCTATCTTGATTTCATCTATATCATAGGTAATTTTGGATAGATCAAGAATTACTCTCTGCATTTCAGGAGGCCTTACTACGGGATATTTCTTGCTTACATATTCCTCTTCTCTAGAATAAACACGCAAGCAGGCATTCTTCAAGGATTTAGAGCTTCTGAAATAGATTATGGCTTTGTTTTTAGTTTTCATATCCAAGTAGTGAGGTACAGCATAAAGAAGATTACCCTCCTGTTCAATGGGTATCAATTTTCTGTTATCCTTTCTATAAGATGCATAATCGGCTGCCATCTTCCCCGCTCTATCGCCGCTTTCCGAAACCCAGTCAACAAGATCATTTACATGCAGGGCGTTTCCACATGAAAAAAGGCCTTCACTCATGGTCATCATGTTCTGGTCAACTACAGGCCCCCCTGTCCTGTCATCAATCTTTATATTAAGCGGCTGGGCAATATCATTTTCTGGGATAAGACCAACAGAGAGGATAAGTGAATCACATTCAATGTATCTTTCTGTTTCTTCTATTGGTTTTAACTGTTCGTCAACCTTACAGACCGATACACCCTGTACCCGGCTACTTCCATGAACTTTTGTAACTGTAGAACTCAGGTGCAGTGGAATGTGGTAATCTTCAAGGCACTGAACAATATTTCTTGTTAATCCTGAAGGTTCTGGTTTTATCTCATGAATACCGATTACTTCAGCACCTTCGAGGGTCAATCTTCTTGCCATAATCAAGCCAATATCACCTGAGCCGAGTATGACACATCTTTTTGCAGGCATATAACCCTGTATATTCACAAAGTATTGAGCTAAACCTGCAGTAAAAACTCCAGTAGGCCTTGTACCATGAAGAAAGATCTGTCTTGCTGTTCTTTCACGGCATCCTGTACCAAGAATGATTGCCGGAGCTGTAAAATAGAATATCTGTTCTTTTGTATTTACCAACGAAAGAGTATATTTTTCATTATCCCTGCTTATGTTTAAAAGAAAGGTTTTGAGAAAAATCGGTATTCTTCTCTTTTTTACCATCTGTATATAGCGGTACGCATATTCGGGGCCAGTAAGATTTTCTTTGAATCGTATTAGACCAAAACCATCATGAATACACTGCTTTAATATTCCGCCTGCCCTTTCCTCTCTTTCGATAATGCATACGCTTGCACCTCTGTCATGAGCAGCGATAGAAGCCGCCAAACTTGCTGGGCCTGCCCCGATAACTATAACATCCCACTCTTTTTTACTGAACAAATCCACTATACCTCGTCTTTCATGGCTTTTAAAGTTTTTCCTGAATAATCAATCCCACCTTTTGTTTCATATAACAGTATTTCAGAATTTTCCCCATCCTTCTTTATTGCTGTCATATCGATCCTGGATTCTTCTGCCACTATTTCCATCACGCGTGGTGTACAGAAGCCTCCCTGACATCTACCCATTCCTGCACGGGTCCTTCTTTTTATACCGTCAACGGATGTAACAGCTATTGGTGAATGAAGTGAGTCTATTACTTCGCCCTCTGATATTGCTTCACAGCGACATACAATTCTACCGTAAGAAGGACTCCTTTTAATAATTTTTCGCCGTTCTTCAAAAGAGAGATCGCTCAATTCAGGCTTTACTTTTCTATATGGGTTGAAGTTCCTGTTTGGTTTTATTTCAATTTCTTTTTTCAGCTTATGTATACATATCTTATAGATATCTTCAGCAATAGCTGGAGCAGCGACCAAGCCTGGAGATTGAATTCCTGCTGCATGGACAAGGTTATCTACATACTCCGATGCTTCTATAATAAAGTCTTCTTCATATGTGCAAGCCCGGTTTCCCGCGAAATAGGTTATAATGTCAGACCTTTTTAGCTTTGTGTTGATTTTCATTTGCTGAAACAGGGCTTCCATGGTTTTTGCATCTGTGGAATAATCTTCCCTGTAGGGTACCTCTTCAGCGGTTGGACCGATTAAAAGGTTGCCCTCTATTGTGGGAATTATACCACCTCCCTTGGTTTTTGATCTGAGTTGAAGGAGTGAGGGCATAGCCATTATTCTTGTTTGATACTTGGATGTATTAATATCAAGAATAGCATCCATACCCCTTCTTGGATGTATAGAGAAGAAGCGATCATTTGCATAATCAGCTATTTTATCAGCCCAGAGGCCTGCAGCATTAACAACTATACCTGCAATTAGACTGCCGTGATTCGTTTTTACCTTTGCGATTCGATTATTTTTCATCTCAAACCCTAAAACAGCAGTATTGAGATATATCTGCACCCCATTCTCACAGGCATTTTCAGCATAGGCAATTGTTAATTTATATGGAGATACAACTCCGGCAGAGGGTAAAAAGAAGCCTCCATGCTGTTTTGGTGTTACATAGGGTTCCATTTTTCGAACCTTCTTCCTGCTGAGATATCTGTATCCATCAACACTGTTTTGTTTTGCTCTATGGGTTAATAGGGGTGTAAGTGGTTTAAAAAAAGAGGTTTTATAAAGAATAATAGAACCAGGTCTTTTAAACTTAACTCCCAGTTCCCTGCATACCTCAGGGTAAGCTCTATTACCCCTTATATTGTAATATGCCTTTTTTGATTTCGGGGATGGGGCAATACCGGGATGAACCATGCCGTCGTTTCGGCCTGATGCATGTTTAGCGAGGTCTTCCTCCTTTTCTAGTAGAGCTATTTTTATATTGTAGCGTGAAAGTTCTCTTGCAATAGAAGCACCAATAATCCCGCCACCAATAACAACGACATCAAAATGCCTTCCTTCAAATGTATTATTTTTTATAGAAGGGATATACATTTTATCAATTTCTATTCCTTCAACCTCTATATCATTAACTACTCCTCTATATCCTTTATTTACACATGCATATCCAGCCTGAATTTTTTCATTCCACAGTTTTACCTTTCCTGTGAGCACAACAGAATCATGCCATTCATGTGCATCGAGACCGGCAATATCCATCTTCTTCAACGCCTTTTTTACAGCAAGGAGACCCTCCCCCATGAGATTATAGTCCTTTATTTTATTAGAGGCGAACTTCAAGTTTTCAAATTTTACAAAATTAACTACAATTTTCTTCTAAAATGATAGAACTTTCAATGTCTTATAATACGAATTTCGCAGGCACTCCATTATTTTTTCTGCATGATCACCTCTTCTTATCTACTTTTCTAAAACCCGAAATTCGCTCTATTAGGGCAATGTTACACTTTTAATTTTATAAATAGTAGGAAAAACGATAATTTCAAATAACAGAAGTGTCAAGATCATGTGTCAGCATTTAAAAAGTGAAAGAGTGTTATCTGCTTTATTATGGCTGATACTAATTGTTGCTTTAGCATTTTAGGTTTTATAGATTATTTTGGCTCATTCCCCTGAAAATCTAAAAAGCTGTGGTATAATAATTATCATACACCTATCTAGGACATTATGAAGTACTTTTTATCTGTTTACTGATAAAGAAATTTGCTGTAAATTTTATATCTCACGTTAAAACTCCATGAATGGAGTGATGAATAAGATGAAAACTAAAAATTGTCTATTCCTAATAGCCCTTTTATTGATAGGAATTCCATTGCTTTTTTTACTCATAGGATGTACGGGTCGTTCGGATATCTTTGAAGAATTGCAGGCTGCGAAGTTTATTCCTGATATTATTGTAAAGGAGGGTGCAACTGAAATCCCTGATGGAACGGGTAGTTATTATTTCGGACATGTAATGTTAGGTAATTCAAGTTCTCCGGTAACATTTATCATAGAGAATCCTGGGACATCCGATTTAACCATAAACAGCGTCTCTTTAACTGCTGGTGATATATTCGATTTCAGTATTGATGATTCATCGATGTTATCTACTGTATCTTCAGGGGGTAGTACTACATTTACAATTACATTCTCTCCTATTAATTCAGGGCTTAGATCGGCAGTAGTGTCTATAGATAGTGATGATCCAGATGAAGAATTGTATACCTTTGTTGTTGAGGGAGATGGGGACCTGATGCCAGAAGCTGATATTAATGTAAAACAGGGCTCCAATGATCTTCCTGATGAGATGGGTGATTATTATTTTGGACACGTATTAAAAGATAATTTTAGTCCACCAGTGATATTTACTATAGAGAACAAAGGTACAGGTGATTTAAGCATAATAAGTGTATCATTAACAGCTGGGGATACAGATGATTTCAGCATTGATGATTCATCGATGTTATCTACTGTATCTTCAGGGGGTAGTACTACATTTACAATTACATTCTCACCTATTAATTCAGGGCTAAGATCGGCAATAGTTACTATATATAGTAATGATCCAGATGAGAAAAAGTATACATTTATAGTCAGGGTAGTTGGAGACCTGATACCAGAGCCAGATATTGTTTTAAAGAAGGGCTCGACTGAAATCCATTATAGTACGGGTAGTTATTATTTTGGACATGTAATAGTAAGTAATTCCAGTGCGCCTGTCACATTTACTATAGAAAACAAAGGGACAGCGAATTTGAACATAAACAGTGTATCCTTAACTGCTGGGGACACAGGTGATTTCATTATTGACGATTCAATGCTATTATCTCCTTTATCGTCAATGAGCAGTACTACATTTGCAATTACATTTTCTCCTACTGCTGTAGGGGGCAGATCAGCGATAGTAACTATTGATAGTGATGATCCAGATGAGAACCTATATGACTTTATTGTTGAGGTAGATGGAGACCTAATACCTGAACCTGATATTATTGTAAAGGAGAGGTCATCTTATCTTCCTGATGGAACGGGTATTTATTATTTTGGACATGTAATGTTAGGTAATTCCAGTGCACCTGTAACATTTACCATAAAAAACAAAGGGACAGCTAATTTGAACATAAACAGTGTATCCTTAACTGCCGGGGATACAGGTGATTTCATTATCGATGATTCTCTGTTGTTATCTCCTGTATCGCCAGGGGGCAGTACTATATTTACAATTACATTTTCACCTACTGCTGTAGGGAGCAGGGCAGCTATAGTTGCTATAGATAATGATGATTCAGATAAAAACCCATATACATTTACACTTACAGGAGGCGGAGATGCAATACCGTTACCCTATATTAATGTAAAGGAAGGGTCAAATAATATCCCTAATGGGACGGGTAGTTATTATTATGGTCATGTAGTGGTAGGTAATTCCAGTACAGCAGTAACATTTACAATAAAAAACAAAGGGACAGATAATTTGAACATAAACAGTGTATCCTTAACTGCCGGGGATACAGGTGATTTCATTATCGATGATTCTCTGTTGTTATCTCCTGTATCGCCAGGGGGCAGTACTATATTTACAATTACATTTTCTCCTACTGCTGTAGGGAGCAGATCAGCGATAGTAACTATATATAATAATGATTCAGATGAGAATCCTTATACATTTATGGTTGAGGGAGATGGAGACCCAGCCCCAATACCTGATATTAATTTAAAGAGGGAGGGCACACAAATTCCTAATGGGACTGGGAGTTATGATTTCAGACATATAGTTGTAGGAAATTCAAGCCTGCCTGTAACATTTACTATAGAGAACGCTGGATCAGATGATTTGAACATAAACAGTGTACTATTAACTGCCGGGGATACAGGTGATTTCAGTATTAATGATGCATTGATGGTATCTCCTGTATCGCCAGGGGGCAGTACTACATTCACAGTTACATTTTCGCCGATTTCAGTAGGAAGCAGATCAGCAACAGTGACTATAGATAATGATGATCCGGATGAGAACCCGTATACATTTGCAGTTAAAGGAACTGGAGATTCAATAGCAGAACCTGAAATTAATATAAAGGAAGGGGGAAATAATATCCCTAATGGAATTGGGAGTTATTATTTCGGACATGTGACAGTAGGTAATTCCAGTCCACCTGTAACGTTTACTATAGAGAACGCTGGATCAGATGATTTGAACATAAACAGTGTATCCTTGACTTCTGGGGATACAGGTTATTTCAGTATTGATGATGCATTGATGGTATCTCCTGTATCGCCAGGGAGCAGTACTACATTCACGGTTACATTCTCGCCTATCAATTCAGGATTTAGATCAGCAACAGTGACTATAGATAATGATGATCCGGATGAGAACCCGTATACATTTATGGCTGAAGGGTATGGAGACCTGATAATAGAGCCTGATATAAATGTACGGCAGGAGTCTACCGATCTTCCTGACGGGATTGGGAGTTATGATTTTGGATCTGTACAGGTAGGTAATTCCAGTGCACCTGTAACATTTAAAATAGAAAACAAAGGGACAGCTGATTTGACTTTAAACAGTGTCTTATTGACTGCGGGTGATACTGGTGATTTCAGTATTGATGATGCATTGATGTCATCTCCTGTATCACCGGGCAGCATTACAACCTTTGCAATTACATTCTCGCCTACTATTTCCGGGTTTAGATCAGCTACAGTGACTATAGATAATGATGATCCGGATGAAGCTCCATATACCTTCACGGTTGATGGCAATGGATCAGTAATACCAATTCCTGACATTAATTTAAAGCAGGATGGCACACAACTTCCTAATGGGACTGGGATTTATACTTTTGGTTCTGTATTAGAAGGCACTTCAAGTGCCCCTGTAACATTTACCATCGAGAATAACGGGACAGGTAATTTGACTGTAAACAGCGTCTCATTGACTGCTGGTGATATATTTTATTTCAGTATTGATGATGCATTGATGTCATCTCCTGTTTCTCCAGGGAATAGTACAACTTTCACTATTACATTCTCGCCTATCATTTCAGGAGAAAGATCAGCAACAGTAACTGTAGATAATGATGATCCTGATGAAGCTACATATACCTTTACAGTTGAAGGATATGGAATACCATCAGCGTCACCCGATATTAATGTTAAACAGGGAGGAACACAACTTCCTGACGGGACGGGTATTTACGATTTTGGCAGCTGGGATATAGGCTCCTCTCGTACAAGGGACTTTAAAATTGAAAACAAGGGCTCATTAACTTTGAACATCTATGGTATTTCTTTCGTTTCTGGCGATATGAGTCAGTTCGATATCGATCTCTCGACAATGTCATCTGTTATATCAGCAGGCGGCAATACAACCTTTTTAATTACATTCTCGCCCACATCTGTTGGTATTAAATCAGCAGTAGTATCTATAGATAGTGATGATCCGGATGAAGACCCTTATACCTTTACGGTTGAGGGGACTGGAAATGCAGCACCAGTACCTGGTATTAATATAAAGGAAGGTCTCACTGACTATCCTGATGGTTCCATTTACGATTTTGGAGTTGTATTTAGTAGTGTTATAAAAACATTTACCATAGAAAATAATGGAACGGCCGATTTGGAGATATATAATATACTCCTAACGGATGGCGATCAGGATGATTTTGAGCTCGATACTTCATCGACATCTTTCACAGTACCACCTATTAGCACTACAGATTTCGATGTAATATTTGATCCCCAGAGTTCAGGCAGTAAATGGAGAAACCTGGAGATAAATCATAATGCCCCTGGAAGCCCGTATGACATTAGGCTTGAGGGATATAAATTTTAAAAATACAAGAGATTAGGCTGAATCATCCATCATCCTGTGGTTGATATTTTGAGAGCTTCAATTTAACATTTTTTACTGTCATTAATTCATCTATATCCTCAAGGTCGAAGATCCTCGTTGAATCCGGTATATCAGGGGGGATGCCAAGGACCTTATTGATAGTGTTGATATCTATATTAAAACTCTTAGCCAGCTCCTTTAGGGTCATCGAACCCTTTATCTCTTCTGGGGTGATCTTCCCATGAGCAATAACAGGTTTGTTGGATGTTTTGAACAACCCCCTTTCTTGTGCAAAGATGATCGGAGCTGCAAAAAGAGTAAGGAGTAAAATTACTGGTATGGGATTCTTCTTCGATATAATAAGTGGTTTCCTTCCAATTGAATAGGTTAAAGCCCCCTCTCTGGGACATGATGAAATGCACGTCCAACATCTGTTACAACGTGTATCAAGAACACTTTTATTTTTGTGGATATGAATCCTCATCGGGCATGCCCTGGTACACAGCATACAGGAAGCACAGAGTTTTTCATTTCTCCTTGGCTTACATGGTGAGAAGAGCTGTATAATGCCAAGCATCGCTCCAAAGGGACAAAACCACCTGCACCAAGGTCTTTCGAAAAAGAGAGATAGTACAAGAACAGTTCCAAGCACAACGAGAGCTACAGGAAAAACATCGCCAGTCCAAAAATGGAAGAGAGCATAGTAGGGATCAAAGCGTTGGAAAACGAGGGTTACCATCCTTGTTGTTACCAGAATAGTAATAAGCAGAACTCCATACCGCATATACCCAAGAAGATGATCCATTTTCTCTCCAATAAAGCGGTTGAACCTTTTTTTAAAGATCTTTTTTCCTATGCTTCCGATCCATTCCTGAACCGATCCCAGTGGACAGAGATACCCGCAAAACGCAGCGCCAATGATGAGGGTGCTGAGGACAACACCAAAGAAGACCCACAGATTTGACTCATGGATCTTTGGAATAAACTTCCCATCCAGTATAAGGCGACCTGCGGTCTCCACTGCTCCAAAGGGACAGATGGCATGAAAATTATGAATGTAGAAGGGAGAGTTTATCCCCCTTCTCTCAAGGAAGTTTGAAAATACAATGGAAAAAATGAATATGAAAAACCCTATCTGAATGACTCTCTTTATCCATATATTTCCTTTTTTATGAACCATACTCTTTCTCCTCCAATGTTTACTTAACTTTAAAGGTTATAGTTTCATCATAGCCGCCTTTTGGGCAATCGCGAACAATCTCTAATTCAAAGACTCCTTTCTCAAGGGCATTGAATGTAATCTCCTGTATCCATGTATGTGAGGAGCTCATTATCCACTCACTTCTCTCAATTAGCCTGAGGGGTAGGTAATCCTTTGATTCTTTCCACTTCTCCTCCTCAAGAAGGTATACAGTTTCTTCGGGAGATGTTTCGCAGCGGTTATGATCTTCAATGAACTGTACTTCTATGGTATAGGTTTCTCCCTGGGACAAGCGAACGCTCTTAGCGGGAAAAATCTCCAGCTTCGTTCCATCTGATGATATCAAATGAAAGTGCATCTCACATGCAAGGGCGCTTGTGCTTATCATTAAAACAGCAAAAAGTCCAAAAAGAACGATGAATAGCTTTTTCATGTTTTATCTCCTTATTTCTTTCTGATGGATAAGGGTAATATTTTTTAATAGAAGATGAATGAAGGGATTGTGAAGAATTTATGAATTTGCTTGCTTTTTAATGCAAAAAGGAAGAAAATTTTGGAATGGCAAAAATAATTTTGGTTGAGGACAATGAATCGATTCGTGAAGCAGTGACATCCTATCTCAGGCTTCAGGAGCATGAAGTATTTGAATACAGTCGTATTCGGGGTGTAATGGAAGCGGTTAAAATGAAAAATCCGGATATCATAATTCTCGATGTTATGCTTCCGGATGGAGATGGATTTCAGTTTGCAAAGATAATCAGAACCCATTCCGATGTCCCAATACTCTTCCTCACTGCCAAGACATCGGAGTCAGACCGAATCACCGGCTTTGAGGTTGGAGGTGACGATTACGTTGTAAAGCCGTTTTCACCAAAGGAACTGACTCTCAGAGTAAATGCAATACTGAAGCGTGTAAAAAAAGATGAAGGGATAGATTCGGGGAGCTGGAAACTGGGAGAAAAGGTACTCAGAATGGATGGCTTGTCCCACAGAGCGATGGTTGATAATAGAGAGCTAGCCCTTACTGCAGCAGAGTGGAAGATTCTCTGGTTTTTGGCTACAAATCAGGGAATGGTACTCACACGCGATAGAATTCTTGGGGAGTGTCTTGATTATATGGCCAAGGGCTCGGAGAGAACGATAGATACACACATTAAGAATCTACGTGCAAAGCTTGAGGATTCAGGATGGATCGAGACGGTACGTGAGTTTGGATACCGATTTTCTGGAAAGAGGGATAAAATATTGAGGAAAAGGGTATGAAGCGTATATTTATTACGATGCTTTTTTCTTTATTAGCTTCTCTCTTAATCTTTTTAGCTGTTATGTCAGTGACCTTTCTCTTTGGCTTTAAGAGATCTGTGACAGGATGGGGTGTTGAGAAAAGAAGAACAATTGAAAAGCAGGTTCAAAAGGAGCTTAAGGAGATTCTCTCTCAAGGTAATCTGGATAGGAAGACACTCTTGGAAGAGAAAATGCCGCTGTTAATCACTAATAATATCTATCTTGTTATCTATAGTAAAGAAATGGAGATACTTTATACCAACAAGGACTCAATTCCCGTGGGAAAGCAGAGGATGACGCATAGTAGGTTCCAGCAAGATCATGCTTCAAAACTGCCCTTAGAAAAATTGGATGTGAACGGTGAAACAGTAGGTTATTACAGTATAGGATCTTTTGGCTTTGGAATAGATCGAGCAAATACTCGCTTCCTTGAATCCATGAAGAAGACAGTATGGCTCAGTATAGTATTTGCTTTTGTAATAGCCTTCCCTTTAGCATTTATGGTTTCAAAGAGGCTAGCGGATTCTGCCAAGGTTGTAGCAAATGGGATTGATAAAATGGCACATGGTGAATTGTCTGTAAGAATTCCAGAGAGGGGCGTGAAAGAGGTGTCTACTATTGCGAAATCCGCAAATGAGCTTGGGAGAAAGCTAGAAAGAGAGGGAACATTGAGAAGACAATGGGCAGCTGACGTAGCTCACGATTTGAAAACTCCGATTGCTGCTCTGAAATCTCAGCTCGAAGGTATGGCCGATGGAGTGCTTGGAATGACAAAAGATAGAATTGAAAGGAACTTGAAAGAACTTTCAAGAATGGAGGTTCTTGTAAATGATTTAGGAGAACTGACAAGACTCGAATCTCCTGAGGTGAAGATAGCTCCAACAAAGATCGACACTGAAAACTTTTTTCAGGACCTGAATAGCAGGTTTGAAGATCAATTTGAAGGCAAAAAGATCTCTGTTAACTGGAAAAAGGAGGTAGGTACATTTATCGGCGATGAGAATCTTGTGCAGAGGGCTGTTTCAAACTTTATTTCCAATGCCATTAGACACACCCCGAAGGGCGGTGATATATCCATTGCTCTTCGAAGGGAAGGAAAGGGATATATGATAACTGTTTTCAATACCGGCGAGGGTATACCAGAGGATGAGATCGACAGGGTGTTTGATAGGCTCTACAGAGGAGAATATGCACGTAGATCTCCTGGTTCAGGGCTTGGACTCACCATTGCACAGAAGATTGCTGAGCTCCACAATGGTAAAGTGACAATCAAAAGCAGTGAGGGATACGGAACTACGGTAGAAATGAAGATAGACGATAAGAGCCTTCCTTAATTTTTTAAGGAAGGCTTTTTCCAGTTTATAAGATTACCTTTGATTTCTACCCTTCAATTCAACAAATTATCTCTTTTAAGAAATTTCTGTCTCATTTTTTCGCTCTCCAGTTTAAGGAGTTTTGTTTATTTTATGAAGTTTTAAAAAAAGGCATTTTCAATCAATTAAGTAAGGAAGTATACTAATTGAAATATTTTCTAAGGTGAGATTATGCAAATTAGAATGATCCTGGATAACATCATTTTTAATATATTCCTCCTTGTTGCTTCGTTTTACATTCTTTTTAAATGTGCAGACTACTTTGTAGAATCTGCAGCAGGGATGGCAAAATATTTCAATCTACCCAAGATGCTTGTGGGCATTATTATTGTCGGTTTTGCAACAACTGCTCCGGAAATAGCAGTGTCTGCCCAGTCAGCTTGGCTTGGCCACCCTGAGATTGCTTTTGGTAATGCTTTGGGCTCTGTTATTGTGGATGACGGTATAGCTCTGGCATTAGCAGCAATAGTATCTCCAGTAGCAATTGCAGTAAATAAGGATATCCTTAAAACTGCAGGTATTTTTCTTATTATTATTGACATCATTGCATTTCTATTGGCCTTAAATGGTACTATCTCAAGAATTGAAGGGCTGATTTTCGTCTTCCTTCTGGTTTGTTATATACTTTTTGTAATTTATTCTGAGAAAAAGAGAAAGCTACATCTGATCGAGATAAATGAAGAATCTATACAAAAAGAGGGGATAAACTTAAAAAAATTACTTTTACTTTTTGCCGCTGGTCTTGCTGGTGTTATTCTTGCAGCAAGACTGGTTATACACTCTTCATTAATAATATCAGGATATTTTGAAATATCAGAAACAGTCATCGGGCTTACGATTGTTGCCATAGGGACATCACTTCCTGAGATAAGCACCTGTATAATTGCTTCAGTAAGGGGACACGGCGAGATTGCAGTTGGAGATATTATTGGGGCTGATATCTTAAATATTTTGTGGATAATCGGTGTTTCTGCTACTATTAAAGCAATATCGTTACAGAGTTTTACGGTCTATTTCTCATTTATATCGATGTTCATTATTGTAGGAACCATGCTTTTGGAACTCAGAATGGGGTATAAACTAACAAGAGGAAAGGGGATCATCCTTATTGTCCTATACCTCATCTACCTGTTTTTTAATTATAGATTTTATTACGCATAAAATTCACACTCATTCGGCAGCCGGTTATTCTATGAATAATAATATTGGCAATTATTCGCCGGTGACTAATCAGGACACAGATATGACTTTTGTCAGCCGTGTTAAGGCTATAAGATGAGTTATCAACCCCTTTATCTTCAAACGACCTGAAATAAGGCCTTTTACTATCTTTCTTCCGTGAGAATCGAAATACCATGGAAGCCCGAACTTTATGTGGATCAGATTGAGGTTCAGAAGGATTTCCGAGTTGGCCATAATAATAAGCTTTGGATTCTTTACAAGCCCCCTGTGTATTGTAAGCTGCCCTTTATCAAAGACCAATGTAATTTCCATCTGAAAGTCATCAATCTTTAAACCTACAACGATATTCAGGGAATTGAAATCCTTGAGTTTTTCAGGTTTCTGCTCCAGGTTCTGCCTGAGAAGGATGGCAAGCATTTTAGGAAAGCCTTCAGTTTTAAACCCTTTTGCTAATTTGATCACAGCCATCTCTGCACCTTACCAGGCTTCTTCATAAACCTTCAAGACTTCACCTGCATCAACTATCGGTTTCGGGTTATACACTATAGAACCATCTGAAAGAGAAAGTTCAGCACATTCTATCAAGCCTTCTTTGGGAACATGGACATCCCTCAACCTCTGGGGTAGCCCTATCTTTTTTGTAAGATCATATATTGCTTTGACAAGGGTGTTACTGGCTTCCAGATCGTTCATACCCTCTTTTCTGGTACCCATCGCCTCTGCAACCATGGCATAGCGGTCAGGACAGGCATCCATATTATAGAGAATACAATGGGGGAGGAGGATTGAGTTTGCCAGTCCATGCGGCACCCCGTATTTTGCTCCCAATGAGTGAGCCATGGCATGGACCATGCCCACCATTGCATTGGAAAAGGCAACACCAGCTATGTTAGCAGCAATCTGCATCTGCCCCCGGCATAGGAGATCGTTTCCATTATCCACACATCTGGGGAGATATATTATAATAAGGCGTATTGCATGTAATGCAAGAGCATCGGTAATTGGTTCACTCTGAAGTGAATGGATGGCCTCTATAGCATGCGTCAGAGCATCTATCCCTGTAAAGGCCGTGATTTTTGAAGGAAGACTTCTTACCATCTGTGGATCCAGAATAGCAACATTTGGAGTGATGTGATAATCGAGAAGGATTGACTTCTGTTTCCTCCTGTGATCTTTCACAACAGCTATAGATGTGACCTCACTGCCAGTTCCTGCTGTAGTAGGGATACAGATATGAATTGTCTGGGGTCTGGTGAGCATCTGCATTCCCTGGTAGTCCTCAAGCCTGCCTCCCTCTTTGAGGAGAACAGCAAGACCCTTTGCAGTGTCAATAACGCTCCCTCCGCCAAGGCTAATAAGGCTATCTGTATGCAATCCTCTTGCGACCTCTGCTGCACTATTGATAACCTGAATTCCCGTATCCTGAGGAACCTCACTGAATACCCCAACGCACCGATCTCCCAGAGTCTTCTTAACATGATCCAGAAGGCCTGCATTGATAATTCCCCTATCGGTCACAATAAGAGTCCTCTCTCCTCCCAGAGCTTTCATCTCGATTTTCACATCATCCGCTGAGTTGACCCCGAAGATAACTCTGGTCGGTAAAGAAAAGTTAAATGAAAGATCTTGATCGTAGGACATCTTCATTTTCTCCTGGAAGTGGTTTATCAACACCTACTCATCGGTAAACCTTGTAGGAACTCTTGTGGTGCAGATGACAAGTTCCTTGGCTGCCTGGACATGCCTTACAATGTAAGGAAGATCACCCTTTAGCTTTAACTTTCCCTGCATCATCCCCTTTATAGGTTCAAGCTCCTCCTTAACCACCTGCTTCCATCTGTCATAGCTACCTGCAATGATAAACTCGGCCTTCTCTCCCTCCTCTTTTGAAACAAGCCTAATATCCCGGCAATCTCCATGCCAGAGATCCATATAGAGATGTAGATCAGACTCAATACCTGCCTTGGGTTCAGCCTGTATAATCAGGTCCAGGTCCCCCTCCCAGGTTTTAGCGGCCTCCTTGTATGAAGCACTTTTTTGAACCTCCTCCTTAAACATCCTGACCCACTTTTCACTGAGAAAGGTTATTTCCCCAGCCATTCTCCTTTCCTCCTTTTCTAAGTATGTAATTAGTTCTTGGTGATTAATTCGAATAAATCTTATGCAATTAGAAAATTCATTTTGTAAATCATTGTATATTATATGTATATAATGAAGCCACCAATGAACTTGCCAGGTTCAAGAACTTGCCAAGTTCAAGAACGCAGTTTCTGGTGCATATTCGCCAATCTATTGGTTAATTATTCACCAGAAACTAATTAATCTTATGTATACAGTTTTTTAGCGAGGATATCCAATCCCAATTCCATAAGTTTTTCTTTTACAGGGATTCCACGTTCGTTTAATCTGCGAATACCCTTATATTCACTTTTCATTAATTCTATATCAGGAATAGAGCCTGCTGCACACCCATTTTTAAGAGGTGTCAAGATCCTTTTAGGTAATATATCATGTTTGTCTGTTATACCCATAAGATTTATGAGACCTCTTTTGAGAAACCATATCCTCTCCCCGCAGGCCAGAAGGTCATCGAGTGTGTATTTCCAGCCTGTAATTGCATTAAAGGCATTGAGAAGTTGGGCTGGAGAGGTGACAAAGTTCACAAAATGACACTGGCAGAGGGCATTTAAAAGCATACCATAGTTTTCACAGATTATGACCATCTTGGCTTTTCCATTGCTTGTCTGGCCCTTATAGTCTTCCTCAAGATCAAGCTCTTTGCGCACAATCCATCCCTGCTCCACAGGAAGGACACTGTGCTGGTTATGGCAGGCCCCTCGGTTTGAATATACATAAGCGAGACCCATTCCATGGAATCCTCTGGGATCATGATTGGGTACCTCAAGACCTTTCACCTGGACAGCAAGGTCATGGGCATCACTGCCGATTCTCTCTGCTGCCCTTCTTGTTCCTTCTGCAAGGAGGTCTCCAATTCCAATTCGAAAGGCGATCTTTTCCAGTAATTTCAGGATCACATTCATGTCTCCCCACTTGAGTACTAAGCCATCGGTATTCTTTGTGCTCAGGAGTCCATTTTCAAAACAATCAATCGCGAATGCGATCGTGGAGCCACAACTGATAGTATCCATTCCATATCGATTGCAGAGCTCATTTGCCCTAACTAAGGCTGGTAAATTGTAGTTCATTATCATTGTCCCGAAGCTGCAGCATGTCTGGTACTCTGGCCCAGGGCCCTCCTCAACCAGATAGGTGCTCTCATTAACTCTGATTACACGTTTGCAGGCAATGGGACAGAAGGAGCAGGTATGAGTTCTTACAAGGTATCTCTCTGCCAAAGTGGGCCCACCAAGACTTTCAGAGAGCTTAAGATCCTGTCCAATTGTCCAGTTTTTTATGGGCACATCCCCGGTTACCATTTCTAGATCCATTACACTGTCGGTTCCCATTTCGTGCAGTGATTGGGCCAGAAGGGATTCCTTACAGCCTTTTGCTACAGCAGTGAGAATCCTTTTGTAATCATCTGCATTCTCAATCTTGACCTTACCTGATCCATGAACAGCAATAGCCTTTAGCATTTTGAAGCCCATAATTGCTCCCATGCCAGTTCTGCCTGCAAAATGCGATTTATCATTGCCTATGGCTGCATAGAGTACAAGGTTCTCTCCTGCCTGTCCAATGCACAGGATCTTAAATCGGCTTCCAAGGCTCTCTTTCAAGAGATCGGTTGTTTCGTATATGTCTTTGCCCCAAAGAGTGGAGGCATCTCTGATTTCAACACGGTCATTATCAATGAAGAGATAGACTGGCTTTTTTGAAGCCCCGAGGAGGAGGATTCCGTCATAGCCCGCTTTTTTCAGTTCTGGACCGAAGTTTCCACCAATAGAGGCCTCTCCCCAGATACATGTTAGAGGAGATTTTCCACATATGGAAAAGCGTGATGAGCCTGGGAATGTCGTACCTGTCAGAGGACCGGTCATGACAATAAGAGGATTTTCCTCAGATAGAGGTTTGACGTTTGGAGTGCATCTATCGATAAAGATACTTGCTCCAAGACCACTTCCGCCTATGAATTTCTTAAGTACATTCTCATCAATAGTGAAATGATCTATAGAACCCGATGGATTTTTAGACTCCGATGGATCTTTAGATCCAGATGAGTCTTTAGACTCATATGTGAGATCTATTAGCAGAAATTTCCCTGCATAGCCTCCCATGTATTAGCCCCTTTAGTAGTCTTTTGCTAATTAAATCACAGGGCAGGGCAAAAGGCAAACACAATTTCCAGGAGAAATATTGATTGAGAAATATTGACTCTCTCTTTTTTCTTTTGAGATATTTCAGTCTTCGGGAAATCGGCATCAAAGTGCTAAATGAAATCAATACCTTGACTTTTACAAGCTTGAGGAATAGTTTTTTGTGTCATGGATGAGGCAGAAGTATTAAGCGAAGAGCTCGAACACTATAGAAGTGAGAAGGAAAGAGTTAGCAAAATCATCGGGCAGATAGGTGGAAGAACCTCAAAGAAAAGGGACACATTTCTTAATATAGTCTTCCTCTTCTTGATATGCTTTTTATTTGCCTTTACTTTTGTAAGAGAAATCTACGACTTCTCATTTCTTAAAATAACCTCATTGTTTTCAATAGAACTGGCAGTGCTTCTTGTATCTCTTAAGATTATCTGGATGATCCATAAACAAAATAGAGTAAATCATTTTCAGTTCTGGGTTTTGAACTCAATTGAGTTTCAAATTAATCTCATATCGAAGCGAATTCGGGAATTAGAGAACAGACTGAATGTAAAAGAAAATGGCGGGTAATTTAGGTGGGGGTTAATTTTTCATTCTATTTAATCTATTCAACTTATCCCTGATCTTTGCAGCCTTTTCATACTCTTCATTCTCCAGGGCAATTTTGAGCTCTTCAACAAGCCTTTGCTTTTTCGTGGGCGTGTAGCTTCTCACTATCTCTTCAGCCCAGTTTTTAAGAAATGCAATCTCTGTCCTTTCACTTTTTTCTGATGTGTTCTTTTCGCCATATACATTTTCAATCCTGTCTATCCCATGATTTATCTCATTAACAGCGCGGGGAGCATCTTTTGATTGTAGAGCGCCCAGAACCTTTGCCCGTGTGTTCATCATAATTACATAGGGTCTGTACTGTTCAAACTCATCGATATAGCGCTCATCAGATGCATACCTTTTAACAAAATCAAAGAGCCTGAGATTACGGGACGTATCTCGCTCGGCTTTTTTAAAATCCCCGAGCTGAAAGAAACAGAGATATCGGTAGTAGTACTGGATACCCTCCTGCTGGAGCGCATAGCAATCATCTTTATCAAGAGAAAAATCTTCTGTGGATCCATATTTTTTCTTCATCCATGAGACAATACTTTCATAATAATTGAGGAGAGATTCCTTCCCATGAGGCTTTTTTCCATCAGGTCTTCCCTCTTCCTCCATCTGTAGAATTCCGAGGTCCAGGCGCATCTGTATCTTCATATTGCCATCCATTCCCTGGATACGCCTTACCATCATTTCCTGTCTCAGGTCATAATCCCATTTTTTCAGAATGTTAGTAATATCACTTTTCGTTGCCTTCTTTCTTCTCCCATTCAAAAACATTTTCAATCTCTGAATAATTGGATTATTTAATACTATAACACTGTTCTGAAAAAAAGAAAAAGGCTTTCTTATAAATTTTTTTAAATACCTTCTATATCGACAAGTCTATCAAGTTTCACAATTTTAAAAATTTGCATTATTGTTTCATTTACACCAATGATTTTTATTACTCCGTTCTTTTTTTGAAGCTCCTTGTAGAGGAGGACTATCTTTCCTATGCCAGAACTGGTTATGGATTTCAGACCTTGAAGATCGAGTAATACCTCTTTTGGATTCTTGTTGATTACACTATTAAATGTCTTTAATAGTTCATCTGCCTGATCGATATAGATGTCTCCCTTGACTTTGACTGTCACCTTTCCCTTATTTTCCAAAACCTTTATATTCATTATCCCCCTCCTCGTTACTCATTTTAAAAGAATAATAGAAAAAGGTTTTTAATGCAATACTTTTTTATCTCCTATACAAAATGATTTATGTTTTTATTGTTTGTTTAAGCAGTTGCTTTTATAATTAAATATTAAATATTAATGTATATGAAAATTGTATATGCAAAAGATAATTCTGAATGAAATCTCAACTAATATCCGCATTGGCATTACAGAAAGTGAGAGAGCGAAAAGACAGAAATTAGTTATAAGTATAGAGATAGTACCTATAGTAAATTATACTGAAATTAAGGACAATATTAATAATACAATAAATTACTCAATGATAAGGCGGGATGTAAAGGCTCTTTTGAGAAACTCGAAATTCCACTTAATTGAGACAGTCGCAACGAGGATTGCGAAACATATTAAAAGTCATTACCAAATAAAAAGTGTTACTATAACGGTGAAGAAGTTTCCATACAGAGATACAAAATACATTGCATATAGCTTGACGATCTGAGAATTAAGGATTTTTAAGATTATGAAACTCATAATTATGGGAACATGCGCTGCATTTGCAGGAAAAAATATGGGCTGTTCATCCTATTTGCTTATTGTAAATGAGAAAAACTATTTAATAGATACAGGACCTGGCTGTCTTTCTTACCTGCAGAATTACATCAGTTATAAGGATATAGATGGGATTTTTTTATCTCATCTTCATGCAGATCATGTATCGGATATATATACCCTGCGGTATGCGATATACGTGGCACAGAGAGATGGACTGATGAAAAAAGGCCTGCCCATATATATGCCCAAGAGGCCAAAAAGAACATTTAATTTTATACGAAGAGATATAAAAGAGGAGTTTTCAATAACGGAGATTAAAGGTGACTTGAAACTTGACCTGAATGGGCTAAAAGTTACTTTTCTAATGGGAAAACATCCAATTCCAACCTATGCAATGAGGTTTGAATATGAAGGCAAAACATTTGTATACACTGCAGACACAATGTATTTTGATAAACTTCTCTCATTCTGCAAGGATACTCACATTCTTATTGCTGAAGCTACGCTCCAGAATATAGACAGGAACTTAGAGGACCTTGGTCATATGACAGCAAGGCGGGCTGGAGAACTGGCAAGGAATGCAGGTGTGAAGAGGCTCATTCTTACACACATCTGGCCTGAATACAGAAGAGAGCAAAGCCTGCTTGAGGCGCAAAACTCTTTTGATGGAGAAGTTACAGTAGGAAACAGGGGTGATACAATTAAGATAAAATAACCAATCTAGTTGAGTTTAAAATAAGTTAACAGGAAGAGGCAGATGGACTATGAGATCCAGGTTGTTCAGGAAAGAATCAAAAAAGAGAGTGAGATACTCTTTAAATTAAAGGCAGAAATAGGAAAGACGATCGTTGGACAGGATGAAATGATAGATAAAATTATCATCAGCCTTCTGTCAAACGGTCATGTCCTTATTGAGGGCGTTCCTGGACTTGCAAAGACCCTTACTGTTAGTACGTTTGCAAAGGCTCTGAGGACAGATTATAAGAGGATCCAGTTTACTCCAGATATGCTCCCAGCCGATCTTATTGGGACTATGGTATATAACCAGAAGACTGGAGATTTTCAGGTAAGAAAAGGGCCTATTTTTTCATCCATAATCCTTGCAGACGAGATTAACAGAGCGCCGGCAAAAACGCAGAGTGCACTTTTAGAGGCAATGCAGGAGAGGCAGGTTACCATTGGAGATAAAACCATTAAGCTTGACACAACATTTTTAGTAATCGCCACCCAGAATCCAATAGAACAGCACGGAACCTACCCTTTACCAGAGGCCCAGGTCGATCGGTTTATGATGAAGTTAAAGTTGGATTACCCGTCAAAGGATGAGGAGCTCAGTATACTTAAAATCCATGGATCAGGTAAAGTACCCAAGGTATCATCAGCGATAAGGAAATCAGATTTTGAGAAGACCCGCGATGTTGTTCACATGGTCTATATGGATGAAAAGATTGAAAGGTACATTGTCGACATCGTGGCTGCTTCAAGGGACCCCGATGCATATGAACTTGCCGAAATAAAGGATCTTGTTGCTTATGGGGCAAGCCCCAGGGCATCTCTTTATCTAAAGATAGGCTCTAAGGCAAATGCATTTTTAAATGGCAGAGGCTACGTTATACCGGATGATATAAGAGACATAGGATATGATATTCTAAGACACAGGCTTATCCTTACCTATGAGGCTCAGGCGGAAGATATTACATCTGAGGATATTATTGAAAAGATATTCAGCGGTGTTGAGGTTCCTTAATGCTTCCAAAAGAGTTAATAAAAAAGATAAAGCTGCTTGATATCAAGACAAAGCTTCTGGTAGATGAGATGTTCTCTGGAGAGTACCATTCGATTTTTAAGGGAAGAGGAATTGAGTTTAGCGAAGTGCGCGAATACTCCTACGGTGATGATGTAAGAATAATCGACTGGAATGTAACTGCTCGATTTGGAAGGCCCTTTGTTAAGGTCTATGAAGAGGAGAGAGAGCTTACAGTTCTTATTCTCTTTGATATAAGTTCCTCTACCCTCTTCGGTTCACAGAAGAGTACAAAACGGGATTACATGATTGAAATTGCTGCACTGTTTTCTTTTTCTGCAGTTGAGAATAATGACCAGGTGGGGTTGCTACTTTTCTCAGATCGGATAGAAAAATATGTGCCTCCAAAAAAGGAAAAGACCCATGCATTAAGAATTTTGCGGGAGCTCGTTTATTATAGATCTCAAAGGAAGGAAACCGATCTGAAAGTTGTTTGTGATTTTGTTAATAATACACAGACAAGAAAAAGTATAATCTTTGTTCTTTCAGATTTTCTTGCCAGCGATTATCAAAAGTCATTCAAAATGATGGCAAAAGGACACGATGTAATTCCTATCGTTTTTAATGATCCTTTCGAGACAAACATAATAGAGAGTAGAGGACTTTTTACTATGAAGGATATAGAAACAGATCAGGATTATCTCATTGATCTATCAAATCCTTCTATACGTGAAACATATAAAAGAAATCTGATTGAGAACAGAGCAAATGCAAGAAGACTCTTTACTTCACTCGGGCTCGATTATATAGAGATATCAACAGATAGACCGTATATGAAACCTCTCTTTGAATTTTTCCAGAGGAGGGCGCGGAAGCTATAAGGTAAAACCTGGTATATTGGTTAAGTATATGAAACAGCTGCCCTGTATCTTTACCATACTCCTTTCATTTGCTGTTATTTTATCAGGTTGTCATAAACAGAAAGATATAACATTCGAGGTTCCATCAGTCTCAATCTCAATTCTCACAGAAAAATCCCTTACCATTGGAGATCCTATTGATATTGCATTAACAATATTCCATGAAAAGGATAGTACCATTGTATACCCTGAAGAGGGTGAAAGCTTTCTTCCTTTTATATTAAAGGATTTTACTGTCAGAAAGGGAAGATATAAAACAATAGTCATCTATACTGTAACCATATTTACGACCGGGAACTTTAAATTAAGACCTCTTGAGGTGGGAATCGATGATACTATTTTAGAAACAGAGGCACTCAATATTCAAATTCTTTCAGTACTCCCCAAGGATGAAGAAGAATACAGGCTTAAGGATATTGCTCCTCCCTATTCGCCCAGGATAAGACCTTTAACTGTAGCTATCATACTGCTCGCCTTTATGGCAGCCTCTGCACTTTTCTACTTTCTTTTTAAGTTTTTATCAAGAAAAGAGATCAAGAAACGCTTCTCAGAACCTGTTGAAATTGGGCCACTGTTTGATCCATATCAATACTCTCTTAGTGAACTTGAGGGCATTAGACTTGCCTACAGCAGAAAGGAAGCTGATAAAAAACAGGTATATTCGAAAGTTTCCCTTGTTCTGAGGATTTTTATAGGAAGTCTGTTGAACATTCATGCACCTCAGATGACGACAAATGAATTGAAGAGAGTGATAAAGAAAGATAGAGTTTACGACATTCCATATCGCCGGTTTTTAAAGATTCTTAAACAGAGTGATATGGTAAAGTTTGCAAAAGGAGATCCACCAAGAGTAAGGGTAGATGAGGATATAGAAGAGTCGATGAGCATTGTTAGAGATTTGCAAGAAACAGTTGCCCAGAGCCTGGAAAAAGAAGAGGTGTAGATTTCTATGGAGTTTAAGAATCCTCATATACTCTGGAGCTTAATCATACTTCCTCTTCTTTTTTATTTTATAATCTTAAGTGAAAGAAAGAGGAGGATTGAGACATCGGTTTTTTCTTTTTTCCCAAATAAAAAGACAATTCGTGTCTGGCTTTTATTCTTTTCAAAAATTATTCTCATTCTCTCCATAGGGCTCTTTTTTGTCTCTCTCGCCCGACCGCAGAAGGGCTATATCGAAGAAAAGCTGATCACCGAAGGAATTGACATAGTTCTCGCTATTGATATATCTTCAAGCATGAAGGCAGAAGATTTTAAACCAAACAGGGTCGGAGCAGCAAAAAATGTTGCCAAAGAGTTCATAAATGGCAGGAAAACTGATAAGATCGGTCTTGTTGTATTCAGTAGAAAGGCAATAACTCACAGTCCTCTGACTGTTGATTATACGATTTTGTATAATTTCATTGATGTTATCGAAATTGGAATGATAGAGGATGGAACAGCAATAGGAAATGCCATTATGGAGGGTTCAAAAAGGCTGAGAGAGGGGAAAGAGAAGAGCAAGGTACTAATCCTTCTTACAGATGGAATAAATAACAGTGGCGAGGTGGATCCCCTAACTGCAGCGTATGCGACAAAAGCTCTGAACATAAAGGTTTACACAATTGGCGTTGGAAGCATGCAGAATGCTCCATATCCAGTTGATGATCCTGCATTTGGGAAACGTTACGTCTATGTCCCTGTTCAGATAGATGAAGAGGTGCTAAGGGAAATTGCAGATATTACAGATGGAAGATATTTCAGAGCTACAGATACGAGGAAGCTTGAAGAGATATACAGAGAAATCGATATGCTTGAAAAGAGTAAGATAGAGATTAAACAGTTTAAAAGGGTCAGGGAGCGGTTTCTTTATCCACTTATTACAGGTATAGTCTTACTTATGGTTCATCTCTTTTTAGAAAAGATATTTTTGAAGGTAATCCCGTGATAATTTGAGGAAGGCCATGCGATTTTCTGAACCTAATAACCTTTACTATTTAATCATTATTCCCATTATATACATAATATTCCTAGTCGCTCATAGGAAAAGGGTTAAGGATATGCTCAAACTGGGTATTATAGGCACATTGAATAAGTTTTCCAGTAGGGATCTGGCCGGGAATTTCAGGCGGCAGGGAATCTTTGCATCAAGCGCACTTTTCTTTTTTATTCTGGCTCTTGCAAGACCTCAGGCAGGAACTCGGTTGGAAACAGTAAAAATAACAGGATCGGATATCTACATTGCGATTGACCTATCGAAAAGCATGGGTGCAGAAGATGTAAAACCAACCCGTATCGAGAGGGCCAAAGTCGATGCCCTGGAACTCATAAATTTTCTACAGGGGGATAGAGTCGGCTTGATCCTCTTTGCAGGAGATGCATTTGTCCAGTGTCCTCTTACAACTGATTACGATGCAGTTACTACATTTATTAAATCCATTGACTTTGAAACGGCTGTAGCAAGTGGCACATCCCTAAGAGCTCCTTTAGAGGTTGCTCTGGATTCTCTAAAAAAAGAGGAGGATAAATATGCTCTTTTACTTCTGATGACAGATGGTGAAAGTACATTGAACGATCATGAAAGAGCTGTTAAAGAGGCCCGTAAGAGAGGTATCAGGATATTCAGTATAGGGATAGGAACCAGCAAAGGGGCACCCATACCCATTTATGACGAAACTGGGAAAAGAGTTGGATACAAGAAAGACAGTACCGGAAAGGTCGTTATTTCGAAACTGAGAGATGACCTTTTAAAAACAATTTCTCAGGAAACAAACGGCTATTATTTTGAAACAGGAAAAACATCGAATGAGATAAAGAGGTTTCTGTCAACTCTTGAGTCCATGAAAAAGAGGGAGCTTGAAACAAAGAGGTATACGGTATATGAAGAGCGATTTCAGATACCTTTAGCAGTTGGTATTCTCCTTATCTTCCTGTATATTCTCACAACAGTGAGGATGAGAGGGTATGAATTATGAATAAGATTTCAGGTATAATCTTTCTGCTTTCAATATTACTTTTTATTCCCTTCAATGAAAATATATATGCAGAGTCATATTCAAGGCTTATTAAAAAGGGAAACCGCTACTATAAGAATGAGCTTTACAGCGATGCACTGAGGTATTATTTAGAAGGGCAGAAGAAGAATCAAAGGGCCTGTGAGCCGATTTTTAATGCTGGCACTGCGTATTATAAAATAGAGGATTACAATAACTCGATCGAGTCATTTACAAAATCACTTGATCTCGTTGAGAAAGAAGAAAAGATATCAGATATATACTACAACCTTGGGAATAGTCAATTCAAGTCAGGTGATTTCCAGAGGGCGATTGAGAGCTATAAAAAGGGGCTTGATATTAATCCCTATAATCTCAATATGAAGTATAACCTGGAACTTGCTATAAAGAGGCTTGAAGAAGGTAAAAAGGAGAATGATAAAAGTAAAGATAGTGAAAGCAAAAAAGGAGCTAAAGGTTCTGGAGAAAGCAAGACTGATGGAGATATTGAATCGCAGGATAATTTACAAGATAATTTAAAGGAAGATACTGGAGATAGGTCTTTGGATAAAAGAGAATTTACTGAGGAGGAAGCAGAGAGGTTGCTGAGATCGGTAAATAGTGACCAGACAAGAATCATAAATGATATTATTAAACAGAGGGCGAGCCTTGTAGAAAATGAGAAGGACTGGTAAAAATCTTTTAATAAGTATAGCCATATTCATCATCGCTTTTTCAGCACAAGCATCTGAGAGAACAGTGAATGTCAATGCCAGTATTGACCAAACCGAGGTTGGGCTCTTGGATGTTTTTAGACTTACCATTATAAGATGAATATTACGGGGAAGCGTATAAAGGCAATTAAAGGTATAAAGAAGGTGTATAGAGAGGGTGAATTAAACTTCATAGAGTGGAACATGAAAAAATTACAGATCATGATAGAATACATACGGCGACTTCTTTAAAGGAGCTAAACATGAAACAGGGATATACATTTACATTTGCAATACTATTTCTATCAGTGGCCCTGTATTCGAGCGCTGTAGAAATGCCGCTGGATGTTGAAACTGCCGTCTCGCTTGCCCTTCAAAACAACCTCACCCTCAAGGCTTCGAGGATCGATCTTGAAACAAAGAAAAGGGCAAAAAAAAACTCCTGGAACGAATTTCTACCATCTGTGAACCTCGGTTTAGGACTCACCAATTCCGGAGGGTACAGAAGCAGCACGGCTTCGACACAATCCTCCCCCTGGGATATTAATGGCAGCATGACAGCAAGCCTACCTCTTTCAGCAGCCAACATATACAGCATTCAGAATACAAGACTTGCTTGCGAGACAGAGGAGATAAGACTGGAAGGGACAGAGAAGCAGCTTGAGCGGGATGTAAAACAGGCATTTTATAATCTCATTGTTCTAAAAGAAAAGGCAAGGCTCATGGAGCAAAATATCGAGACTGCGCAGAAAAGATATGATCAAGCAAAAGCCAACTATGAAAACGGCATCGTTTCGGAGCTCACAATGCTGAGCGCACAGGTAACTCTGGAGAATCTAAAGCCCGACCTGGAGGAGGCAGAAGTTAGTTATGAGACCGCAGAGATGCAGTTCAAGCAGATGCTTGGCCTAGGCAGGGAAACTTTTTTTTCTATTACTGGATCAATAGAGCCAAAGAGAATCATCGTTAATGTTGAAGAGCTGATACGGGAGCATCTCTCGACACGACTTGATGTACAGAGCCTGCTGAAAAACATTCAGACACTGGAAACCCAGAAGAAACTCACAAAAGCAGAGGAATATACCCCAACTCTTTCACTGTCCTATTCATACAGAGTTGGAGTTAACGATCCTTTCGGTGCCGGCTGGGGAAGTGTAGAAAGCTGGTCAGAAAGCGGTACCTTTGGAATCTCGCTGTCCTTTCCCATAGACGGCTTTATCCCCGGCTCTTCGAGCAGGATGAAGATAGAAGAAATAGACGACTCTATAGAGAAAGCACGCATCGAGCTTACCCAGACCAGACAGCTCGCAGAGGTAGAGATTGCATCCATAGTCCTGAGGCTGGAAAAATCCTCAAGAGCGTTGAAGGCTCTGGAACAGAACGTAGCATTGGCCAAGAAGACCTATGACCTTACCGAAACACAGTACAATGCAGGAATAGTTGGGCTTCTGGAAGTTGAAGAGGCTTACGATGCGCTGCAGGAGGCAAAACTGGGAGTACTCGAGGAAAGATATAACTACCTGTCCGGACTTTTTGATCTGGAGTATGCGCTTAATACTGAATTTGATATATAAACAATGAGTGCTATCAAACCTCGGTTTAAATACTTTATTTCAAGGATTAAAACTGTTACCTTTAGATCTGTATCTATTTGAAGAGTAAAATATACTCTGGCTACTTTCGTGGCCATCAGGGTCCCAAAAAAGTGAAGGAGTGATACTGATGGTTAGGTTCAGGCTTCTTTTAATAACAGCAGCGGTATTTTTTTCGGCCTCTTTAACCTCAGCTCAGCAGAGAGAGGGCACACAACAGGGACCATCCCAAAGCAGGTCAGATTCTCCTGTAACTGTTGTGCAGATTTCCGAGCAATATCACACGATCTCAGTTGTAGGAAGGCTCGAGCCACAAAACAGAATCGTTCATCACACACCCACCAGCGGCTACATCAGTTCGGTTTCGGTGAAGGAGGGTCAGCTAGTCGAAGAGGGACAGAAAATTTTCAGCATCAAGCGTAAGGATGATTTGATGAACATCTATAAGCCAACAGTAATTTCAGCCCGAATCACTGGTTGGGTCTCGAAAGTACTAATCCAGGTCGAAGATGAGGTCGAAGCTGCTGAGCCTGCGGTAGTTATCATCGGCACAGAAGGCTACACTCTAGATGCAAACATAAGTGATAAAGATGCCTTCAAAATAAGAATCGGTCAAAGAGTGTCCGCCCACACCACCGGCGGGGCAACGATAAGGGGAGTTCTTGTAAACCGGTCTCAAGAACCGGACTACAATACAGGGCTCTTCTCACTGACCTTTAATTTCCCCAACACTCAGCGTACCTATGTAGGAGAGTTTGTAATCATAGACCTGCCTGTAGACAGGGCCAAAGGTCTCTTTGTCCGGCGCGATGCGGTAATCCGTCGGTACGGCAAATACTTTCTATGGATTGTGAACGAAGCCGGAGAGCTTTCTGCCAGAGAAGTTGTGCTTGGACCGACATATGGGGAGCTTGTAAAAATCGACCAGGGCCTGAAGGAAGGCGAGCAATACCTCAACCGTTTAACAGGCAGAGAGAAAGAAGGTGCCAAGATCGGGGTACCTGGAGCATAAAATGCTGAACGCTATATTCCGAAAGAGCACAGGGTTCCTTCTGCTCATTGTTATGCTATGCATAGTCGGCGGACTTCTAGCCACTCAGCTTCCTGTTCAGCTCTATCCCCAGACCAGAAGGCCCAGGGTACGTGCCGTTATCTACCATACGGGTATATCGGCAATCGATTTCTCAACAGAATATGCTGACGACATCGAATCCCGGCTTCTGGGCATTGATGGGGTAGATATCGTAGAGGTAGAGTATGAGAACGATCGGAGTGATTTCACCCTGACCTTCGACTGGAAAACCGACAGTGATCAGGCAAAGTCTGACGTCGAGTCTGCAATGACCAGTATAATGAACATGCTTCCTCCTGAGTATGAAAACAGGTACAACGTCCGATTCTTTTCCGGAGAGAATGCCGGATACCTGATGATGGGAGTAACCTCAAATACGGCAAGTCCTGAGGAGCTATACAAAATTTTAAAAACCGCTGTACAATCAAGGCTTAACAGGGTCGAAGATGCAGAAAACGTTGAAATCTTCAACGTGGAGGAGATGAATGCAGAGGTGATTCTCCGCCAGACAGATATGTTAGCATACGGGCTTACCTTAGACAGGGTCGAAGAAGCACTTATCAGCGGCTATCGTCCCGAGTCCATCGGAAGGCTCGAGGATATGAATACCTCGTTCAGTGTACGATTCAAAAGAGGGGTTGAATCCATCTTCGATATCGGTAACATTATCGTCGCTCAGAAAGGAAACGTCTCCATCAGGCTCCAGGATATTGCTGACATAAAGATTAAATACGCCTTGCCGGACAGAGCCTTTGTGATGAATGGCGCCCGCGGTATTCGGGTAACGGCCTCGCCGGTGGACGGTGGAAACGTTCGTAAGATGTCCCGGGATATACAGGCGGTACTGGAGGAGGCCAGAGCAGAAGGCATTCTCCCGGATGATTCCATGTTGCACCTGTACCTCGATCCTGCTGAATTCATAGACAGTTCCATCCGAAACGTGGTTCAGGCAGCGCTTATCGGAGCGGCTCTTGCAATGCTGGTGATTCTCCTGAGTCTCGGCGAGCTGAGAAACACACTGCTCATCGGTATATCGCTCCCAGTAACCCTTATCATTTCTTTCATCCTGATGTACTTCTTCAAGGTCAGCCTGAACCTGATCTCCCTGGGAGGGATCGCCCTGGCTGTGGGGATGGTGGTCGATCCTTCCATTGTAATCATCGAAAATATCCACCGCTTCCATAAGGAGGAATCTCCTCTGCGGGATAGCGGGCATCTAAAGGACATGATCATCCGAGCTGTATCCCAGGTCCGCTCTCCAGTCATTGCCTCCATTCTGACCTCTGTACTGGTCTTTCTGCCCATCCTTTTTACCGCTCCTCTGACTAATGCAATCCTCGGCGATCAGGCCAAGGCAGTTATCTTTGCGCTTCTGATCTCCATGGTCCTTGCATTGACCATAATTCCTTTAATCGCATCTCTTGTCTATCGGATAAACAGCCGTAGACCGCTGCCAGGGACAGAGCCCTCACTGAAAGGGCTCCAGCACTTCTCCGTGCCTGTGATGAGGTTCTTCATAAATCTTTACAAGAACATGCTGCGAGGCATCATCCGACGAAAGTGGGCTTCTATCCTTTTCATGCTCTTCTCATTCGGATTTCTTGCGTTTTCAGTGCTAAAGGTACTCCCGCTTATACCCAAAGAAATCATCTCCCCACCAACAAGCGGAAGAGTAGTGATATTCTTTCGAAGCCCCTCAATAGAGGATCAAGAGCAGATCGTGCAGGAAGTCATTCCTGTTATGGAGGCACGGATCAAAGAGCAGGTTGGCCAGTACGTTAAAGGAACTTACGCCGACGTGGGGGGGCACTTCAACCGTTATTTTATCAACCTGACGAGTACGCAGTATGCAGAAGAGGTGGTAGGCGAGCTGCAGAAGGTCTTTGTCAGCGACAATACCTGGTACTACAACGTCATGATGTGGGATCCTGCCCAGCTTCCCCTGCCGCGCACAATGGATCTACAGATCAGCGTTCAGGGAGATGAGCCGACCGAGACGATTACCCTCCTGGAACGGGTAAGGGATCTGGTCAACGATACGGAGCTCTACGGTTGGGTATTCACAGATCCCCCGACACAACTTACCGACGAGCTCTCTATGACGTCCAGGGCAGAGGTCATCGAGGGATTCTCTGAATTCACCGAAAGCGGCCTTATACGGCTGGTGCGAAAGATACTTGGCGGCACGACGGCTGTCGAATTCGAGCATGATCAGAACACTGTTGAAGTGACAGCCATATACCCGGAGTCGGAGATCGAGGGCCGTGATAGGATAGAAAACTTTCTCATTCCGTACAAGCAGAGTGCCATTCCCCTGAAGCACTTCTTCGATTTCAAAGAGGCAACAGTCATCTCTGGCATTTCCTCTGAGGACGGCGAAAGGATCTTCAGGGTCTACGCCAGAATGGCGCCGGGAACCCCTTCGGCCCGAAGAAGCGAGTACGAACAGCGTGTCAAGGAGGAGATCGAGACAAAACTTACGATCCCGGCAGGTTACTCGATTGTATTCGACAATCCCCAGAAAGAGATGGAGCAGGCCATCCGATCCCTCTTCATCGCTCTTGCCGCCTCGGTTGCGCTGGTTTACCTGGTACTCGCCTTTCAGTTCAACTCCCTCTCAATACCTCTGGTGATTCTGGTTACCGTTCCTCTTGGATTCATCGGAGTGGTCTTCAGTCTTTTCCTGTTCAAATCCTCCCTGAACCTGAACTCCATGCTCGGCACGATCCTGTTGGCTGGCATCGTGGTGAACAACGCAATCATCATAATCGATTTCTATCTGAAGATGGGACAAAGCTATGCGAACAAGATCGACGCTCTGGTGGAAACTGCGGGAATCCGTTTTACTCCGATCGTCATAACCATGCTAACCACTGTTTTCGGCATGTTGCCCCTCGCCCTCGGAATAGGAGAAGGCTCTAACATCGTCCAGCCCCTCGGCATCGCAGTTTCTGGCGGTCTTTTAATATCCACCCTGTTCACTCTGTTCATGGTTCCGATTATCTTGAATCTGATACATGTGAATAAGGATAAACAGAAGTTGCGTTATATTCGTTAAAATCCTGGGGACACAGTATACAATTTATCCTGTACGCTATCTATGAAAAGTATATAAAAAATCAACAAATTATTTATGCAATAATAATTCTATAAAACGTGTGAGTAAGGAAAGCCAATGGAAAAAGGCAGCCTCTTTCAGAAGCACGGACAGACAATCGAAGCAGGGTGGGTTCTATTTCAAGATGTGAGTCCCGAAGATACCTTGAACATCATTAAGAAGGGAAGGATAAAGATAACAAAACTGATAAACAATGCTGAAAATTGATATGAGTTTTTATAATTCTAGATTCGCCAACATATTGGTTTTATTCTATATTAGGGTGAATGTCGAGTTTTAAACAAATAGATAAAAAGAAGTAAACATTTATAAATAATGATGCAATGCCTGACAACCTTTGGTTATACAACCGAAGGTTGTCGGGAACTTCGTATTTAAAATTATATATGAAAGTGAAATTTTTATAGAATATGGTTATTTTATTAATTGAAATATAAAACTCGAAGTTCGCCCTATTAACTATATCGTTTAAAAAGAGGTACAGGAAAGTCGATCATACAGCTGGTTAAGTATTATGGCGCGATTTTTTATAACAGCAAAGACCATGCAACAAGCCTTTACTATTATATAAATCTTTTCTGGATTTCGATTATATTAAATTATATTGTGAAGATTAATTTTTTTTAGATTTAAGGTATTTATAATGAAAATTAATAGTCCAAAAATCATAATTTATACTCTAATATTTTTATCAATCTTTATGGGTCTTAGAGCAGCAGAGAGAATAGTAGATGTCAATGCCAGTGTTGACCACACCGAGGTTGGGCTCTTGGATGTTTTTAGACTCACAGTAACTATAGATACAGAGAATGTAAAATCGCTTCCAAAACCTGAGCTTCCGGAGCTGGAGTTTTTTAGCGTATTAAATGAAAGTACAGGTAGCAGAACGAGCATATCAATAATCAATGGCAAAACAACCCGCAGCAAAGAGGTAACATATACATACACTATTAAGCCTGAGAAGAAAGGGACCTTTACAATAGAACCTGTATCAATAGTGTACAGGGGTGATGTTTATCGTACAGAACCTATTACTGTTACTGTTGTGGGAGGGCATGCGTTACCCGATGAGGATGTGTACATGCTTGATGATGGCACACCGGTTGACGTTGAGCAACTGAAAAGGGACATATTTATTCTTGCTGTACCGGAGAGTTCTGTTATTTATGAAGGTGAACAGCTTCTTCTCACATATAAGCTCTACTCCAGAGTTGACATCGATACAATCTCTCTTAAAAGTAGTCCAGATTTTTCCGGTTTTTATAAAGAGGATATCTTCAATGCCACAAAGCTTGAAAATAAAAGAGAAACATACAGAGGGCAACTTTATACCACAACTCTCCTTAAAAAGGTTGTTCTATTCCCGATAAAACCTGGAAGATTTTCGTTAGAGCCTCTCGTTCTTGAAGCAACTGTTATAATTAAGAATAAGGATCTGTTTGATGTTTTTGGTATGCCCTTTAGTTTTGACATTAAGAGCAATGATGTGACAGTTACTGCAAAACCCTTGCCTGAAAGCAAATCCAAGCCCGAGTTCTCTCAGGTCGTTGGGGAACTTTCTGTAGAAATTACAGGCAGAGAAAAGAGTGTGAATGTAGGGGAATCAACAACCTGTTATCTGATCTTCAAGAGTACGGGAAATCTCAATACAATTGATGACCCTAAGATATCTCTCGAAAACAGGGGTAGAGTTTACCTTTCTGGTACAAAAACAGACAGAGTTGAACAGGAGGATGTGGTATATTTTATAAAGAAGTTCGAATATACCATAATCCCCGAAATTAACGGGCTGCTTGCAATAAGTTCAAAGGACTTTTTATACTACGATACTGAAACATCAAGCTTCAAGGTGGTAAAAGTTGAACCGTTTAAGATGAATATTACGGGGAAGAGTATAATAGAAGAAAAGGCAATTAAAGGTATGAAAAAGGTGTATGGAGAGGGTGGATTAAACTTCATAAAGGGGAACATTAAAAAATTGAGCAGTGTAAGCCTCTCTCCCCTTAGCGAACCTTACTATTATATTTACCATATAGTTCTTGTACTATGGCTTGGGATCATATTTATCGTTAAGTTTAAGAAAGAAAAGCTTACAAAGGATACTGAGCTGTTTAAAAAGATAAGTGCCCGCCATACTGCAAGAGACATTTTGAATAAGGCTCATGATAATATTAAACAGGACAAATACAGAGAAGCAATAGACCTCATATTTCTGGCGCTAACCACCTACATAGCATACAAGTGTGGTAAAAATCCACAGGAGATTACTATAAAAAATGCAGGTCATTTTATAGAGAATTGTTTTACTCTGGATGGTACAGTAAAAGAAGATCTTTTGGACATTATGGAAAAATGTACTCTGTATAAGTTTTCTTCTGAAAGAATCGACGATGAAGATCTGATTTTTAATCTACATAAAAGAACAGTATCGTCTATCGATGTTATGGAAAGAAAATAATGAGACAGATACTCTTTTTTTTATTATTATTTTTTATTATTGCATATACTGCGTATTCTTCTACGGATAGTGCTTCTATTTACAATGAGGCAAATAAATTCTACGCGCAGGGCGAATATCAAAAGGCGCTTGATCTCTACAGAGAATTGATTGATAGGAGGGTAAAAAACCCCTATCTATTCTATAATATTGGAAACACATATTTCAAACTTGGTAACCTTGGCTATGCACGTATTTTCTTTGAGAGAGCTCTTTTACTAAAGCCTTTTGACAGGGATATACGAAATAATCTGAAATATGTGACAGGTTCCTTAAAAGACCGAATCCTTCCACTATACAGTGAAGGCCTTTTCAGGGCTCTGAGCACTGTTTCTTCACTTATGACCTTCAGGATCATGGCATTTATTGAGCTCTTCTTCTTTACAGCGTTTATCATTCTTTTCCATGGCTACATCTTTATCCCTCCAGTAAGGAATAAGATAAAAAATTATATTTATGTAGCAGCATCTTTGTTTATAATATTTCTCATAGCAACATTTTCATACCAAGCCTATGAAAAGAATCATCCAAAGGGTATTGTTGTTGAAAAGGAGATAGACATAATGAATGCCCCAATACCTGAGAGTGAACCTCTGTTTAGTCTTCATGAAGGAACAAAGGCAAAGCTAATAGAAAAACGTGGTGAATGGATACGGATTTCTATTGCTGATGGTAGAGAGGGGTGGACTATTGTATCTTATATTGAATTTATTATTTCCTGGTGAACAGTTCCAGGGTTCATTTAATATCTCTCAGATCAAGTATGGCCTTTTTCAATACTGTACAGAGCATGTAATCAGGGATATCAATAACTCTCTCTACTCTGTCTATTATTACAGTATCGGAAGTTGCAACAGCGCTATGTGAGCTATGTTGATTTTCATGAACAACAGTTTCATCAGGGCATTTAACAACATCAACAGCAACATCCATATACTTTGTCTTAAATGAGTTTCTTAAGTATGATGCAAGTTCGCCAGATTTTGATACAGGGTAATCGAGATAGATAACAATACCTTGCGTAAATGACTCCCTTTTAATAAAATCTACCAATAACCCCGTAGACCGTTTGGTTAAGTTGCCAAGGATATACTCTCCATACATACCTGAAATATCTCTCACATATCCATCGAGGGATCTAAATACAATTTTTCCACTGAGGTAACTCTCCAGGGTAATTAGTACATTGTAGCCATCAATAATGAGTTTATCGATTCTTATTTTATCAGGGTCTATAAGTTTTTTCTTTCTTTTTTCTGAACTCTTAAAATCAAAAACCCCTCTATAGAGAATCATTCTTTCTTCATGATTCAAGGAGTATCTATTTCCTACAAGCTCAACTGCTGATTTTTTAGGATATTTTTTATCCAGGAGCCAGATGAGATCTGTTATTGGATCTTTAAAATTTATATTTAATTCTCTCATGTTTCGTTATATAATATATGTTTGTATTATAAAAAAGACATTTATTATACTGTCTTTGAAAATCAAAAATATGAATGAGTATTATGTCTCAGTAAAGAAGAAAAAAGCTAAACGCAAAAAGTCAACTGCAGGAGAGGGAGCCTTCTTTTTTAATAGAATACTGCCTCTATTGTTGTTTACAGCCTTTCTTTTACCTACTTTTTTCCCATATCCATCCTATTCGAAAGGGAAAAAGCAGTCAGTAGAGGAGGAGGAAAAAAAACTCAAGTTCTGGCACTCTATTGGAACCTATAATAAGAATATCTTGGGGAATTTAATTGATATATACAATGAAAGAAACAAACAGAATCCTGTTAATAGTGTATTCCAGGGAAATGAAGAAGATCTCTATTTAAAGCTCCTTTCACAGGAGAATCTTCCCGATATTGTACAAATTCCCATACAGTTCTTAAATCCTCTCAGGAAGAAGAAATACATTATTGCTTTGGATCCATTCATATCTCAGAAGCTCAAGGATGATATCTCACAGAAGTTCTGGGATTCGGTTTCGATACAGAAAAAAATATATGGAGTGCCATTTTTTTACAGTCTGAATATCCTTTTTGTAAATCAGCATATTCTGCGTATTTCAGGTGCACATTACGAAAGAGGACCAAAAACATGGGAGGATATCGGCTCTTTAATTATGAAAATCAAACAGAATACCGATAAGAAATTATCTATTTTTATTCCCATGGAGACAATCACACAATTTATATCTTTTACAGAGAGCTATACCGGGGCCTCAGTCTTTCAGGATCAGAAGCTTGTAATAAACACAGAGGAAGTTATATCTGCAATGGAGTTTTTACAGAACGCTGTTTACAAGGAAAAAGTAATGCCATCAAAGATGACCGTAGATGAAGGTATACAGATGTTTCTCAGTGGTAACCTCGGTATAATGCTTGGCTCAAGTTCGATGCTCGTATACATAGAATCAAATCTTCCCTATGATTTAGATGTATGGCATCTTCCATCCTGGGAAAAAATCAAACCTACTGTTAATGGAACATGTCTTGCAATCATAAAGTCAAATGCAAAGAGGGAAAGGGAGGCATTTAAGTTTGTTGAATATCTCATGGATTATGACAGTGCAATTAAATGGCATGTTCACACAGGGGACCCTGCTATAAGGTTGAGTGTAAAGGATTCGCTGGACCTCCTTATTTTTTATGAAGAAAATCCAAACTATATGACGTCCGTTATCGAGCTCGAAAAGGGAAAGATATTTAATCCCTCTTTTGATTATATCAATATAAACGGTATCATAAAAAATGCTCTTGAAGAGATTATGGTTAATGGAGTAGATCCAGAAAAGATAATGAATGAGGCACAACGAAAGCTTGATAAATACCAGGGTATGTAATGTCAATGGGAAAGATAACTAACAGAGAGATCGCTCAAGTATTAAAAGAGATTGCCCTCTATAAAGAACTTGCAGGTGAAAATCCATTTAAGGTTCGTGCTTTTGAACAGGCAGCCCGCAGTGTGGAGATAAATCCTGGTGCTGTAACGATTCTTGCAGAACAGGGAAAATTACAGGAGATTAGGGGAATCGGCAAGAGCGTTGAAGAGGTCATACTTGATATTATTAATACAGGGAGATCCTCAGTTCTCGAAGAGATTAGATCTTCTTTCCCTAAAACTATCCATGAGCTTTTCAGAATCCCGGGCATGGGACCAAAAAAGGTAAAAGCTGTGTGGGAAAAGCTTGATATTTCAACGATAGGTGAGCTTGAATATGCATGCAGGGAAAACCGCCTTATCACCCTTGAAGGTTTTGGAAAGAAGAGCCAGGAAAAGATCCTGGAGTCTATTGAGGTTGTAAAGAGATACAGGGAGAAACATCTAATATCAGAGGTGCTGGATAATGCAAGAGAGATTATTGCTGAACTGAGCGCACACGACATCTTTAATGAAGTTAAGATTGCAGGTAGCCTTAGAAGAGGGAAGAGTACCTTTAAGGATATAGATATTCTTCTCGTTTCAGATGATGAATTAGATAAGACTGTTGTTAAAGATCTACTTCTCTCACTAACTGATAAAGAATCTGATACAGACGGTATAATAAGTGCAGGTCCTACAAAGGTTTCTATACGGAGGAGTGGCCTTCAGATAGATTTCAGAATTGTAGAAAGTGGTTCCTATCCATCAGCACTACAGCATTTCACAGGATCAAAGGAGCATAACACCATTCTAAGGTCAAGGGCAAAGAGAATGGGGCTCAAGATGAATGAATACGGATTATTTAAAGATGAGAAAAAACTACAGGTTTCAAGCGAGGAGGATCTTTATAAAAGTATAGGGCTTTCTTTCATTCCTCCTGAGATAAGAGAGGGGGAAGAAGAAGTCGAAGCCTCAATACAGGGTAAACTTCCGAAGCTTGTTGAAAAACAGGATATTCAGGGGATGATCCATGTCCACACGAACTATTCTGATGGTACGAACAGTATAGAGGAGCTTTCAGAAGAGTGTATAAAACAGGGGTACACATACCTCTGTATTTCCGATCACTCAAGATCAGCCTTCTATGCTCATGGCCTATCAATAGAATCACTTTTATCACAGATTGAAGATGTAAAAAGATTAAACAAGAGACTTTCGCTATTTAGAATATTTTGCGGTATAGAATCCGATATCCTTTCAGATGGCAGCCTGGACTACCCGGATGAAGTTCTCGCAAAGCTCGATTTCGTTATTGGATCTATTCACTCTAAGCTTTCAATGAAAACTGAAGAGGCCACAGAGAGGCTTTTAAAGGCAATAAAAAATCCATACCTGTCAATGCTTGGACATTTGAGCGGAAGGCTTCTTTTATCAAGGCAGGGTTACCAGCCTGATGAGGAAAGGATTCTGGATGCCCTTAGCGATCAGAAGGTTATCCTCGAACACAACTGCAATCCACATCGCCTTGATCCTGACTGGCGGTTTTTAAAAAGGGCTAAAGATAGAGGAATTCTAATATCGATTAATACCGATGCCCATTCAGTGGAAGGCTATAGAGATATGGAGTACGGCTTGATCATGGCCAGAAAGGGATGGATTGAGAAGGAAGGATTGCTAAACTGTAAGACAGGTGAGGAGATTCATGAGTTCTTCACAGGAAGAAAAAAGGAAAAGGGCATACGAGATATATAAAATCCTCAAACGTAAATATCCTGATGCCCGGGTCCTTTTAAACTACAATAATCCTTTTGAACTGTTAGTTGCAACAATTCTTGCTGCTCAGTGCACTGATGAGAGGGTAAATAAGGTTACACCAGTACTCTTTCAGAGGTTTCCAGATTCCGTGAGCATGTCTCAAGCAGCCATTGAAGAGATTGAAAAGATCATTAAGCCAACAGGTTTCTTTAAAAATAAGGCAAAGAGTATAATCGGGGCCTCTAAAACCATTTTTGAGAGGTTTTCAGGAGATCTTCCTGAAAATATTGAAGAACTTATAACTCTTCCAGGAGTGGGAAGAAAAACAGCAAATGTTGTTGTTGGAAACTGCTTTAATAAACCTGCAGTTATTGTAGATACTCATGTAAGGCGTATTGCCGAAAGGTTGACTCTAAGTGAATCAAGAGATCCGGATAAAATAGAGATGGAGCTAAAAGATATCATTCCCGAGAAGGATCAGACGAGTTTCTCCTACGTAGCAACATTTCATGGGAGGTATACCTGTAAAGCAAGAAGACCACTTTGTGCAATATGTGTTGTTGAAAAGCTCTGTCCTTATCAAGAAAAGACCGTATAGATAAGAGATGTCGGATAACAGGCATCTTATTTAACCTTATATAACCATCCAAAATCGTCATCTCTTTCACCGATCTGAATACCCTTCAGTTCATCGTATAATTTTTTACTCATTTTCCCGGGCTTGCCATTTCCAATAGTATGTTCTATGTCCCTGTAAGCAATTAATAGTATGGGTGTTATGACAGCTGCTGTTCCAGTACAGAAAAGCTCTTCAGCCCCATATAATTCATCGTATCGAATGTCTCTCTCCTGAGTGATGAGGTCAAACTTCTGTTTTGCAATGGTAAGCACTGAATCCCTTGTAACACCTGGGAGGATCGATCCCCCGAGCCTTGGAGTAGAGAGAACACCATCCTTTAACATGAAAAAGTTTGCTGCCCCCACCTCCTCAATATATGTCGATGTTTTTGCATCCAGATATATCACTTCATCGTATCCATTATTCTTAACAAGACTTCTTGGATAGAGAGAGGTAGCGTAGTTCCCGATTGCCTTTACTCCTCCTGTGCCGTAGGGAGCGGCTCTATGATAACTATCAAGGATTTCGATCTTTATTCCACTGAAGCCGCTCTTAAAATATGGGCCAACAGGCGACATAAAGATGATAAATGTATATTCGTTTGCAGGACTCACACCAAGCATTTCGCCTGATCCAAAAAGGACAGGCCGTATGTAGAGGTCTCCTTTTCCGTAGGGAGGAATATAATCCTCATTTTCCAATAACAGGGCCTTTATTGATTCAACAAAAAATCTTTCATCCAGAGCAGGCATGTATAGTCTTCTACAGCCAGCATTTAACCTCTTTGCATTCTCATAGGGCCTGAACATAGCGATGCGATCGTCCCTGGTCCTGTACGCCTTCATCCCCTCGAATAATCCCTGTCCGTAGTTAAGTACAACTGCGGCTGGGGAAACTGGTATTGTACCATAATCGATTATTCGTCCATCGTCCCATTTTCCATTTTTGTAATATGCCACAAACATCTTATTAGCAGGATTGACATCAAATCCCAGATTATCCCAGTCTATCTTTCTCATTTTATACCCTCTAACCCGTATTTCTTAAAAATATCTGTAATTACAGCAAACGCCAGGTTTTAACGATTTTCTTACGCCTAAATGCATTCTGTACTTAATATTGTAATATATTACTATATCACTAACAAACTTTTCTATCTTTCAATTTGTAAGAAAACCTCATAATTTTTACACTATAGAATATAGTTAAAATAGATTTTTTTCAACATACTTCTAAAAAATAATAAATATGATCTTAAATATAATAGAAATTTTATAAGAATTACAAGATTTGAAATTAAAAATTGACAAAAGATAGAATATGTGATATAAAGATTATAAGTAATAGTGTGATAAAAGGAGGAGAGGGCTTTGGAGTTAACCTTCAGGGCCTTCTTTTTTTATACCTCAAGTTTTATTTCGAATTCACCCACCAGTAATCTAATAGAATCGTTGATTTTTAATTTTTTTCTTGACTTTCGGTTAATATTCGGTTATACTGTTTTTTACAACTTTCGGTTAATATTCGGTTCATAAGGAGAAAAGGATGTATCTAACAGAAAAACAGAAAAGGATCTACCAGTTTATAAAGCAGTATATCGACAGATACGATATAGCACCTAGCTATGAAGAGATAAAAAAGCGCTTTGGCTTTAGATCTATAAGTACTGTATTCGATCACATTCAAACCCTTGAGAGAAAGGGTTTTATTACAAAGGGCAGGAGCAATCAGAAGAGATCGATCAGGTTGATCAATTTTGGAAAGAGGAGTGTTACCATACCTCTTTTAGGAACGGTTGCTGCAGGCAAGCCTCTGGAGGTATACGAAATTCAGGAGAGTATGGATGTCCCTGAAGAGATGCTTTCAAATGGGGAGAACGTTGCTCTCAGGGTAAGGGGTGAGTCAATGATAGACAGCGGTATACACGATGGTGATATTGTAATAGTAAAGAGGCAGAATAGAGCTGAAAACGGGCAGATTGTTATTGCGCTTGTAGATGGAGAGGTAACAGTAAAGCGTATATATTTTAATAAGAACGGCGTAGAGCTGAGGGCAAGCAACCCAGCAGTGAAGTCTATTTTTGTAAAAGAGGGACAGGACCTGCAGGTCTATGGTATCCTTGTTGGGCTTTACAGAAGGTTTAATATATAGTCTTTTTAAGGTTTCATCCTGGTTTATGGAAAGATCTCATGAAAGGATTAAAGAAAAGGATAGCTTTTGTATACCTCCCTCATATCTTTGCAGAGAGCGAAGAAAAAAGGGAAAACCATCTCTCAGATCTCCCACTTATTGTTGTTTCAGGATCCTCCCCGAAGAGCATTGTCCTTGATTACTCAAAAACACTTGAAGGCTCCGTCCTTAAAAAAGGAGCATTCGTAAAAGATATAGAGCTCTTAGAAAAAAGAATAAAGGTAATAGCTGTAGATTACGACTATGTAGAAACAGTAAACCAAAAGGTAATCCAACATTTAAAAAACTATTCTCCATCTGTTGAAAATCAGAAAACGGGAGAGTATTTTCTGGATTTGACCGGTACAAGGAGACTTTTTGGTAGAGAGCTGGACACCTGTGGAAAGATCATCACCGAGCTTAAACACTCCTTCGGTTTTAGTGCACATATCGGAATAGGAAGCAACGTGCTCATTCCCAGGCTGGCCTCGCAGGTTGCAGGAGATGGTGGAATATACGATATATTCGAAACGGCTGAAGGAACATTTCTTTCTCCCCTCAGTGTAGAGCTCCTCCCCGATCTTTCTCCATCAGTAATAGAAGAGCTCATCTCAAATTACAATATCAACAGTACCGGTGACCTTAAAGTTTTTTCAAAAAGCGATCTTACCTGTATGTTTGGCAGAGAGGGCATGCTCCTGTACTCCTACTCACGCGGGTTATCACGAAACAGCCTTATAGAAAAAAAAACTGAAAAGGCTTTAAAGAGTGAATTTACCATAAGCTCGGAGAATAATGATGATGGGAGTATACGGAGATATTTTTTCGATATGATCCTCGAGCTCTGCATACAGATGAGAGAAGAATATGTATTTCCAGGGGCCTTTGAGATCGTGGTGGTTTATCAGGATAACTACAGATACAGCTACCGGGGAAGGCTAAGAAATCCATCCTTTTTTGAAAGATGGCTCTACAAGGAGCTCCTTTTTTATCTGAACAGGGCCTTGAGAAGAAGAACCTGCATAAAAAGGATCGTACTCTCATTTTCTGACTTTGCAGCACCCTCTTTTCAACTGGCCCTTTTTCATGATACCTCCCGGATGGGCAGGCTTGCAGGGGCTTTCGATCTTATACGAAAGAGGTTCGGAAGGAGAGTCATCCACTATGGGGCATAAAAGATGAATGAGTTTGTTTTTCTGGAAAACCACTCTGTTTACTCACTCTGTGAGGGTACCATTTTCATAAGCGAGCTCGCCTCCTATGCTAAATCCCGGAAAGCCAGCTATCTTTCTCTCTGTGACACAAACGGATTCTACGGTATTGTAAACTTTATTCATACCTGCAGAAAGGAAGGTTTAAAACCGGTTATCTGCTCACGTGTAACAAGCCGTTCCTTCAGCGGCATCCTTGTAGCGCGGAATATGAAAGGATATGCCAGAATCTGCTCATTCATATCAGGAATAAAGTTAAAGGATTCGTTCGATGTTAAGAATGAAATCTTAAAGTCGTACAGAGATAACTACTATGTTATCACACAGGACAGAGAGCTCCTCTCAAAGCTGAAGGATGGTATTTTTGCCGAGATAAACGTACTGAAAAAGAACTACTTTCAGGATTATCGTTATGCAAAGATGATTGGAGCAGCCCCTGTTTTAATCTACCCTGTCTACTTTTTAAAAAAAGAAGATTATCGTATCCACACACTGCTTCGCGCTATCTATCATAATAAAAAGCTCTCCTCTCTCCTTCCAGAGGAGGCCCAGAGTGAATACGCCTATCCGCCGGGAGAAGAAGAGATACTGGAAAAGTATTCCTTTATGGAAGATGTGATACGAAATACAAAAATGATAGCGGAGAAAAGCACTTTCGATTTTGCTGCTGGCCATCCCATTCTCCCGCAGTTTGGGAAGGGAAGCTTCATGCTGCTCAAAGAGATATGCTTTAGAAATTTGAAAAAGAGGTACCGTAAAGTAACGGCTGATATCATAGAAAGATTACAAAAGGAGCTGAAGATCATTCATGAAAAGGGTTTTGCCGACTACTTCATGGTGGTTCATGATTTTGTGAAAAGATCACCATTTACCTGCGGTCGTGGCTCTGCTGCAGCATCGCTTGTATCTTATCTCCTCTTTATTACTCACGTTGACCCCATAAAGCATAACCTCTTTTTCGAGAGGTTTCTGAATGAATCGAGAGCAGATCCTCCTGATATAGATGTTGATTTTCCCTGGGATTCACGTGACAGGATCTTGGACTACATCTTCAAGAAATACACAAAAAAAAACGCTGCAATGGTATCGAATCATATAACCTTTTCTGTGAGATCATCTGTTCGAGAGGTTGCTAAGGTATACGGGGTTCCTGAAAAGGAGATAAACAGGGTTACTAAAAACATCGGCTACTACTACAATAGAGAAACGGACGATTTTGAAAACTATTCGAAAAACAGAGAGGCCTCTCAATCTATGAGAGGAATCTACAGCGATGCTGTACGGATCAACAGCATACCGCGCTACATGTCTGTACATTGCGGGGGAGTTGTTATTACTCCAAAACCAATATACTACTACATACCTGTCGAAAGGGCCACAAAAGGGGTAAATATCATCCAGCTCGAAAAGGACCAGGCCGGGGATTTTGGCTTTGTAAAGATTGACATACTGGGCAACAGGAGTTTGGCAGTTGTAAGGGATACACTGCGTCTGGTAGAGAAGCATTATGGAAAGAGAATCAGGTATGAGGAACTAAATCCACTGGATGACAGAAAGACTATCGATATGCTTTCTCAGGGGGAAACCATTGGAGTTTTCTATGTAGAATCTCCTGCTATGCGACAGCTTCAGAAAAAAACCGGCAGGGGGGATTATGAACACCTTGTTATCCATTCTTCTATCATTCGGCCTGCAGCTAACAGATATATAAGAGAGTATATAGAAAGGCTGCACGGGAAGCCCTACAAGCCTCTGCTTCCAGAAATGGGAGAGGTTCTGAAAGAAACATACAGTATCATGTGTTACCAGGAGGACATAACAAAGATAGCAATGCGAATTGCCGATTTTTCTCTGGCTGATGCGAGCGAGCTGAGAAAGGTTATCTCTAAAAAGAATAAGATAGAGAGAAAGCTCGAGTTACGGGATCTATTTTATGAAAGTCTCAGAAAAAAGAGAATCAGGGGGGAGATCATTGACCAGATCTGGAATATGATTGAATCCTTTTCAGGATACAGCTTCTGTAAACCGCACAGCGCATCATATGCCCTTCTCTCTTTTAAAGCCTGCTACCTTAAAGCACACTACCCTGCAGAGTTCATGGGGGCTGTTTTAAAGAACCAGGGTGGCTATTATTCGCCACTTGCATACATTTCAGAGGCACGGAGGCTTGGATTAAATGTGCTCACGCCTGATATAAATGTTAGCAGAAATGAATACTTTGGACATAAAAATTCAGTATACATTGGATTTGTGCAGATAAAAAATCTCTCGAGAGAGATTGTGAAAGAACTGATCGAAGAAAGGAAAAGGAACGGTCGCTATTCTGGTTTACTTGATTTCATGAACAGAACAGGGGCATCGCTTACAGATACTGCCATACTTATAAAGGCAGGTTGCTTTAGAAATATCGAGAGGTACAACCAGCCACAGCTTCTTTATAAAGCGTATAGCTACTGGTGTACAAAGAAAAGGTACACAAAAGAGCCTCTGTACGACTCCCCCCCTATTGATAGGGTAATTGAGCCCCCTCCAATGAGAGATATCTCCTATGAACATAGGATCAGAAATGAACTGGAGCTCTTCGGTTTTATTGTATCGGTTCATCCAATGAAGTATTATAGAAGAAAGATAAACGATAGCCGTGTTGTATACGGAAAAGATCTGTCCAGTTATATACATAAATCTGTATTGGTCGCAGGTATACTGATAACAGCAAAAACCGTGTTGACAAAAGATAACAGGCTTATGCAGTTTATCAGCTTTGAAGATGAGACAGCTATCTTTGAGGCTGTGTTCTTTCCAGAAGAGTATAAGAGGTACGCTTTACAGTTGTCAGATCAGAGACCGTATATTCTTACCGGGAGAGTGGAATCTGAGTTTGGTGTTTTAAGCCTGAATGTGTGTGATATTGAGCTGGTTATGTAGCACTATTCCCATACCATCTCTTTTCAGATATTAAGGTTTGAAATACTGGTACTGTTTGGTGTATGAGATACCATAATTTAGATGGATAAAACAAGTAGTAAATGATATACTAAGCGAATATCGGGTTAAATAATAGTTCTTCAGGGTGATCATTATATCGGATAATTTTATTAAATGTGTGTAAATATTATCCGGCCAGAGCATAAAGGAGGTATAAGATGTGTGGAAGGTTCACACAAAAATCTGAGAGAAGGATAATTGGCGAAGAATTTTATGTAAGGGAGTTCTCTGATGAGATAATTGTGAGCTATAATTTGGCTCCTGGTCAGAATGCTGGAGTTATCATCAACGAGGGGATTAACCGTTATGTTCGGTTTAAATGGGGACTTGTTCCTTCATGGGCAGATGATCCAAAAATCGGATACAGGATGATCAATGCGCGGGCTGAAACAGTTACCGAGAAACCGAGCTTCAGAAAGGCATTTACCAAACGTCGCTGCTTGATTCCTGCTGATGGTTTTTATGAGTGGAAGAAGTGTGATAAGTACAAGGTTCCCTTTTATATCTATCATAATTTGGAAAAGCCACTCGGGTTTGCAGGATTGTGGGAAAAATGGGTCTCCCAGGATGGCAGGCCCCTTTTTACATTTACAATTATCACAACTAAAGCAAATAATCAGTTAAGGGAGATCCACGATCGGATGCCAGTTATAATACCTAAGGATAAAAGAGAACTATGGCTTCAGCCTGAAGTTGCTGCAGGTGCTGAGCTTTTCCCATTACTTGAACCTTATAGATATGAAGATCTTGTTTATCATGAAGTTTCTCGTATGGTCAACTCTCCAAAGAACAACTCCCCTGAATGCCTTAAACCTGTTTCTTCAGGCTTAGCATGATACTCTACAGGCTTTGATAATTATTATATTTAAGAGCGGTCTTTTTTTTATTTCGAAACTGCTTCCAGAAGATTGTTCATAGAATATTTAAGGATAAATTGTCAGGGAAGATGCAACTATTGCAAATCTTGCAGTATTAGCTGCCTGCACGATTTGTTTTTGCTTCCGGTGCTTTAAGAGTTGCGAAATGGCTAGATAGAGTGAATCGAAATTTTTATATATATAGAAGATTATATCAATAGCAAGGTTTCTATTTAATAATCGGAGTAGTAAAAATATGACTTATAAATGTATGCGCAATCTTAGAAAAAATTAAAATGTTAGTTGACAAAATATGATTATTAAGTTAGATTTATTCATCCTTTTTAGGATGAGTAAAGTATATGTTGGAGGATATGTTTAACATGCCAGAGGGAAAAGTAAAGTGGTTTAATGAGAAAAAAGGTTATGGATTCATCACAAGGGAAGATGGTGACGATATCTTTTTTCATTATTCAGACATTGAAGTGGACGGTTTTAAAACACTACCACAGGATGAGAAGGTTTCTTTCGAGATAAAGGAAGGACCAAAAGGATTACAGGCAATACATGTAAAACCTCTTTAAACCAGGCCAGGTTCACAGAGGCATCAATCGTAAGTTTTAGTATGTTAATGAAGCTAATCAAACAGATTGATGGAATTAAATAACTGCTGCAGTATTAAGCTATAATTGGAAGAAGCACTAAACTTGATTTTGAGTAACAAGGTATTATTAAGGAATAAAACCTTCAAAATACATTTCGAAGCTATTTTGTCATAAGCAAAAAACAAATCAATTCACAGTTTATATCCACATAGGCTCCTATAGTTAGAATTATTATAGGTTTAACTTTGCTGATCTTTTCAATTTCTGAATGATAAGCCTCTTGTAAAAATAATAAGAAAAAGACAATTGATAATAACTAAAAAAGTTATTAAAGAAAGGAGTAAAAATATTGATTCTAAGGAGAAGCGATTTTGAATAAAACCTACCGGGTAAATAACAAATGAGCTTACTCCAAATACGAGAATGAACTTAATGCCGTAGCTTGTGTTTCTCCATTTATGTGGTGTGAACTTTGCTATGAGAGAGTTTTCAATGGGCTGCACACCAAAGGAAAAAAGAATAAAGAAGATAGAAGATATGAATAGGGGTAGATTGTTTAAGAAATACATCATTATGAGAAAGGGCAGAGCAGATGTAAAGAATAGGGTGTAAGCGTACCGTAAATCGTACCTATCAGCTATTTTGCCACCAATCAATTGGCCGATTATCCCTACAATGTAAACTAAAGATGCAAGAATTGTGGCTGAGAGGGTTTTTGTTCCCTCTACCTTGAGGAAGTTTAGAGTTTTGACAAAATTGTGTAAAAAATATATTTTTCGTTCAAAATACGTTGGAAGTATAAGGGTTTGTCCTCGATACATAAACCCTGCAAATACCATAGATACACAGAGAATAATAAAATATGAGATTTTATTTTTGCTACTGTTACTGGTTTCTAAAGTTAAAGAAGACCCTATCTGTGCATCCATCTCTGGGTGGATATCCATTGAAATAAACTGTAATAGTACACCCATGATAAGTGGGGGGATACTCAGAATAATATATATGTATCTCCATCCCATAAGATAGGTGATGATACCCGCAATTAACGGACCAGCTGCGATTCCAATATTTCCGTATATGCCGTTAATGGCTAAGGCCATCCCTCTGTTTTTTATGGCTTTTGAAAGCAAACCTGTACCTGCAGGGTGGTAAATACTTGCAAATATTCCAAGAAGCATGAGTGAGAGACGTAGCTGCAATTTGGTTTGAGAAAATGAGGTAAATAGCCCTGCAATACCTATACCAAAGAAATAGATGGTTAGGGATGTTCTTGGATGGATTTTATCTGAAAGAAATCCTGATGGGAGTGCACAAAGACCGTAAAACAGGTACATGAGGAAGCTGATTTTAAGCACAGCATCAAAGGGGAGATCAAACTCCGCTGAAAGTGGAGTAGCTATTGATGGGAATATAATGATAAATGTATGGACTAAAAAATGCGCTATATTTATGAATCGGAGTATCCTCTTTTCATTTTGTGTAAATAGCAGCACAATTTATCTTTCTTTGATGTAAGAATGTAAATGGATGAATTTTTAATAATTCGACTTTGCATTTACAAGAATATAGTTCTATCAATACATCAGATTAGCCCATGCAGAATCGTCATATATTCTTTTTTCAACGTCCACTTTATAAAAATCTTCCAAAGGTTTAAGTATTTCTGGAGCATCTTCATACACCCTTTTAAGGGTATTTCGAACCACCTCTATTCCTTCTATTGTCATTTTCCCAAGAGGCTTTCTTGGCGAACCTGACGGTATCCCCAATGCATTCATAACAGTTTTAATAGCAAGGGGATTTCTAAATCGGTTCTCAACCATGATTTCTCTTCCATCAGATAAAACCCTCTTCGATTTTGTCTTTACAGTAACTATTGAAAAGAGTGGTTTTAATTTTTTTGCAATAATACCTGCTTTTTCTACATTGCCTAAAAGAAGTTCAGCTACCATTTCTTTTACAGCATTGGGAGCTATATTTGTAATAACAGATATAACGCCTGAGGCCCTGATGCTTTTCCTTGACATCATTTCATAGGTTTTATCGTCATCACCTGACAAAATGCTCATATCAGGCATAAGGGCCCTCTCTTCTTCCATCCTGTTAAGATCTCCAGTTGCCTCTTTGATTGCAATAACCCTGTCATACTCTTCACTGAGAACTGTAATATCAACAGCAGAAATGGCTGTTCCTGTTCTTCCAGGAATCACGTATATTACAATTTTAATATCTTTATACTCGTCAAGGATTGTTTTGTAATATTCATCCCGTAATTCAAGAGATGAGGGACCATTATAGTAGCAGTCAACGAGGAGGACCTTGTCAATACCAGAGTCTAATGCATGTTTGCATAATGATAATGCCTTATGCGTAGAGTTTGAGCCTGTGCCACCAAGCACTCCACATTTATCTCCTGAAAATTGCTTTGCTTTTTCCAGAACAGAGATGTGTTCCTCATTGCTTAGAGTAGGTGATTCGCCAGTTGTACCAACGGCTAGTATTCCTGTAACCCCTTGATCGAGCTGGAATTCGATATTTTTCTTAAGACCTTCAAAATCAACGCTATTATCCTCTTTAAATGGTGTTATGAGTGCAGTCCATGTTCCTTTAAACTCGACTATGGGCATCCTGTTACATCCTTTTTATTGGGAAGATTACAATAAAAGTGCAGATCTTTTAAGACCTGCACTTTTATCATTTTTGATAAATATGGAATTACTCCTGGGTCTGCTCTTCAAGCTGAGTTAAAATATTCTTAAGCTCATTTATATACTCACCGTAACCAGCGAAATCCCCTTCCCGCAGTCTATTCTGAGACTCATCAAATATAGATGATGCCTTCTGTACGAGCTCTCGAATAGTTGGGAGTGTGGTTACTGGAGCTACAACCTTTTCGGGAGCTATAACCTTTTCCTCTTTTCGTACAATTAACTCTCGTTTACCAAAAACATTATATAAAGCAGCCTCCAAAGTGTTGCCAATTCCAATCCTGTCCTGATAACCTACAATAACCTGTTTTAGTTCAGGGAGTTCGCTCTGCTCAGCCCGTAAATAGATGGGTTCTACATAGATAAGAGAATCTTTTACAGGTATTACAAGTAGATTACCCCTTATAACAGAAGAACCCCTTTGGCCCCACAGGGTAAAGAGCTTGGAAATTTCTGAATCCTGATCGATCCTTGACTCGATTTGCAGAGGCCCATATAAAAGCTTTTCCTTTGGGAACTTATACTCAACTATTCTCCCGTAGTTCTCGGAATCGCACATAGCTGCCATCCATGCCAGCATATTGTTCTTATTTACAGGAGTAAAAGGACGAATGAGGACAAACTCTTCATTTTGTTCATCATCGGGAAACTTAATGATCGTGTAGTAGGGTATCATAATCGTTTCAGTTTCTCCGTAGATTTCCCTAGGAGTTGTCCATTTATCCTCTTTGTTGTAGAACACCTGGGGATCGGTCATATGGTATGTTGAATATGTTTCTGCCTGGACAGAAAAGATATAGAGTGGATACCTGATATGTTTTTTAAGACCATCAGGCATCTCGCTGAAGTCCTTAAACATATTCGGGAAAATACTGCTGTAGGTCTCAATGATAGGATCCTTTTTATCAATTATATAAAAACTTACATCACCGGTATATGCATCGATAGTTATTTTAACCGAGTTCCTTATATAGTTATACCTTCCTTCCAGGTATGGTTCCGAATAGGGGAATCTGTCTGTTACAGTGTATGCATCAATGATCCAGTAAAGTTTTCCATCGTAGACCACTAGATAAGGGTTAGGATCATATTTTAAGAAAGGTGCGATTTTTGGTACTCTTTCCTGTATGCTCCTGTATACCATGAGCCTGCTTTCAGGATTGAGGTATCTTGTAAAGATGATTTCAAGGCTTCTTAACCTTATTGCAAGGAGAAGCTTTCTCAGAGGATTCTTTATGGGAATACCCCCAGTCCCCTGGTACCGTGTATACTCATTTGTATCTCCCTTTGGATAATCTAACTCATGTTGTTCAGTATTTACAATTACATAGTCGATTGTTTCTTCACCGTAGTATATTTCCGGACGTTCCAGTTTTAGTGGTACTGAGATCTTGGGAGGTATATCCTTCACGATTAAAACAGGCAATCCTTCTTCTCCAATTTCGTTTACAGGTGTCATCACAATTCCATAACCATGGGTATATATGAGCTTCTGGTTTACCCATGTTTTCGCTTCTGGAGGTAATTCATTGTAGTTTATCTCCCTTGCAGAGAGCATAACCTGTCTGTAGTCATCCCCGAATTGGTATCGATCTACATCAACATCATAAAAGTCGTAGTATAAGCGGAATTCCTGAATTTGAGAGAATGTTGATTTAAGAGGCCGATGGTCCCATAATCGAATATTTTTTACTATTCCCCGTTCAGGACTGAAATCAGCAGCGGTTAAAGAGTCCTCAACAGGGAAAGCTTCCCTTTCTATAATATCGAGATTATATCCTCTCCGGGTGAAAGTTATATTGTTTTTGATATAGGGGAGTTCTTTAACCAGCTCATTCGGCTTTACAGAGATTGCCTGGACAATACCTGGAACGATGCCTGTAATAAAAATAGCGCACCCTATTAAAATCCCAAAGCCGATAAGAGGCTGCTTGAAGCTTCGTTTTTTTATGCCAATATATGTCATGACTGCTGTTAAGAGTGTTACAGCTATCATGATGTAATAGGCAGGTCGTGTAACTTTTACATCAGTGAATCCAGCACCAAAGATAAGGCCTCTTTTTGAGTACAGTAGATGATATACTTTCAGCCAGTAGTTCCATCCCCATATAATAGCAATGAAAAGAATAAGAGAGATGAGATGCCTTTTTGCCTGATCGCTGATTGTAAGCTTATTGGTCACCAAGGTTATATTGCCCGATATGAGGTATAGAAGTCCTACAACGAGGATAGTTAGAATTAGTGTACCAAGACTCCACGATTTGAGAAAGTTGTATACAGGAAGAATAAAGACATAGAAGGATACATCTCTCTGAAATATAGGGTCATTAAGCCTAAAATCTGCTCTATTAAGATACCTTAAGATTAGATCCCACTTGCTGGAGCCATTCTTGGCCATGATCAACGATAGGATTAATATTCCAATGATGGATACTATAATCCCTACCTTCTTGTTGACTTCTACAGGCACTCCTGCCTGCTGTATCTTTATGGATTGTATGTTACCCTTTTTGAAGGCTGCCAAAACATTGAGTCCAGAGAATAATATAAATATGAAGAAAAACACAAACCATAATCCTATCTTTGCCCAAAGCACTTTTAAATAAACGTTTAAATATCCAAGCTTTCCAAACCAGGTGTAGTTAAGCCAGATATTTGTGCCCACAAAAAGAGCTATAATAATGAAGATTATTGCACCTATGAAGATTAATACTTTTATGCCAGTTTTCATTTTTTACCTCGCATTGGTCTTTTATATTTAGTTAAATTAATTACAAATCTATATTTTGGCAACGCTCAATCATATATTTTTCTTTTTTATATTGTTTCTAAAAAGATATATTTATTTGTACTTTAAAGTCAATTCTTATAGTAATTTCCTATCAGTTTAGAAATTAATAATGAGAATAGCATCCTGATATTCAGGTACTGTATACAAATGGTAATCTGTATGTAAAGCAGTACTTAGATGGACAGCATCTTTGTACCATAAGGTAAGAACATGAAATGTGAAAGCTCCAGGTTTCAGGCAGATTTCTCTTCTTTCTTTTTCTCCCTCAGAGTAAGAGGATTTATTTTATTTTTAATTACTTTTCCGGTTATGACAATTTTTGATACATCCTCTCTTGAAGGAATGTCGTACATTAGATCGAGCATTATACCTTCTAAGATTGACTTAAGCCCACGAGCCCCTGTATGCCTCTTAATTGCTTCCTCTGATATCTCATCGATAGCATCTCGTGTGAACTCGATATCTACGCCTTCGAGTTGGAAGATTTTTTTATACTGTTTTGTGAGCGCATTTTTTGGTTCAACAAGGATTCTTTTCAATGAATCCTTATCCAGGCTGTGAAGAGGAGCAACAACAGGGAGTCTTCCGACGAATTCAGGGATAAGTCCATACTGGATAAGGTCATCAGGATGGACATGTTTTAAAATCTCGTCTAGTTTTTTCTCTCCCTTTTTTTTCACATCAGCCCCGAATCCAATGGTTTTATTTAATATCCTTCTTTCCACAGTTTTTTCAAGCCCTACGAAAGCACCGCCACATAGAAACAGAATATTTCTTGTATTTATCTTGATCATTTCCTGGTGCGGATGTTTTCTACCACCCTGAGGTGGAACAGAAGCAATCGTACCCTCAATGATCTTTAACAGCGCCTGCTGTACTCCCTCTCCTGATACATCTCGCGTTATTGATGGATTTTCATTCTTCCTGGAGATCTTATCAATTTCGTCTATATAAATAATCCCAAGTTCAGCCTTTTCTATATCATCACCTGCATTCTGTATGAGCTTCAGAAGTATGTTTTCAACATCCTCACCTACATATCCGGCTTCTGTTAGCGTAGTGGCATCAGCAATAGTAAATGGAACGTTAAGCTTGCGGGCAAGGGTTTGTGCAAGAAGTGTTTTCCCGCTTCCTGTTGGACCTATTAATAGAACATTACTTTTTTCAATTTCAACATCATCCGGCTCTCTATCACCGACAGAACTAATTCTTCTGTAATGGTTATATACAGCAACTGCAAGGCTTTTTTTGGCATACTCCTGCCCGATTACATATTGGTCTAGGAAATCTTTAATATCAGCAGGTTTTGGCAGATTTTCCATATTAAAATTGGGATTACTGCTCTCATTTCCAAACATGATGTCACTGCAGAGCTCTACACACTCGTCACATATAAAAACTCCACCAGGACCGGCAACCATCTTCCTTACTTTACTCTGGTCTTTACCGCAGAAACTACAGATCTTTTTTTCGATATCAAGATTCTTTGGCATACATTGCCCTCTAATGCGGCTAAACCGCATTCACGATTATAAAGATTTTTTTACCTAAATGGCAAAAAAATCAGGATTAAGGTACTAATGTGGACAAGCCACATTTTTGATTAGTTGTTTTAGCTCCATCGCTATCGCTCAAATTGAGGCCTGCGGCCTCACGTCACTTTCGCTCAAATTGAGGCCTGCGGCCTCACGTCACTTTCGCTCAAATTGAGGCCTACGGCCTCACGTCACTTTCGCTCAAATTGAGGCCTACGGCCTCAATGGGGGGAAAGGTTTTTTACCTAAAAGACAAGAGAATCAATATCAAGGTAAAATTAATCATTCTTCTTCTCATTATTATCGGACAGATTAGTTTTAAATCCATAAACTAAGTATTCTCAGGCTCATGCCTAACAAGAACCTCATCTACTAGACCGTAATCGACTGCCTCTTTTGCAGACATATAGAAATCTCTGTCTGCATCCTTGTGAATATTCCCTCTGTTCTGACCTGTATGTTTGACTAAAATTTCTTCTATAAGTTCTCTGTTTCTAATAATCTCTTTTGCAGCAATCTCTACATCAGTTGCCTGACCCTGCGCCCCACCGAGGGGCTGGTGTATCATGAGTCTTGCATTTGGAAGGGCATACCTTTTGCCTTTTGCCCCTGCGCAGAGTAGAACTGCTGCCATACTTACAGCTTGTCCTATACATATTGTTGAAACATCGGTTCTTACGTACTGCATTGTATCGTAGATTGCAAGACCTGAAGTGATAAGCCCTCCCGGGCTGTTTATATAGAGGAATATGTCTCTATCAGGATCTTCTCCTTCAAGGAACAAAAGCTGTGCAATTACAAGATTTGCCGTAATATCATCAATATCTGAATCTATAAAGATGATCCTATCCTTCAATAGTCTTGAATATATATCATAGGCCCGTTCACCCCTGCTTGACTGTTCAACTACCATTGGTACAAGTGCCATTATTCATCACCTCTTCTTTTCATTGTTTAGGTAAGGGACACGTTTAACCTTATTAAGTTTGGCATTTTTGTATACAAGGTCTAGAGCCTTACCAAGCTTTAATCTGTATTTGTAATTCTCAATGGTTCCTTTTTCTATTAATTCTTTCTTAAAAGACTGAAAATCCTTCTTCTTGCTCTGTGCAAGCTTTTTTATTTCTTTATCTAAATCTTCATCTGTAACAGGTATTTTCTCCTTCAGAGCAATTTCGTCTAAAATAAGATCTTGCTTATTATTGTTGATAGCAGTTGTCCTTACACTTTTTCTATATTCCTGATACTGTTTCTCATCTTTCTTGAGTTTTTCAAGGTCAATCCTGTATGAGAAGGCAATATTGGAGATGATACGATCAATTTCATAATTGATAAGAGTTTCAGGAAGGGAAACCTCGCATCTATCGATAAGCTTTTTTAAAAGTTCGTCTTTTGTTTTTTCCTCTGATAGATGACTCGCATCTTTCTCCAGTTCTTCTCTTACCCTCTTTTTCAATTCTTCAACTGTTTCTACATCACTAATATCTTTTGCAAAATCGTCGTTCAATTCAGGCAGCTCCTTTTTTTTCACATCCTTTACAGTAATGTGCGCATTTACAGTATTAGTCTTTGTTTCCCCATCTTCCTTGTATTCCTGGTTTATTGTAATATCCTTTTCTTCTCCCTTGGAAAGTCCAATGAGCTGTTTGGTAAGCTGTTCTTTTTCATTATCCAGGAGAATAGTCTGATCCTTTTTTCTATTTCTTGTTTTACCATCTCCTGTATACTCCTCATAATCTATTACCAGATAGTTGCCAACTTTTGATCTTTCGTCTATACTCACAAGAGTTGCGAACCTTTCACGCAAGGCTTCTATTTCTCTATCTACTGCATTGTCGTTAACTTTGTATACATACCTTTCTGATGTAATACCAGTATATACACCAAGATTTACTTCAGGCATTATGTCGAATTCTGCTTTAAAAGAGAAATCTTCATCTAAAATTAGCTCATCCATTTCAATAACAGCAGGATTTGAAATGGGATGATAGTTGTCTTCTTTAATGATCTGTCTTATGGAGTTTGTGAGGATCGTAGTGGCTGTTTGGTCCTTGATACTTTTTGCAAAGCGCTTGATGATGATATCTCTCGGTACCTTGCCTTTTCTGAATCCCGGTATTTTCGCATTCTTTTCAAAATCTTTTACTATTTCTTCTCTTGCTTCATTGACTGATGATTTATTTACTTTCACATTGATGCTTATTTTTGAATTCGGCTCCTTTTTGACTGTTTTTTCTAACTGCATATAATAACCTTTATTTTTTATACTACTTTTACCTTTGTGATAGGAAAATTTTCATCGGAGATGTAAGACAAATATAATGAAAATATTAGAAAAAATAAATCTTTTTCATACATCATGCTTACACAAAAGATTATGTGAGTTTGGTTTCGATATAAACTCCCCTCTTAGCAAAGGGCATTAATAGAGCTTTTAATTTTATAAGAATAGAGGAAGTTTTTATCAAAGATTTGTGCCCTGTTGTACAGTTTTAGATTTTTGTTTGAAACTCTTCTTAGAAGATAGGTGGATAAAAATAGATCAGATGAGGTGAGTAAATGAGCGGGAAACGGGATTTGAACCCGCGACATCCACCTTGGCAAGGTGGCGCTCTACCACTGAGCTATTCCC